>AGAU01000279.1 GCA_000224765.2 SAR324 cluster bacterium JCVI-SC AAA005 | reverse complement strand
GTACTCTTGGTAACGGTCATAATTCAGAGTGGTGGTTGAACTTTATTAGTACATTAATGAAATCCGGTTACAATGATGTTGTCAGTATTGAACATGGTGACAGAAAAATTTCAAATGAAGCCGGTCTTTCCAAGGCTATTAATTTATTAAAGAAACTTATTTAGTTTTTTCAAATTGCTGTTTATTAATGAAATAACTCTATGCCAATCTGTAATTATTGTGAAAAGAAATTTGATGTTGAGAAAGAACCTGGTGCTTTAATGTTTGGGCATCCTTCCACTGTTAATGAAGCTGTACCAGTTTGGAAAGCACATATTTGTCAAAAATGTGAATATAAAATAATAAAAAAATTTAAGCGAAAACCTTTGTATAAATAGAATCATCAAAATGACTGAATTTTATGTTAAAGTTGGATCAAAGACATCCTTTTCTAAAACTGTTGCTGAAAGTGATGTGTACTTATTTGCGGGAATTACTGGTGACTTTTCTCCAAATCACGTTAATCGTCAATATATGGAGAAATCTTCCTTCGGTAGGTTAATGGCACATGGTGCATTATTGGTTGGCTTCATGTCTACAGTGTCAACAATGGCCATCGCAGATACTCGCGAGGCCGAAGATACTCCTGTATCAGTTGGTTATGATCGAGTGCGTTTTTTAAAACCGGTCTTTTTAGGTGATACAATAACTTTGACTTATCAAATTGCTGAATTAGATTTACCCCGCAAACGTTCTTATGCTGATGTTGAGGTAATCAATCAAGACAATGAATTGGTTGCAGTTGGTAGACATATCCTTCAGTGGATACCCAATACATCATATGAATCGGGATATCTGTGAGTTTTGATCTTGATGGTCAGCGTTTTGTTATTACAGGAGCTGGTAAAGGAATTGGTAAAGCAATCGGTAAAAGATTTGCCGAATTGGGTGCGAGGATCTCAGCGTGGGATTTGAATTTAGCTGGCATCGTATCAGATTGTGCATTTGAACATTGTGTACAAGTGGATGTAACTGATGAAGCATCTGTTGCAAATGGTGTCTATGCCAGCATTGAAGCTCTTGGTGGTTTGGAGGGATTGATTGCAAGCGCTGGTATCAACGGTCCTACCAAACCTACTTGGGAGTATTCCCTGTCAGATTGGCAAAAAGTTTTGGATGTTGATTTAACTGGGGTCTTTCTGTCTGTCAGGTCTGTACTTCCTCAATTACGATCTACTGGTTATGGTAGAATTATCGTTATTGCATCTGTAGCAGCCAAAGATGGGAATCCAGGAGCAGTTGCATACGGAGCAGCCAAGGCAGGGGTTGTTGGATTTGCAAAGGGGCTGGCTAGAGAGCTTCAACCTTCCGAGATTACAGTTAACTGTATAACGCCTGCGATTACTGAAACTGATCTTCTGACCGGAATGTCTCCTGAGTATATCAATGAAAAAAAAAATCTAATTCCGATGGGACGATTTTGTTCGGTTCAGGAAATTGCTGACATGACTGCCTGGGTTGCGAGTCCGAGGTGTTCGTTTACAACAGGGCAACTTTTTGATGTCACAGGTGGAAGAGCAAAACATTGATTCCAAGAACAATTACACTGAATGATCTAAATATTCATCAGGTCTGTATTTCCAAACAGTGTAATTTTCTCGAATCCTTGGATTGCTTTGCTCGGCATGGAGTTTTCAGAACAGTTCTCTGGAAGCCAATGCTGGATGAAGTAAGTGTAACTAAGGCAAGACGATCAATACGGGATTCAGGAGTAAGGGCTGAAGCGCTCTGTGCTCTGGTTTTGATAGATTCTGAAAGTGAAGGAGATCATCGATCACAAAGACTGAAGAACCAACAAATCTTTGAAATAGCTGCTGAATTGGAGATTTCTTCAGTAGTGGTTATCACGGGAGGACTGCCTTCTGATTCGAAGGATATTCAATCTCAGAAGGAAGCAGTCCTTGCAGAATTAGAATTCCTACTACCCGCTGCAGAAAAACTTGGAGTTAGTCTTTCTTTGGAGCCCCTTCATCCAATGGTTTGTGGGATGAGATCGGTGATATCGAGTTTGAGAGACGCGATTGAGATTTTGGACGGCCTCTCTCATCCGAATTTAAAAGTTGCTCTAGACAGTTATGCACTTTGGTGGGATCAAGAATTGGAGGATCAGATCCAACAAGCTGGTACACGAATTCACCACCTACACGTGTCCGACTGGCTACCTCAGACAAAAGATTTACGGTTAGATAGAGGTATGCCTGGGGACGGTTGCATTGATAATCGAAGAATCCGAAGCTGGATGGAGAAGGAGGGGTTCCAAGGGGCAGTTGAAGTAGAAATCTTCTCAGCCTATGACTGGTGGCTCAGACCCGCGGATGTAATGGTAAAAACAATTTGTGATCGTTTGGAGTTTCTTTGAATTTCTTAGATATTGCAAAAAATACGGTGACAGTGTTTTGTAAAAAACGCTGATCAAGAATGATCATGCTACTATTGAAGCCTATTTTGGCCGCGAATTGCCAGATGAGGAGATCCGTAACACGATCAGATGGCAATGACCCAAATTGTAATTTTGAGTTTGAAGTTCCAAGAATATCATCTGAAAACTTAATCACATATTTGGAGAATCCACAGAATTAATACATAAGAAAAATTTGAGGAATTTTTTCTTTAGAAAATTGAATATATATTCAATCAAATCCTCATTTTTCTGAACAACCGCTTAATGAATCTCGCCAAAGATCCAATCCCTCTCCTCGTCGGCCGAATAGCATTTCCTGCAAGTGTAGGCTGGTTTTTC
The DNA here is from genome assembly GCA_000224765.2 of SAR324 cluster bacterium JCVI-SC AAA005. Lineage (GTDB taxonomy): Bacteria > SAR324 > SAR324 > SAR324 > NAC60-12 > JCVI-SCAAA005. The sequence goes on along the minus strand of AGAU01000279.1, from coordinate 7,246 downwards.
AACACCATGTTCAATGTGGTAGACACCTTTCGGGATAGTCAACTCTATGCCCAGGCGATTGCTGCACTTTCTTTGTCGATGATTCCTTTTCTGGGCTTATTGTCTTTGGGGATAGGTCTTGGACAAGGAACAAACGCGCTGGTGTTAAATGCATTGGGAGCCCAGCAAAATGAGCGTGCTGTTCGATTGATTGCTCAAGCACTGCTTTTGTCAGTGATTGCCTCCGGATTGGTGGTGCTGTTAGGTCGGACTTTCACTCCCATGCTTTATCGTTATATGGGTGCAGAGGAGTCATATTTGGAGATGGCCCTGAGCTAGATCGACTGGCTTATTTATGGGTGCGCCACCTTCATCATCAATTTAACCGGAAATGCTGGACTTAATGCTCAAGGAGATACCAAGACTTATCGCAATGCACTGATTTATGGTTTCCTGGTGAATATTTGCCTTGACCCTTTGTTGATGTTTGGTTGGGGACCATTTCCCAATTTGGGAGTGGAAGGGATTGCGATTACCACCATCCTGATTCAGTTGGGTATTGTACTTTATATAATCACAAAGGTTCGACAATCTTCCTTGGGACAGCAATTGAGAGTCGAATACTTCAAACCCCAACAGGATTTATTGTGGAATTTGCTTCGTCAAGGATTGCCCTCTACGATCAGCATGATGTTGATTGCATTAAATTTCTTCGTAATTTTGTTCTTTGTCTCAGATTATTGTAAAAGTGCCGTCGCTGCTTTTGGCATCTCTACGAGGATTGTTCAGGTAATATTATTGCCGACGGTAGGCTTCAATGTAGCCGCTTTGTCGTTAACGGGCTTTAACTTCGGGGCTGGTGAACTTGGGAGAGTTAAAGAAATTTGGCGAATTTGTATGAAGATCGCGTTACTGATGATGTGTATTGGTGCAGGAGTTTTATTTGCAGTTCCAAGGGTTTGGTTAGGGCTCTTTACGCAAAGTATGGAAATTCTTGATATCGGGGAGAGCTTGCTGAGGGCAGAAGCGGTCCTATTGCCAGCCTACACAACTTTATTTTTTGGGGTTGTTTTACAGGGACTAAAAAAACCAATGTTTGGGATGATTTTAGGGGGGTTATCGTTTGATATACGCCCCAGTAATTCTCTTTTGGCTATTCTCTGAGGTGTTAAGCTATGGCTTAAATGGAATTTGGCTAGGAATTTTTCTGACAACCTTCAGTGGTGCAGTCATTACCTGGTTTTTTGTGAAGTATACCTTTTTAAAAATCAAACATCAGTCGTAGTTTATTGATCAACCAAGCTGGTTCGTCTCAGGGAAAAACTGAAACAAGGTTTGCTTCTGTTAAAGATGATTCACCTGACCAACTGTAGGCAAACAATGGCCCACCATGTCCTGCCCTCAGATCCAGGCAACAGAGCCTCGTTTGCAGTACCGTCTCAAATTGGGCGTAATGTCCAAAAAAAATCTTCTTGTCAGATGGATAAAGATATTGTTGCTGTTCATGCAATTGCATCTGTGAAAATGGACTATCAGATCCTTCCCGGCCCAAAGCAACTAGATCACCAAATTTTTTGGGTGATGCGTTCCACCATTTGAATCTACCATGCTTGCGCTTAAAACCTTGATTGTCAAAATAGGCTTCCTTTCCTAAAAACATTTTTGGACCCTTGATCAAAATTTCCAAGGCTCTAGATGGGTTCATTTGATCATCAGAATTCTGATTTTGCACAAAAATTTCCCAATTTTCTGTGATGATCTGACCTTGCTGACCTGCCAGCCCATTTTCTAAAAGAAATTCCCGGGCTGGTTCATACCAACAGGCATGGATAGCTCGTACATCAGGATCCTCCCACCAAATGGGTAAACTACGAAACCAGGATATTGTATCTACCAATTCCTCTGAATCGATTTGATATTCGCTGAGGAAAGCCTGGTGTTGCTTTGTATTTTTGGATGAGTGCTGCCGCAGGTAATCGTTGCCTGATGACGCAGGGGTATGATAACAGATGGCGTTGAACTCATGATTTCCCATCAAGGCAATAGCCCGTCCTTTTTCGGTCATGCTTCTGACGATTTCGATTACCCTACGATTCTGAGGACCCCGGTCAATATAATCCCCCAGAAAAACGACTTTGCAATCTTCTTCATGAACCACATAGCTTTCTCCCTCAGGTTGGTAGCCCAGCTTAAAAAGAATTTGCTCTAGCAGTCCAGCATAGCCATGAATATCTCCAATGAAATCATACCTCATCAATACTCATGAAGTCGGTAGAGTTGAATGGCGTTACTGAACATTGCTTTATTTTGGAAAAACTTACTACGTTTTGACAATACTTCCCGATAGGCAGCAACCCACTGGTTTAGCTGAGCCCCAAAAAGACAAACTGGCCAGTCTCCCCCAAAAATTACCCGCTGCTCACCAAAACTATCCAAGCAGTGGTTGATAGTTGGCGCAAGGGTTTCAGCATTCCATCCCTCTTGAGCCCGAGCAACAATGCCGGAAATCTTGCAAAAAGTATTGGGTAAGGCCCCCAGAGCAGCCATGTCTTCTTTCCAACCCTCAGCTGTGTGCCAAAAAGGAGATCCATCGTAATCATCTCCAAGGACTTTTTCTCCTTTGATTACATGTGGATCTGCATTCCCACAGTGATCAATGACAAAAGTTGTCTCAGGGCAGGCGGTAACGAGTTTGGTTGCATCTGGGAGTTCTGCAGGACGTATACAGATGTCAAAAAGCAATCCTTTCCTACCCAACTCTTGAATTCCACGGATAAATTTAGCTTGTAAGCAATGTCCAGGTTTGCTCTCGGGAACATGCAGTACCGACCTCAAACCTCTTATAAATTGATTTTGAGTATGTTTATTCAGAAAGATGTCAAATTCTGATGATAAAGGATTCCCAGCAATCACAATTTTTTTCATCGGAGTATCACTGGAGGCACAGTGGACGCTCATCTGCTTGATTTCATCCTCAGCACATTCAGGATTGACGTTAACCTCCATGTAAACGGTTTGCTCAATACCCGTTCCTTTTGAGGCTGCCAAATAATCCGACATGAGATAGCTGTGGTCCATGACCTTGTTGCCTTTAACCCAATCCAGTGAGAGGGCCTGCAAGTCCCACAGATGTTGATGCGTATCGATAATCGGTATCATGAACCTCCTTTTATGTATTTATCAATTATTTAAAGTTCTTTTTGAAAGAACAAACTCTGAGCAATGTACCTGATTTGTTCTCGGTTCAGTTTGTTTGAAATTCTTGAAATTTAAACCCTGAGAAAGCTGTTTTAGCTAGGATCATGATAAAAGACCTCCTCCATCATGGACCAATGTTCTCCCTCTTTACGAGTCTCCAGTGGTGATTGACAGGGCTTACAGACGGCCCACCACTTCTTGGTGGTCGGATCATCAGCGATCTTCTGCATATCTTCAGCAAAGTCATCTCCGTGATACTCCCAATAGCCAAAGAGTCGCTGCTCGCCCTCATGTAGCCAGATGCTGTAGTTGCGGATATTGCTTTCTTCAATTCTCTTCAGAATCTCTGGCCAACAGTTGGCGTGAAGCTCCTTGTACTCATCAATCTTTTCGGGTTTAATCCCGATTACCATTCCCATGCGTTGCATAACTCTCCTCAGATCTGAAAATTTAGCTTTGAAAGTCCTCTCACCTTACTTAAGTCCCACTCAATCCCAATCCCTGGAGTGTTTGGTGCCTGTGCTATCCCATCGATGATCTGTAAGCGACTGTTAGTCAACTCATCCAGCTGGGGGATGTATTCGAGCCAACGCGAGTTTGGGACAGCACAACAAAGACTCACATGCAGTTCCATCAGAAAGTGCGGACATATTGGCAGATGAAAGGTCTCTGCAGTATGAGCCGTCTTGAGCCAGGGGGTGATGCCGCCAATGCGGGCTACATCTACCTGGACAATGTTGCAGGCCCCTCTCTGCATGTATTCACGAAAGTGAGCGGGGTGATACATCGATTCACCAACAGCAATGGGAATCGATGTGGAACGATTCAACTCGATGTGTCCCCCAAGATCTTCTGCGGGTAGAGGCTCCTCGAACCAGGCGATGTCAATCGGCTCAAAATGACGTGCCCGGCGAATAGCTTCATCTTGGGTGAAAGCCTGGTTGGCGTCGGTCATGATTTCAAAGGTGGTTCCTACCGCTTGACGTACCGCTTGCAGTCGTTCTACATCCTCTGCAACATGGGTAGAGCCAACTTTGATCTTACAGCCACCAAAGCCTTCAGATTTACGATCGAGGGCGTCTTTCACAAGATCAGTAGTAGGAATATGGAGCCAACCTCCCTCGGTGCTATAGACTGGAATTTCGGGTTTGGCCCCACCAGCTAGTTTCCAGAGAGGAAGTTCAGCCCGCTTGCAGCGCAAATCCCAAAGGGCAGTGTCAATGGCAGCCAGAGCGAGGCTAGTAATGGCTCCAACGGCTGTAGCGTGTGTTTGGAAGTGAAGATCTTTCCAAATGCTCTCAATGTCTTCAGCATCTCTTCCAATCAATTGAGGCAGCAGGTGATCCTGTAGCAAGTGGAAGACAGAGGAACCTCCTGTGCCTATGGTGTAGGTGTATCCAATTCCTGTTTGACCATCTTCATCAATGATGGAGAGAATCGGAGTCTCCTGGGTGACGAAGGACTGGATCGCATCTGTTCGCTTGACTTTCGGATCAAGGTTGACCAATTGGAGTTGAATCTGCTGAATTTTCGCCATGAGTCTGTTTAAAAATTAAATCGTGAATGGTGAATTGAATTCTACCCAGGTTCAATTCAATTTAACCATAGAAAAAGCTGATTAGCTTGAAGATTACTGGTCAATCCCAGAATTTGACTAATTTGTCGAATCAAAACCAATAATAGACTTGGTTTTAAACAATGTTTTAAGGATGAAATTAAATTTTAGGTCAAACTATGTTTCCAATTTCAAAATTCGATTGGAACGGATTTGCATGTCCTATCCCAGTCATGAAGCCTTTTGAGGCTGCCGCTTTGGCAGATCAAATTCTAAGATTTCAGCATGAGGAACCCGAAAAAGCCTCAAGAGCCTTTGGGACCAATACTTACCTACTCTTCCCAAGTCTTTGTGCAGTAATTCAAAGAGAACAAATCCTGGATGCAGTTGAACAGGTTTTGGGGAGAAATCTTCTCCTATGGTCCGCTAGTTTTTTTATCAAGAGACCCAAGACAAACTCTTTCGTCTCATGGCACCAAGATAGTACCTATTGGGGCCTTGAACCACCTGAGATTGTAACAGCCTGGTTAGCCCTTACACCTAGCAACCGGGAGAATGGATGTATGGAGGTTGTACCTGGGAGCCATCTCAGAGGCCAAGTTTCTCATCATGATACCTTTGGTGATGAAAATATGTTAAGCCGTGGACAAAAAGTTTCAGTGGATATTTCTCAGGAAAAAACAGAGGCAATTGAATTGGAAGCAGGTCAAATGAGCCTTCATCATGTCCGTATTTTCCATGGATCAAAACCTAACCCTACTGACATTCCAAGAATTGGTTTTGCGATGCGTTTTATCCCTACTCAAGTCAAACAAAAAGGTGGACGCACTTTTGCCGCGCTGGTTCGTGGTCAAGATGTATTCAATAATTTTGACAGGCCAACCCTGCCCAGAGAAGAACTCGGCGCGGCTGAATGGGAGATGCATCAAGAATCTCTCAAGCGGATGAATACTGTTTTGTTCAATGACGCAGCACAAGCTACGAAGGTTAAAGGACATCAAATCCTCAAAACAGGTGAACAATTCTCCCCGGAAAAGAAAAAAGCTGAGGAATAATAAAATTAGCCTCTCAATGGGAACTGCTAGGTGAACCATACCTACTTGTTTTGATTGGAGCAGAGGACAATTTCAATGACACTCACCTACCAGCATATTAAAGCACTAGTTTCCTACAGTCTTGGGAATTAATAATATCAACTCTGAAAATTTTGAAAATATTCGAGTAGTATGGCCTGGATTACTGACTTATTTTGGTTAATCCATTGTTGATCAAGAGGGCTACATGAGTTGGCGTGAATTGGTTAATTGGAATCCAGAGCCCTCTACGCAGTTTACGCACAATACGCACAATAGCCGAAATTGGTCTTCTGAGTTTGATTCTGCGGAGTCTGCGTTAAGTACTCTGGATATGGGACACAGTCGACTACGCGGATTGCTTTAACAACGGAATCATTAGAGTCAGCTAGCAATCTCAGTGAAGAAGCTGAGGAACTGATTCAATCAGTAATTGATTGGGTCGATCATTGTGTGCCTGGTGATGAATGGCAGATGCCACAAGACTGGCTTCCAGATTCAGACGAACTGCGCCAAGCTGCAGATTATTGTGTTCGTCAACGACATCCCAATTTAAGAATCTGGCGAACTGGGAAGGACAGACTAATTTGTAAGGTCTGGTTTGGTGCGGAGCCACCACCACTGAAGCCTCCACAGAAAACGACATCACGTTTCCGTGAAACAGATTCAAAACGTGTTCAGACTATGTGGAGTGGAGATAACCAGAGTTGGTGTCGCTGGGATGCAGTCACTGGAGATTATGTGGTGGCTCCAGAACTAAATTCTGAGAGCTGATGAAAATTATGAATCCGCATAGGGCATTGTTGCATTGCAGAAGTTACTGGGTCACGACAGCGTAGCCGCTACCAGTGCCTATTTGGGCATCGAGCAGGCCAAGGCGTTGGACATCGCCAAGAATCACAAAATGTTTTGAAAAGCGTATTCGATTATCAATTTCAGCAACCAAGGCGGCGTAACTGCCACAGGCGCTGATAGCCCACCCATCCTGACCAAGCGACCCACCCAACTATAGCTGGGACTCCGGCAGCCATTTTCAGCTAGCCAACACCCGTGACTCTGGAGCCTTCAGAAAGCCATAGTCGTAGCCATCGGCTATGAAGAGTTTGCCCGTCACATAAGTCAAAGCACAGGGTAAGGCTTACTCATTACCTTTGTACTTAATAGTGACTCTGGGACACTCCGACGGGGTACCATCGCTTTGGGTCACAACAATTGCGAACACTGAACTTGTTGAGCGATGTTTTCAAGCAATTGAATCAATTTGTATCATTCATATCTTTTTCTTCGACACACCACTGGAGGCTTCAACACTCCAAAATTTGAGCGGTCTTTTTAACGTTTATCTTCCAGTTGAGGCACAACATCACATGTCTCCATATACCATTTAAGCATACGTTCACGTAGTGCATTCAGGATATCGGCATAGGCGGGGTCATTGATG
>AGAU01000280.1 GCA_000224765.2 SAR324 cluster bacterium JCVI-SC AAA005 | reverse complement strand
TGCATTTTGATTCTACACTCTTCGTCAAACATTTCTAAATCTTCTCCGGTTAGATTATTCTTCAATTTTCAACAAACCATATAGTGCTGATTCTGATATTCCAAGGTTGTATGGATAACCTTCACGTGGGATGTTTTTAATATTTTTCTTAAATATGTTTGGTACTTGGATCTTCCCAATTGGCCATACCAAAGCATTTCCCTCGGCAAACCAATTTAATAGTCCATTGAATAGTTCTTGACCTTCCGGTGATTCTGGTGGAACTGCCATCCTCGCTGCATTCATGTCATAGTATTTAACCATATGTACTGGTGGCTTGTATCCCTCCTGCCCCTTTGTTTCCATATATTTCTTTGTTTGACAACTCCAGTCACCTTTCATACAAACATCGTAATCTCGCGAGATTCCTGAGTACCAAATTGGTTCATCATGCCAGTGTACTTTAAAAGGAATTTCATTACTTTTAGCTCTTGCCGTTAAGACCTGACTTGTAACCATTTTGGCATTTATATTTAATCCTACGGCCTGAAAGTATTTAGTTAGCATAAAGCAGATGTCAATCATGTCTGGTGACATATTTGCTGTAAGAATTGTTCCTCTAAATGGAGAA
>AGAU01000281.1 GCA_000224765.2 SAR324 cluster bacterium JCVI-SC AAA005 | reverse complement strand
ATGACAAGATTTTCTATTCCAGTCCCACGGTTGTGAAAGAGGCGGTTAATAAAAGAATGACGGCTACAACAGTCATTTCTAAAACAAGGGAAAGCCTGAGTAAAACGAATGCCCTTTCCTCTGATCGTAGTAAGGCAGGTGTCAAAAGAAACTTATTCATGGCAGCCAACCCAAGCAGGCCCATAAATCCTAAAAACTTTAGGGCAAAGAGTTGCCCATAGGCGGTCCAGATTATTTCCCAATCACCCTCGCTAAGCAACAGGAGAAGAAAAACTCCCACAATCGCCAGCAAGGGCACATTCCAAATGGAGATCTTTCCAAATTGACGGGCTGCTAGTCCCGTTGAATTATCTTGCCGTTTTGCCAACCAGGCCAAGGGAGTAAAACCTCCAATCCAGAAAATCAACCCAAGCAGATGCACAGTAATCAGTGCCACTAGTAACCAACGTGGTTCCGAGAGAGTGTGACCCTGAAAGGCGAAGGAGAGAGCTACTAGACCGCATCCGAGAGTTGAGATGCCAAGACTCAGCTTTTCTGGACGAATGGTGGCAAGAATCAGCATGAGACCGACACCCCGCAGCAAGAGGCTGTCGCCCAGTGGACTTCCCCAGGCAAACTGCAGCATCATCGGGTCCTGAATGGCAGACCATTCTCCCGTCAGGTAGCTGGCTTGCAGGGGAATTAGTGAAGAATTTAGGAGAATTGCAAATACAGCGCATGTTGGACCAAACCAACGGAGGAGAGATATCGTTTGAGGAGCCGTTTCACGGAGCCAGAGCAGGTTCAGTGCAGAACCTGCCGCTAGCAGGGTAGCCCAGTAAGCCAGTGACTTGGCAAAAATCGTCCAGAGGGAGAATTGATCAAGATCTTGCCAGGCCAACCAGATTTCTTGAAGGATCACTTCACGGTGAAAGAGAAGGTCCCCTTCATTGGGTGTCCATCTTCAGACAAACCACGCCAATCCACTTTGTATTCCCCCTTGGGCACAGGATCCAATTGAGCAACTAGCTTTATCAAAGGCTTCATCTGGTCGGTACGCCGAACTTCGAAGTCATTTCCCAATTGATTAGATAATGCCAGTCTAGTGATTCGCATAGGCTTGTCAAATTGGAGGACCAACTCCGAGGGAGCCTCATATAACACAGCATTATTGGCCGGAGTGGTGGTTTCCTGTTTGGAATGGGCCCAGCCTAGTCCACTTCCAAAAAATACGAAAAAACTTGAAATAAATAATTGAATAATGAGCCGATTTTTTAATATGTTTGCCATGAGCCACCTTAATATAAGGTTGATACTTCTTAGTAAAAATTAACAATATAAGTTTTAAATATTTATTCAACGACAGCAACCCCATAGGGTTACAAGGTATAAATTTTTTCTTATGGTGCAGGAGAAAAATTAAGTTGAACGGAAGTTCTAGACGTGTGTTTTACTTCTGAATAAGCTTCAGAATATCTAAATCAGCTGAGAAAAATTGGAGACGAGAATCAACTCTGATTAGAGTCTTCGGCTGGATGATCTGAAGAATTTGGGCCTTTGATCTTCAGGCCCCCTTCTCTGGCGGCTGCAATGAAGTCGATACTGTAATCACTCACCTCTTTCGCTTTATTGGCTAAGCCAAACAGATCCATCCGCTGACGGTTGTTCTCGAGCAAAATGCCTGATAACACCTTCATCGTTGCGAGCTCCATTTGCAGGTTTTGGAGATCAGCACATCCAGAACTGACTCTCTCAGCCGTTTCAATGCTCCAGTTGCGGATGTATTGGAGATCATCCAGCACTTGTTCCCGTTGGACTTCTCGCTCATCAGCAATCACTTGAGAGACCGACTGCTTCGCGGCTTGGGTGACCACTTCCTCGAGATGCTGACCAACACTGGAATTCCCCCTGCTGATCGTGGTCAGTTCCTTGGATTGGCTGGCCTGCCCAGACTGACCCTTCTTCAAATTGTTTTCCTTCAGAATCTGAGCAACTCTAGTCTTTGATATGTTCAGCACCATGACGATTTTACGCTGGCTGAGACCTTGATTGTGAAGTTCAAGAGTTGCCGCGCGGTTGCT
>AGAU01000282.1 GCA_000224765.2 SAR324 cluster bacterium JCVI-SC AAA005 | reverse complement strand
GGGGGGAATTCCTTATTTTTTATACAATAGTGAGTACCACATACCCCCAGAGAATATTTCTCGAAGTATGTGATCGGTTCAACTATTGCCTTAAAAGATAGCTCTCTAGACTTTCAATAGTATTTTTCTGTTCAGCAACCACACCTCGCATCACATCTCCTGAACTCAGTACACCGATAACTTTTTTGCTTTCCATTACTGGGACATGACGGAATCTATGTTCGTTCATGAGTTCCATCACATCCTGGATTGTCCGTGATGGATCTATACAATAGACCTTGCACGTCATCAGTTCTTTAACCTCTGTGATTTTGGAAGAACGCCCTGCCAAAATCACCTTGCGCGCATAATCACGCTCAGAAAAAATTCCAACTAGTTCTTCATCTTCCATCACCAAAACCGCACCTATATTTTTCTCATTCATGACCTTCAATGCATCAAACACACTTGTATCTGGTGTGATAGAGACGACTGCACTGCCCTTTTCGGATAGCATTTGACGGACACTCAACATGGATCCCTCCCTGAAAAGTGATTATTGTCTGACCAACTAAGCAGAAACAAGCTTGTAACGCCTTTGAAAAAGGAATGCAAGGCTTTGGGAGGAAAATAATTTGACTAGAACCAGCCAAGGTAGGCCAACTTTTCAATCTAGGATGCGTCCGAGGTAGGTTTGATTGTGAAACTTTGAACGTCTGAAATAGCCTGCTGACCACTAATATTACGACCAATGACACGCCAAAAGAGCTTGTTCTTCTGACTTGTTTGCATAAGCCCCATTGCCATTCCTGGCAATTCACCTGTTAATGGCACCAATTCTTTATCAGCTATCCAGCGATCTCCTTGCGGCAGGTCGAAGTAAAGGCGTGGATCTTCGAATTTGTCGTCGACCCCGACCTGAATCTTGAATTCAGCAAATACTAAACTATCCCACTGAAACAGAAACAAACCGTTTTCATCGAAAACAAAACTATCCGAAGGGAGAAGCAACCTAATATCACTAAGACGGATAGTTTCAGACTCCATAGCGTTGTTATCTTCTTTTAACTCCGTCAGCTGGTCGTCTGGATCTACAGTCACAGAAATTTTATATTCACCAAGTAATTGGTCGGTCGGGGGTATGTATTCCAGATCAAAGGTTACGGTCTCTCCGGGGGCAATTACGTTGGCAATAGGATTTGCAATCGTAGTTCGTCTGCGTGGTTGTCTTTCGTTGTAGTACTCCACCTTGCAAAGCACATCTTGAACGACATCTCCACCTACGTTCAGCAAGTTCAGACGCATCTTGAGTGTTTCACCACGCAGCAAGTGTTCAGGCAATACGTTGACGCTCTCCCAGCGCAGATCAGGTGGATCGAATTGAAGTGGAGACGGCCGTGGAGCTTTACCACTACTTTCCATGACTACTAACTGCTCCTGAGCAGCTGCCAAATCGTCTGGGGTAGCAATGTAGAATTGTCGGTTGACACCCTGATCTGATTCAGCAATTGGTTTCTCGAATTCTGTGTCCCAGATTCTTGCCGCCACACGATAGCGGCCTGGAGCTTCCAGAACTACATCATGTAGCATTCGAGAGGTTTCGTATGGAGGAATTGTAAAGATTTGCCGTTGGGACTGATCCAATCTATTGCCATCCAATGTCAGCAAAACCTCAAGGCCAACACTACGAACTTCATCACCGGGATTATGGACTGTAACCTGTACTAGCTGAATATCATTGATCTTAGGACAATATGGATCATCAACTGACTTAAGGACAATTTCTGGTGACTTGATGACTAAATCTGGGCCATCGGGAATCGGGCAATTCTTAGACAGAACAATCGACTCTACAATTGGCGCTGAGGGTCCCTGCGCAATCAGCAGATTCGGAAATCCAATCAAAATATGGAAGGTGATTAGAATAAAGCTGGATTTCAAAAGCTTGGGAGATGGCATAGGCTTGGTTTGAACGATCAGCGTTGGATGGGATTTTAATTTCTTGCAGTAATTCAAGAAATACACAAATTTCATGAATTGTATGAATTAACAAAAGTCTTTCAGACTCGAGACTGGTTTGATTTGTTAGTAGGATGAGTAATTTCTGAAATACGAACACCATAATGATCATTGATCACAACAACCTCTCCTTTAGCGATGATTTGGTTGTCTATGAAGATTTCCACAGGTTCTCCAATCAATTTTGGAAATGACAATACTGTTTCCTTCTGCCAATTAAGAATTTCCCGTAAAGCTAGGCGTTTTCGAGAAATTTCTACTACTAGGCGTTGGGGAACATCACTCAAAAATTCAATAGTATGGCCGAGTTGTTTGTTAGCAGAGTCTTTTGAAGGCATGGGAATTCTTGGCAAGTAACGACAAATAGAATATAAAGAATTTACGTGATGGATCAAACCTAGTCAATACAGTCTTCAAATGATAATTCTTGGGGTTTTTAATTCCCTAAATTGTGCAATAATAGTTTATTTTGTTTATAGAGTCTTAACTAAGACAACTCTAGTAGACATTAGTCCGCTATATCAAAAATTAGATTGATTCAATTTTGTCAAGCAAAGGGTTTATGGCAAAACAACCTAGCGAGAACAAAGATACACCTAACGTCAACCTGTTGAAAATGCAACAGGAGTTAGAAGAGACTGCAAAAGAGGTCCTCGCGATGGAGGGCAAAGGGTTTTTTGCAAAGTTAGGACTTGGTAGAAAAACGAGAGAAGTTACCCCGGCAACAGGAACCGACATCCTCGAAATTGCTTTTCTACGTGGAGACAAGGAGATCAACAAATTGGTTTCTCAATTGTCAGGAGATCCTAAAAACCAAGCGATTAGAATGCAGTTGGTCGGGCGCGCTCTTCAAATGGAAGGCAGACCGCAGCTAGAGGTAGCACGATCCCTTTTGGTCCACTCTTGTCTACCATTTTATTGGGGTGAAGTCACAGGGCCCGCAGTACAGATGCTACTCAGGGCTTTCAAGCTCTATCTTGAAAGAATCCTCCAGATTCATAAAGAAAAGATGATGGCTATTCAGTCAAATGTGTTGAAGGGGGTGAATCTCAGCGGAATCGAGGTAAACGAAGATGATATGGAAGACACAGGAGTAGGAAACCGAGCTGGAATGATGATGGAAATAAAGATTTGCGAAGGTTTAATTGAAAAAATCAGCGAAGCAAGCACAACACTCCAAAACAAAATGGGGGTTTCCCTTAGCAAATATGAACTTGACTTAGCACTAGGTAAGGGCGGCGGCGGCGGCATGTTCGGATCTGAGGGCTCAGATATCAACGTTGAACAGGTTCAGGGGATTGTAACTACTAAAATCATGCATTCCATTGACATGATTAAACTACTTCCCATGATGAATAGTGCTGGGCTGATGCTCGCAGAAAAGATGAAGGAAATTGAAGATAAGATTCCCTATCCGTGGGTAATGATTGGGCGCCTCAACCAGCAAATGGTGCGTTACCATATCATGCGCATGGAAGCTGGGGACGACCAGGCGCGGCCTTTTGTTGCACCAGCTTTCAATGCCGCAGTCGTTGCATATCGAAGATCCATGAAAACTGTCTCTCAATCCATGCCTAAAAAACAGGATCTTCCTGCTCTAGCTGAGTTTGCGAATCTCACTTACTACGGTTACATCAACCGCCAAATCATGAGGCTTGACAAGGAGGGATTGAAAAAGTTGCTACAAGCAGGTAAAGACGCTGCTGACGCCGCTATGACCGTAGATGAGTCCTACGCACCCATGCAGGCTAGGCTACTTAGAGCCTGTAATTCAATGGGAATGGGCTTAAGTGAAGGCGAAACGCAAGAATAATCTCAAAGCACACCTTGTCATAGGAATGGAAGGGGCTGATAGCTCAGATTTTTCAAAGATCGTAATTGATGAAGCGATTTTGTGAATTGTACTGCTGCTTCGGAGGTTGTGAAATAGGGAAGGTTGTACGCTAATACAAGTCGGCGAATGTGGCGTGTACCTACAGCTCTCTTCCTGCGACGAGTCGTATTGATAAGCATTGCGACTTCTTTCTTCAGCATGTATTCAATGATATTACCCTCTTCGCTAGGATTCATAGATGTTATTTTGATTCGCTGCACACCTTGATCCGTCAACACTTGGAAGGTTCCTCTAGTTGACAGGATCTCATAACCCAGTTCTTCTAGCATCTTAGCAGCTATTACCATCTTAGGCTTGCTTCGTCCATCACCCCTACAAACACATAAGGTCTCATTAAGCTGTCCTCAAAAACAGCCATTTGTGCTTTTAAAAAAGCCTCTTCAAAGTTAGTTCCCCTGCCCATTACCTCACCAGTCGATTGCATTTCTGGACCTAATGTCGTATCAGATCCCGTAAAACGCATGAACGGGAAAACGGTTTCCTTGACTGCAAAATCTGTTGGAGCATGATACTCAAAACCAACGGAAGAAAGCTTTTCTCCAAGCATCAATCTAGTTGCATACTTGGCAAGAGGAACCCCAATTGCCTTGCTTACAAATGGGACAGTTCTAGAAGCACGTGGATTCGCCTCAATTATGTAAATGTCTTTGTCTTTAACGGCGAATTGAACATTCATGAGCCCGCAAACTTTAAGTTCCCGAGCCATAGATTTCGCCTGTTTGCAGAGTTCTTCCAAGATATCTTTCTCAAGCCCAAATGGGGGAAGCGAACACGCGCTATCTCCAGAATGAATTCCTGCCCTTTCAATGTGTTCCATGATCCCTGCTACTTCTGCTTTTTCTCCATCCCCTAATAGATCAACATCGATTTCAACTGCATTGCTGAGGAATTTGTCAATCAAGACTGGATGATCGGGTGAAACTTTGATGGCTTCAGCAAAAAATTCTTCTAGACGATCCGCACTCTCTACGACTACCATGGCTCTTCCACCCAATACATAAGAAGGTCGAACCAAAATTGGATAACCGATACGATTTGCTATCTCAAATGCTTCTTCCAAAGACCTTGCAGTACCATTAGCTGGCTGCTGTAGTCCAAGCTTATCAAGCATTGCTGCAAAGAGCTCTCGGTCTTCTGTTCGGTCAATACTCTCAAAATTAGTTCCCAGTAATTGCACACCAGCTTCGTGTAGTGCCTTTGCCAACTTTAATGGAGTTTGTCCCCCC
>AGAU01000283.1 GCA_000224765.2 SAR324 cluster bacterium JCVI-SC AAA005 | reverse complement strand
CCCCCCCAACTTACCTGCTGCTGCTACTGCACCCATACTTGCCGTTGTCAGTAGTACCACGGATGAAATACCGAAGATAAGACAAGGAATCCCTATAAGCATTTCATGTTTCCATCCCAGAATATTTGGAAGAAGAAAAGTAGTTATTATTAGTAGTGTTGTGAAACTTCCGATTAATGAAAAATTCTCAATACCAATTTTGTGGACATAAGTTTTAGTCAAATGGTTGCCTATCAAGAATCCTATTGGAACAGTCATAAACCATAAACCTATTTCCACGCTATCAATACCGATTCTTTGGTATTCAAAAGGAACAAAACCAAGCATTGAGAGCCAAATACCAGCTGTAAAGGAAGTAGAAAGCATCAAGGCCATGTACATTCGGTTAGTTATCAAGGACGAGTAGTCTTTAGTTAAACTTACCAAATTAATTTCTTTTGCAGGTTGAGTATTGCTTTCACTGAGTAACCAAAAATTATTTATCAGTGAAATAAATCCAAAAAGAAAGATAACAAACATAGTACCCTTCCAGCTGAACATCTCAGTAATAACACCTCCAAAAGCAAAGCTGAAAAACGGCACAATCATCATAATACTACTAACTGTTGCAAGGATTCTAGCTGCTTCTAGATTGCCATACGAGTCTTTGATCATAGGTATTAAGATGGTACCGGCCGCTGCGGCACCAATTCCTTGTAATACCCTTGCAAAGACCAATAGTTCAAAAGATTCCGACAATGTTGCCGTGAGGCCACCTGCAGTCAAAAGTACCAAACCAAAAATCAAAGGGGGTCTGCGACCATATCGGTCAGAGAGAGAACCAAAAACAAGTGGAAAAAAAGCCATTGGCAGGTAATATGCTGAAAGCAGCGCTTGTGAAGAGGCCTCTTCGATACTGAAGTACTTTGAAACAGGACCAAGCGCAGGGGAAATAATTGTATTCCCAATGTTTCCAGAACATGCAGTCAAAGCAAGAAGCCAAATGCATACTTTTGGAGATTTGGCAGGTTGATTCATTCTGTGAAAACTTATTCAGATTTATCAGTTTAAATAACAAACACTTATCTATCAGAATGTAACTACAAGCAATCAAACGGACTGGATTCTGATAATGACATCAATAATTTCCTACGATAAAGGATTTGAGTGCATTCTAGCTGGGAGCTTCAGAGCAAGCATATCCCCAATCACTGCTTATACCAGCTTCTTTAAATTAGATTTTGTAAAGTGCCTCAGAATGCAAAACTTATTTCTTCTGTACACTTATTGGAGATATATCGGATTTTCAGGCGCCTACAGATATCTCCAGGGTCTCAAAGACCATCAGAGCAAAAAACAGGTAGATACAAACTAAATTGGGTTGATGAATCTGCTAGTTGTATTTACAGAGATGAAAATTGAATCGGGATCGACTGATTGATATAGCGAATAAATATTACAATTGATCGGACTGGAGCAGGAACGGGGTTTTGATACAGAATCTTGTTCGTAAAATCGGTGAGTACAAGAACTTATTTTTTATTGAACAAAATATTTATTTGGGATCTCAAAGAGTAATTACCGACAACAAAAAAGGCCAATTTTTTGTGAGGAAGCCAGTGGGGAAGGGATTTACAGGGCTTGTTTTTGTACGACTAATTCAGTGATATAAAATATGAAGGGTGTGGAGCGAGAAACGGGTGTCTAACCCGTGCTTACATTGATCTTGAAATCCAGTAAAATTCCCTCAAGTCCAGAAATTCAAAAAATTTAAATACAAGTTCATTGTCTTATGCAACCACCTGCACATACCCTATAATCAAAATTTAAGTCAATTTGCTCATGTGATTTTTTTAACTCCTCTGAACATTCTCCTAAGACTTTAATTGATTTGAATGTAAATATTCTTATAAATTCTTGAAAATTTTCCTCAAGAATACCACCTGTTGAAATATTAACTCCATGATTCATCAGTGCCTTACTATCTCTATATCTCTCAAATAACGTAACACTTTGGATTTCTTCATTCAGGAAGAATTTCCATTCATAAACATCAGGCTCATTTTCCATTACAATGTTAGAATAGAATTTACAAAAATTTCTGACTTCAGATAGTTGATCTATGTTGATCTACATTTCTGCTATTATAATAATTTCTTCGTCATTAATTCCGAATGATTTTACAGTGCTCATTTAACCCTTTTTATTCTATAATTAAAAAAATTTAAATAAAATCTTTTGAATCATACCTTGTAATTTTATTTAATGGCCCCTTTGTAATTTCAACCCAGTTTTGCTTACTCTTGCAGTAGATATTGTTTGGGTCTTTTATCCAACTTGTGTCATCAAAATTACCCCCGGCTAATCCTCTTTTTCCAGAAGATATTTCTGGCTCAACAAGGATTGTTGAGCCACATTTCTTACAGAAATAGATAGTAATACCACGGCCTGAATCACAGGAACGGTTAAATTTTATCAAGTCCCCAGTTATAATATCGACATTATGATCAACATAATATGCAACTAAGAAAAAAGCTGATCCTGTCATTAATTGGCAATTTTTACAGTGGCAAGCATGAATTAGTTCTGGTTCACCCAGCGCTTCAAAGCGAACTGCACCACACAAACACTCACCTGTTCTCCTATGGATAACTAGAAACCTTATTTTAGATTCAAAATTTAGATATCTAATACCAATTTCCAGAATCCGTTGATTGAATGATTGATGTCTTCTTTGCCAAATACACCGTGATAGTTTTGCTAAATTACCTTTTTAAGAAGAACTGTTTGCTGAGGATTACAACCAACTTGTGAAGCAAGTGCTTCTAGATGTGGGCCTTAAGAACTTTCTTCAGCGATTTACAGATAACTTTCACTTGGAATATTACTAAAATAATTTATTCATATCGGAAAATGTGACTTGTAGCCAATCTTCCTCCACCAGAGGAAGAAGACGTCCCATCCAACCGTTTTCATCCCTCACTGTTTGCTGCAATTCAAGGTATGCATCCCAATCTTCTTTAGAACTCCATAACTCAGTTAATAGGATGTGATTAGGATTGTCGTGTGAAATAGATCTCTCTAATCTTTCACAACCTTTTTGCGATGCTGTGTAAGTATTGCCATAAGGCTCATCAACCAATTGCATCACCTGATTAAGATTGCCTTCCTTCACTTTTATCGTAATCCAGACCATCATTGCCATATTGACTCTTTTTAATTAAAGACATTTGAAAAATAATTTAATGAATTCCCTTCTAGTTGGGAGGCAAATTATTTACTGTGTTACTAATCTTTTGTCAATATTTTTGATGAACAAAAAATTGTGATTCTTCTGATGTCTGCTTGAAATATCTTGCAGATTAAGACCAAAGTTTAAAAAAAACGGATAACTAATCCGCCGCTCTGGTTGAATAGTTCCGCTTATTTACTGGCATGTGTCTGAAGAATTGCGACCAAAATAGAAATAAGTCGCAAAAATTTCGTAATTGTTTACGAAACAACTTAGTTGAGCCTTCAAAGTTCAATAGCTAACAAAACCTTGTTAGGTTTTGTTACCGCAGGTGCTGATAGCCCGCCCATCCTGACCAAGCAGTCCGTCAACCTATAACTGGACTCCAGCAGCCATTTTCAGTTAGCCAAGCACCAGAAAATCTTCGAGCACTATCACGCGGCACCACTATTGGAGACAATGGAGAAGAACCCGAACAACCTTGAAGATTTAGTTGATCAGTTCTTATGGATTAATGCTTCACTGGGCAACTGGTCGTACGTCCTGCATGCTCTAGAATTGAAGGTAAAACTGGCTGGCAAAGAGAAGGGCGAGTTGAACTATGAGGAAATGTTGAATTCTTTGGAGTTAGCTAGTTAGTTGATTGAGTGTGGTTCTTCGCCTGGTCATGGGTTTTTTTGATCAATCGATGCAAATTTGTGTTCGGTCCTATTTATTAGCATTCTCGGTTTTGTGCTAGTTCGGTTTTTAACAATCTTCAAACAGCAAAACCAAACAGGGTTAGATCATCCCTTCTCTTGTTGAGGCCC
>AGAU01000284.1 GCA_000224765.2 SAR324 cluster bacterium JCVI-SC AAA005 | reverse complement strand
CCACCTGACGATTTTAAATGTCATAGGACTCTTTTACTTCATTCAATTGATTCATTATTGCCTACTCACACTACTTCTCAGAAAATTCCCAAGCTCCACTCCAATAATCTGGTGGAGTATTCAACAAAGTGACACAACGATTTTTTAAAACTTTGGAAGGGTTTATTTCAACACTTTTAGATTCAAGCTTCTCTGAATGTTCAAATAATTTCAATGCGTTTTCAAAATCTGAATCAAAATATGAAGTAA
>AGAU01000285.1 GCA_000224765.2 SAR324 cluster bacterium JCVI-SC AAA005 | reverse complement strand
ATTGAAGAAACTGAGATTGAAGAAACTGAGATTGAAGAAACTGAGATTGAAGAAGTCGAGATTGAAGAAGTCGAGATTGAAGAAGTCGAGATTGAAGAAATTGACCTTGGAGATTTAGAAGAGCTTGCTGCTGCTGCTGCAGAAGCCGCCGACATTGCAGAGGAAATTGGGCTAGCAGTTGAAGAGGTTCAGGAAGCAGTCGAAGAGACTTTCGAGGAAGAGGAACCACCATTCGAGGAAGAGGAACCACCATTCGAGGAAGAG
>AGAU01000286.1 GCA_000224765.2 SAR324 cluster bacterium JCVI-SC AAA005 | reverse complement strand
TCAGCGTTCCATCGCCTCGCTGATTGCACTCTTGAGGTGCTCCTTGGCCAGGTGGGAGTAGCGCATGGACATCTGCAACGTGCGGTGACCCAGCAACTCGGCCACCAACCTTAAGTCCAGACCCTGCCGGACCATGTAGCTCGCACAAGAGTGGCGCAGGTCATGCCACCGAAAATCTTTGATCTCTGCTTGCTTCAACGCTGATTCCCATTGTGTGCGTAGGTCGAGAGACTTCCCCTTTGTCCGACTAGGGAAGAGTTCATCTCTTCCAACGATGCGATGCTGACTGTGATACCCACGAAGTAAATCAAGTACTTCCCCAATTACAGGTACCACACGGATGTCGCCATTCTTAGTGTGCTCGAATTTCAAGAATCCATCCTTGAGATCTATCTCCTGCCAGCGCAGTCCCCAGATCTCGCTCTGCCTTGCACCGGTAGCCAATGAAAGAACGACAGCCAAATGGAGTTGGGGGGAAGACAACTTCGTTACCTGAAGTAAACGATCACGTTCTCCATCGGTGAGGAAACGTGTCCGCCCGCGGGGTTCACTCAGCCTTTTGATACCCGTACAAGGATTCCTTTCCAACATCCCAATCTCTACTCCATAGCTACAGCAGGTGCTCAAAGCTGCCGTGTAGCGGTTGACGGTGGATGGGCTTCGCTGTTTCTCCTCTACACCACGGCTGTAGGTGCCTTTACGTAATTTTTCACGGACCCCAATGATGTTCGATCGGGTCAACTGGCGCAGTGTCAAATGCCCAATGTTTTCTCCCCAATAGCGTAGCTGCATCCCATAATCACTCTGACTGGAGGGAATCATTTGGCTGACTCTTTCATCCAGGAAGCGCTGGATCAAATCACCAACCGTTTTTCGATCGACTTCCATGGTGACGATGCC
>AGAU01000287.1 GCA_000224765.2 SAR324 cluster bacterium JCVI-SC AAA005 | reverse complement strand
AAAAAAAATAAAGGTTTGTTAATCCAAATAACATTTTTATAATGGTGAGCAGTAATTAAGAACAATAGCAAATCAGGCCCTGCTCCATAGTATTCAAAGGCTTCATCACTATATTTAATCGTTTTACGAAAATTTTGAATTAAATCTTTTCTTCTAAACAAAGCAGCACTAGGGGAAACTAAGACCCCAAAATTGAGTAATGTCTGCTTTATATAAATCTTAGAAGATATTCTACTATAGTTTCTAAAAAACGATGATCTATATCTTGTATCACTATTGTTAAAATCTACACCTACTTTAACTGAACTTGCAACAAATGCAACATCATCATCCATCTTAGAACTCATTTGCTCAATTGAGTCGTTTTGAATAATTAAATCATCTGAAAACAAAATTTTTACATAAATTCCATTTGCCTTTTCAATACATTTATACCAGTTATTTACTGGGCCAATGTTTTGGTTATTTTTTAATAATATAAAATTTTTCCTAAATTTTACTAACTCAACAAGCTTCTCATAGGTACCATCAGATGAACAATTGTCGATAAAAATTACTTCATGATTTTCTTTATGATTAGCTATTATTGAATTAAATAACTCATCGACAAACGTTACCCTATTATAAACAGGAACAACAATACTTACTTTGATTTCATTATGCATACACTAATCTTTCTCTAAAGAATTCATTTGGGTTTTGCTGCAGAATGTGATTCAGAAGATTATAATTTAAATCCTGGATTTCATATGTAAAGTAAAAAAGTGGGGGTGTATTTAAATAATTTTGTAGATATTGTTGGCCGCTAATCATTATTGCTTTTTTTCCACTTGAGATAGCATCAAAGAAAACATTTGAGCCTAATGTTATAATTAATTCGAACTCTTCTACAGATACATTTTTTTT
>AGAU01000288.1 GCA_000224765.2 SAR324 cluster bacterium JCVI-SC AAA005 | reverse complement strand
CTGGTAATGGAGATCCCTGGAATGAAAGCGCTGCAAGTCGATATTCAGGAACCTATTTGTACGATCTACAGGCAGATTCGTCCCAATTGCACAATCTCATCAACTATCGTTCTCATATTCCGGTGCAGCAGGAGCTCAGCTTATTGCTGAAAGAATTGATGATTCAGGCTGATGAATCTGACTTTGAAATAGAAATCAATGATTCTGATCAAGAATACAACCAGCTAAAGTCAGAAAACACTTTCCCTTATTTTCCTGAATATCTAGTTGATTTTCGTTGAATAAATACTTTTGATTGTCGCCACTTTCTTCCTCCAAAATTCTTTAAATCCGCTTGTAATATTGCCAATTCCCTGATTTGATTCTTCCGAGAATTGCGTTACCATCTTTTTTTATTCTTTCCGGCAAACTTCTAGTTACTCATCCAATCTTTTTTTATTTCATAGACAAATGGCGAATTCATTCCGCTTCTCCATCGACCGTGGAGGCACATTTACCGATGTCTATGCCGAGGTGCCAGGAGATCCTGGTTTCCGTGTTGTCAAACTGCTCTCAGAAGACCCCGCACACTACTCTGATGCACCACGTGAAGGTATCCGTCGGATTCTAGAGGAAGTCACCGGCCGTCCATATCCCAAGGAAGGTTTCGTGTCATCTGATATCGACTGGATCCGAATGGGAACTACTGTGGCTACGAACGCCTTACTTGAACGGAAAGGTGCGAAAACGTTACTTGTGACCACCAAGGGATTTGGTGACCTGCTGAAAATCGGTAATCAAAACCGACCACGTATTTTTGATCTGGAGATTCGCAAGCCTGAGTTGCTGTATCAGCAGGTACTGGAGGTGGATGAGCGGGTTCGACTCAGCAGGTCGGATGATTCACAATCTGGTATTGTGGGTACCACTGGTGAAGAGTTTTTGGTTCTTGAAAAACCGAACCTAGAACAGGTTCGCAATTCCTTAGAAAAAGCTAAACAAGGGGGCATCGAAGCCGTAGCTGTTGTTTTTCTGCACGCTTACGCTTTTCCGCAGCATGAGCAGCAGGTCGGGGCGTTAGCTAGAGAACTCGGCTTTTCGCAGGTTTCGCTCTCGCACGAAGTGATGCCAATGGTCAAGATGGTGGCCCGTGGTGATACGACAATGGTGGCCGCATACCTCACCCCACACATCCGCCAATACTTAGATAGTTTCCGCGCGGGTTTTTTGGATGGGCTGGAACAAAGCAGCCTGTTCTTCATGCAATCTGATGGTGGCCTCACTGCTGCAGACCGTTTTCAAGGTAGCAATGCGATTCTCTCCGGCCCGGCTGGAGGTGTGGTGGGGTATGCGCTGACCACGAACCTCGGCAAGCCCGTGATTGGCTTTGACATGGGAGGGACATCGACCGATGTTTCTCGTTACAGTGGAGACTGGGAACACACTCATGAGAGCGAAACGGCTGGTGTCCGTATCCAGGCCGCTCAACTGGACATCCGCACTGTTGCTGCGGGCGGTGGTTCCCGCCTGTTTTTTCGCCAGGCACGCTTTGAGGTTGGTCCGGAATCGGCAGGAGCCCATCCAGGTCCGGTCTGTTACCGCAAGCAGGGACACTTGGCGGTAACGGATGCTAACTTGGTGTTGGGTCGGCTACACCCTGACTACTTCCCACAGATCTTTGGTTCCGAGGAAAACGAGTCGCTAGATCTGACTGGTGCTCGAACTGCGTTACAATCTCTGACAAATCAGATCAACGACGAAGCTGCGTCCGCTGGGCAGCTTCGTCGGACTGTCGAAGAGGTTGCTTTGGGATTCCTGCGTGTTGCGAATGAGAATATGATCCGGCCGATACGTGAGGTTTCAGTACAGCGTGGCTTTGATATCCAGGAGCATGTGCTGGCCTGTTTTGGGGGAGCTGGAGGGCAACACGCCTGCGCGCTAGCAAGAGATTTAGGGATCTCCCTTGTCTTCGTTCATCGTTTTGCTGGCATCCTCTCCGCCTATGGAATTGGGCTCGCGGACTTGACCACAGAACTCCAGGAACCAGCAGCCGATGTGCTTGCACAGGTCGGTGACTTTTCCCCTGCCCTGCCTAACAACCTAACCGAACGTTTGACTGAACTGGTAACTCAGGCAGCCTCAGAACTTCAGGAACAAGGAGCCTCTTCAGCTAATCTGCAGGTTCAGCGGTTTCTTAACCTGCGCTATCGGGGAACTGATACTCACCTGATGATCCGGGAACCAGATGATGGCAACTACGCCCAAAGATTCCGACAAACATATCTCCGTGAATATGGCTTTGAACTGGAGCGGGAAATCCTGGTGGATGACCTGCGTGTGCGTGTGGTTGCACCCTCTCCAAGTTTGCAGAAGTTTAAGGTCTCTACAGCCGAGGGACCGGCTGAACCGATTGATCAGACCCTCTGTTACTTTGAGAACAGATGGCACCAAACTCCGGTCTTCCGCTGTGAGTTGCTTCAAGCCGGGCATCAAATTGCTGGACCTGCGTTGCTGCTGCAGGACACTTCGACGATTGTGATTGAGCCTGATTGCCGAGCAGAAATCAGCGAATACAGGGATGTACTGATCCACGTCAAGGCTCGCACTCATCGGGAGGTTGGGATTACTCGGGACCCGATCCAGTTGTCAATTTTTGGAAACCTGTTCATGTCTATTGCCGAGCAGATGGGCCGTACACTGCAGCGCACCTCGATCTCAACCAACATCAAAGAGCGGCTGGACTTCTCATGCGCAATTTTTGATTCTACTGGTGGTTTGGTAGCCAATGCTCCTCACGTACCGGTTCACTTGGGTGCCATGAGCGAAGCTGTGAGGCAGCAAGTGCGGATTCAAGGAGATAACCTGCGTCCTGGAGATGTGTTGGTGACTAACCATCCACAGGCTGGAGGTAGTCATCTTCCTGACATCACCGTGATCACTCCCTGTTGGAAAGATGAGCAACCCCTCTTTTATGTTGCAAATAGAGGACATCATGCTGACATAGGAGGAATCACTCCAGGTTCGATGCCTCCCTTCTCGCGTAAACTGGCCGAAGAAGGAGCTTGTTTGAAGAGTTTCAAGCTTGTCGAGAACGGGATCTTCAACGAAGTTGGGATCACGGAGTTGCTACAGGCCCCGGCTCAATTGTCCCAACTACCAGGAGAATTGCCGATTGCAGGAACTCGACTGCTCACTGACAATCTCTCTGATCTGAAGGCTCAGGTTGCAGCTAACCAGCGTGGAATTGATCTTCTTCAAGAGATGGTACAGAACTGGTCGCTGGAAGTTGTGCAGGGATATATGAAACATATTCAGGACAATGCAGAGGAGTCCGTCCGGATGATGCTACAGGAACTCTCAGCCCGAGAAGAACTGCCACAGGTCGGGACGATTCATGCGGTAGACTATCTGGATGACGGCTCACCGATCCGCCTTGCCCTAACCATTGATCGTCGTGACGGCAGCGCATGTTTTGACTTTGCGGGAACCGGTACAGAACTCTGGGGCAACCTCAACGCACCCAAGGCAGTCACCCATTCTGCAGTGCTCTATGCACTACGATGCCTGATTCGTCAAGAAATGCCACTTAACCAGGGATGTCTGAATTCTATCGAAATTCGCATCCCAGACGGTTCTTTGCTTTCTCCTTCTGAAGAAGCAGCTGTGGTTGGAGGCAATGTGCTCACCTCACAGCGCGTCATTGATGTGATCCTCAAGGCTTTCAGAGTGTGTGCGGCTTCCCAGGGTTGCATGAACAACCTGACCTTCGGCAACGAACGGTTTGGTTACTATGAGACGATTGGTGGCGGAGCAGGGGCTGGTCCAAGCTGGCATGGTCAATCCGGCGTACACACTCACATGACAAACACTCGCATCACCGATCCGGAGATTATGGAGCGCCGCTATCCTGTGCTGTTGCGAGAGTTTTCAATCCGGAAAGGATCTGGCGGAAAAGGTGAATTCGATGGAGGGGATGGTTTAGTGCGGGAACTGGAATTTTTGGAGAAGCTACAGGTCGCGATCCTCTCCGAAAGAAGGAGTCACGCTCCCTATGGCATGTTAGGAGGCGAAGACGGACAGTCTGGTCGGAACCTTTTTCTACGCAGGAACGGTCAGGTGCTCAATCTTGGCGGTAAGAACGAGATCCAGGCACACCCACATGACCGTTTCCGCATTGAAACCCCTGGTGGCGGGGGATGGGGTGTCAAAAAGAAATGATTTTGAGCAACATTTTCTGGTTACTGTATTTTGTTCAGGGGTTTATTTCAAAAAGGTAACCGAGCCTCCAACAAGGCTCTATCCAACAAGTCAGTTTGATCAAGAAGATCTAAGATTGTGTAACGACTTCTGATAAATCTTGCAGCTCGAATTGTTCTTTTTAGGTGATCTTCACTGATACCAATTTGATGAGCTCGGATTGGAGCACTCGCAGCTTCCAATAATGATTTAAGTTTTATGGTTGGGAGAAGGTGGCTCTGGAGTCTGTTTCTGAGTTTTGGCCAAACAGTCTTCAATTGAGCAATGCGTTCTTCAATTTGCTCTAATTCCAAATGCTTTTTCTCAGTCTCCACAAATGCTCTTTTCGCAATTTCTGGTTGTTTGAATACATATTTTATTTCTGCCTCCTTGTCTTCCATAGTTTTATAGTTTGATTTATTGTAGGCAAGCTGGCCAAGGGGTTGTTGCAGTAGCCAATCGTAGAGTGCCATAGTGGAGAGGCATCCGATTGAAACGCAAGCTCCATGTGATACCGGTTGACTATTGAACTGATGGTGTTCCATTTCCCAGAGATGAGCGATTTGGTGGTCTGCACCAGATGCTGGTCGTGAACTACCGAAAAATTCCATTGCTAGGCCTGTTAAAAGCAAACCAATAATCAATGATTGTAATGCCTCAGGCTCTCCTTTGCGAATACCTTCAGGATTTTCCAGACACAATCTTAGATTTCCCTGGACCAGCGGCCAAGCGATCGGGTCAATAATTTCTAGGCCAAGTGAATCTGCAACGATCCAATCTCCTCCTGCAGGGACTTTCCCAGCAAGATCTCCATAACCCCAACCATTCATTTCAGAAGGTGCTGTTCCCAGAATATCTAAGTCAATCAAAATGAGTTTGGGAGGAGCACAATTGTGGGTAATTTTAAATCCTTGATCACTCAGAACTGAGCCTGCAGAGGCGTATCCATCCATGGAGGCGGCTGTAGGTATGCAGCAATACGATTGGCCAGCTTTGAAAGCAGCAAATTTAACAAGATCATTCAAAACGCCTGTCCCAACAACTATGGGGATCGAATTATCTGAGTTTAGTTTATCTGATAATGTTCGGGCAGCTTCTATAGTTGGTCTTGGCCGGGGGTTTGCTGGAAACAAAATTTTTTCAACTGTGAATTCTGCCTTCTGAAGTTCCCTCTGCGCAGCCAAGCCTGCCACTGACCAGGTGTTTTCGTCAGCGATCAGCATCACCTTTGAAAGCCCAAAATGATGCAATAACTTTTCTGGTAGATTTTTGAGTGCTGAAGACTCAATGAAAACCTCTCGGATTGTTTGCGACTTCGGAACGAATTCTGCCAAAAGCTGTGCTAGAATTTCATTCGATGACTTATGTGTATTTTGAGTGAGATCAGCTTGGTCAAAATTTGTTTCTTTCTGATTAGGATGAGGCAAATACATTTTCTACATTCAAATAATTTTTTGGTTGACGTTACTTTTGTAATCCTACGACTCTTTTTTTTCGTAGAATTTTTAGTCTCTTCAAAGACGAATCTAATCAGAGATTCTTTTGAAGTCAGATAGGTTTTGATCTGTACGGTATTCGACGAGAACACCTAGAACTTTTGGCTGAGAAAGGCCTTTGGAAAGGGCGGTCACGTCATTGTGAACACTTGGGATCTAATACTTTAGCATATGTAGAGGCAGAGGGTCTGGCACCACTGAAAGTTTGTCTAATTGGACAAAGAATTTTTAAAACTGGCCAGGAAGTTTGTCTAACTCCCCAAGAAGGGCAAAACCACCGATTACAGAAAGGTCAGCGTATATCAACATAATTTATTGGTCTGTACCTGCTGACTGTTCACAAAGATCCAATAATTCCTGAATTTCCGCACCACGGGCAAAATCAGGCTGGTCGTTTACACCGCTCTGAATGCTTTGAATAAAGCGCTGATACATCTTCGGCACACTGCCACACTCCAGCACCTCCCACCTGGCCTTGTCGATATTCGGGCCTATACACCACTCCAGAGTTGTCATCGACTTGTCAAGATCGATACGTAGGGAGCCTTTGCTACCGAAGACTCGTAGCGCTACAGTGTTGTCATGGCCCGTCGCCCATCGGGAGGAGTGGATGGTCCCCAGGGCACCGTTGGCATAGCGTACACTGATCACGAAGGAATCGTTAGCATCTAGAGTATACTCTCCCGTTTGCGTGCCTTTGACATTTGGAAAGGTCTGGAGCGTACAGTGGAGGCTTGATAAGGGGCCGATCGGATAAGTCGCAAAATCGAGAATGTGGACACCAATATCTCCCAAGGTACCCTTGCTCCCATGTTGAGTGGAGAGTCTCCAGAGCCACTTATCTTCTGTCTTCCAATCCCCCCAGGCCTTGCTGACCAGCCAGCTTTGCAGATAGCTCGCTTCAACATGCATGATGTGACCGAGCTTGCCAGCCTGAATCAATTCGTGGGCCTTGTGTATCGCTGAGGAATTACGATAGCTGAAGTTGACCATATTGATTACCCCAGCCTTTTGCGCTGTCTCTGCCATCTTCAGGGCATCGGCATGATTCTCGGCAAGCGGTTTCTCACAGAGGACATGCTTGCCAGAGGTCAGTAGGGGAAGGGTCGTTGCACAGTGGAAACGATCTGGAGTGACATTTGCCACTGCATCAAATTCGGCAAAGGCTAACAAACCCTCCAGGCTGCTGAATGCCTGTGGAATGTTATTCTTCTTCGCAAATTTCAGGGCAACGGCTAGATGAATATCTGCACAGGCAACAAGCTCGACGCCCTCGATTTTCTGAAATTCTTCTGCATGGCGCTGTGCCATTCCCCCCGTGCCAAGTATCGCTAGGCGAATCATCGTAATCCTTCGCTGCCAGGTTCATGGAGTTTGGGCCCTCTCTCCTGGATATCTTCAACCGGAGGAGTTGCCTTGCGAGTGTAGTTGTCCAGCCAGATGCCAGGGGCAGGACAAGCCCACTTGACTGCATTTTTCAGAACAAGTTGGATTTCAGACTGATGATAGATGGGATAGGTCTCATGCCCTGGGCTAAAGTAGAAAATCTTCCCATTTCCTCGTAGGTATGTCAGGCCTGAACGGAAGACTTCACCCCCTTGATACCAACTGCTAAAGACCATCTCATTGGGAGTTGGCACTTGGAAAGGTTCACCGTACATTTCTGTCTGAGGAACTTCAAAATAGCGCCCAAGCCCCTGTGCAATTGGGTGTCCCGGGTTGCAGACCCAAACCCGTTCCATTTCCCCAGCTTCACGCCAGATCAACGAGCAGGTCGTTCCCAAAAGTCGTCTAAAGATTTTAGAATAATGCCCGGAGTGCAGTACCAATAAGCCCATCCCTTCGAGTATCCGAGCCTGTACACGGTCAACGATCTGATCTTCAACCTTGCTGTGAGCCGCATGTCCCCACCAGGTGAGAACATCGGTTTGTTGCAGCACTTTTTCAGTCAACCCATGTTCGGGTTCCTGCAGTGTGGCTGTTCGAGCCTGAATTTCTGTATCTTCGTTGAGCGCATTGGCAATGCAGTTGTGCATGCCCATGGGGTAGACTTCCTGGACAACCTTGCTGGTTTGTTCATGAACATTTTCGCCCCACACAGTAACGCGAATCGACATGTTTCTCCGCTAGAATATAAATTTGACGATTGAGGAAAAAGTTAACGCCTACCCTCACCTGAGTAGCAACGAGTGTAAAGTGAAAAAACAGAGAATAACTACTGAAGGCGCCGTAGTTGTTGAAAAAAATCTGCCCGGGATTGTTTTTTTTGAAGAGCCTTTTGGCCCATATCCATTTTGGCACCGGGAGCTACTTTAAACAGGGAAGAATCGATATCACTGAGAAAGCGTGACATGGTTTGTGAAACCTCTTCTCGATACCGTTTGCGTCGACGAGCCATTGACATGGTTAGCTCTTCTCGAGCTCTTGTCATGCCTACATAACAGAGTCGTCGTTCCTCTTCTTCACCACTCTCATCAAGGCTTCGTTGGTTGGGGAAGACACCCTCTGCCATCCCCACTAAAAACACAAAGGGGAACTCAAGACCTTTGGCACTATGGAGAGTCATCAGAGTTACCTGGTTGCTGACCAACTCTTCTTCTCGGTCATTCTGGGTAAACAGCATCACTCGTTCCAAATAGTCTCGCAGATGTTTTTCAGGGTTCTGCTCTACAAACCGATCCAATCCACGCATCAGTTCCATTACAAAGCCAACCCGCTTTTCTTTTGTCTTTGGATCGATTTTTTGTGTCTCCAAATCATAGATCAGCCCTACATCGGCCAGCAAATCACGTAGTACTTCCCCAAGTGTTTCCTGTTGAAAACGCTGCTGATACCGCAAAATCATCTGCGCGAACGACTCCATGCTCATTGCAGCTTCAGTTGGGATTCTGGAGTGCTGTCGTGCCTGTTTGCAGATTTCGAAGAGTGGCTTCCGCAACAGTTGACAGTAGTAATTGGCCTGAATCAGGGACGTCTTGCCAATGCCTCGACGAGGATAATTGATGATCCGATGTAGGCTTACTTCATCAGAATGATTGTGAATCACCCTCAGATAGGCTAGGGCATCTTTAACTTCCTTCCTTTCATAAAAACTGGTGCTCCCAATTATCTGATAGGGAATCCCGGAATCCCGCAAAGTTTCTTCAATCAGTCTGGACTGGAAGTTGGAGCGGAAAAGAATTGCGTAATCTGAGTGCGAACGCCCATGCCGTAGCACCTGAATTTTAATCTGACGGGCTACTAACTCTAATTCCTCAGCCTCGTCTTTGCCCTCGATCCACTCCAGAGGAACGCCAGTTGGCTTTTGAGACCAGAGTTCCTTAGGCATTCTCTGTGGGTTTTGGGAAATGACCTGATTTGCAGCCTTGAGGATTGTTGGTGTAGAGCGGTAATTCTGCTCTAGGCGAATGATCTTAGCTTCTGGAAAGTCCCGTTCGAAATCAAGGATGTTACGGATATCTGCTCCACGCCATCCGTAGATCGACTGGTCATCATCACCTACCACACATAGATTGCGATGACGCTGGCATAAATGGCACATCAACTGGTACTGAACACGATTGGTGTCCTGATACTCATCAACCATAAGATAGTGATATCGCTCTCTTAGGGGGTTCATTGCCTCAGAGTATTCTTCAAAGAGTTTTAGGGTCAGAAGCAATATGTCATCGAAGTCAATAGCATTGCAGCCTTTGAGAACGCGTTGATATTCCGTGAAAACTTGTCCAACCTGGGTTTTCCTTGTGGAGTCCCGCTGTTGAAGAAAGTGATCGGGACCCAGTCCACGATTTTTTGCTTGTCCAATCTCGTAGTGAACACCTTTGGCATCAATCAAACCAGAATCTTCGAGATCATGATCCTCCATGATCCCTTTGATCACAGACTGCTGGTCCTGGGTGTCATAAATCACAAAGTTTGAACGATATCCCAGTTGATCAATGTGCTCTCGCAACAACTGAACACCCAAGGAATGGAAGGTGCTCAACTGTACTCCCTTTTGCCTTCCTCTCAGCTCGTCTTTGAGCCGCTCTTGCATTTCACGGGCGGCTTTGTTGGTGAAAGTTACAGCTAAAATTTCTGCTGGCAGAACTTGCTCGACTTGAATCAACCAAGAGATGCGTTGAATGATCACTCTGGTTTTACCACTCCCAGCACCAGCTAGCACCAGAATGGGACCTTTGGTGGAAGTGACCGCTTGACGTTGTTGGTGATTGAGATGAGATAGGTCCATCAATTAGCAGATGTTTCAGCAGAGGTGAGAGGCGTTCCCAATAGAACATCTCCCCGGATACTCTCCAGTTGGACTGGAACTAGTCGATTGCTGTGTAGGTCTTTGTGTTTGGTAGTGTTCAGTTGAACACGTAGGTAATTGTCCGTGTAGCCGCCTAGGCGGCCGTCGGGTTTGGGTGCTTCCAGCAAGACTCTGCGGCTGGTGCCAACAAAACGCTGCATGAAATTATGGCGCAACCTTTTGCTGAGTTCACGCAGTAGCGCAGCCCGTGCTCGCTTGTCCTCTGGGGAAACCTTGGCTGATAACCTGGTTGCTGGAGTCCCAGCCCGCTCAGAGAAAGGGAAGACATGCAAATAACTTATTGGTAGGCTTGCTAGCAAATTCAATGTTTCTTTAAACTCCAAATCACCTTCACTTGGAAATCCCACCATGACATCTGCACCAACACAAAGGTCTGGGATTTTCTGGACAGCTTCTTCGACTTCACAAGCATATTCGAGCGAGTCATAGCGGCGTTTCATCAATTCCAGAATCCGGTTGGAGCCAGATTGAATAGGTAAGTGGAGAAAAGGTACCAACTTATGGCTCTGATCCCCCATTCGTTCCAGCAGACCAGGGTCAACAGTGGTTGGCTCAATCGAAGAAATTCGGATCCTTTTTAGGTCTTTGAGCGAATCGAGAAAATCGACAATATCCACCAAGTGTCGTCCATGGATGTCATAGGTGCCCAGGTTGACACCCGTTATAACGATCTCCTGAATACCCGAAGCTACCTGCTGCTCTGCTTCCGTACAGAGGTTGTCAAACTCACGGTGTCGTGACCGCCCACGGGCAAATGGAATGATGCAGAAGGAACACATGAAGTCGCACCCGTCCTGAATTTTCAGTTGGCCACGTGTCAGACCCTGTAAGCGCTCTTCTTTTGCTTCTTCGGTGAGAGGTAAAGGCAGTGAGAAAGGAAGACGTTGAATTTTGTTGTGAACAACCTTGGTAGACTCTTGTGATCCATCCAACTGAGGTAACAAGTTCGCTATTTGGTGTTTAGCTTCATTTCCAACCACCAGGGAAACACCTGGCAGAGCAGCCATTGCCTCTGGTTCCATTTGAGCCTGACAGCCTGTCACCACAATATGTGCTTGAGGCATGCGCCGATGGAGCGATCTGATCAATTGCCGGTTTTTCGAATCACTAGCTCCCGTGACAGTGCAGGTATTGACAATGTAAAGATCTGCTTCAGCATTCTCAGGCACAATCTGGTAGCCCTGTTGGCTCAACTGATGGCTTAAGCTCTCACTTTCCGAATGATTGAGGCGGCAGCCCAAGGTATGCAGCGAAACTCTGGTCGTCACGAAGGAAGATTGCTAAGGTATTGAACAGTAATTGTTTGCAGACTTTTGGAATAAACAAATAACGTTATCACAGGAAAGGCAAGTTGCGATGAAAAATTCTCAATCTTGGAAGTGTCTTTTATTCATACTTGGTTGTTTTCTGGGGTTTGCTTCCACAGCAGAGGCTGTTGGTGTGCGCCTACAATTCTTGATCCCTGTTGGGGGTTCCGCTGAAGTGAATGGCTTCAATGAGGAAGATCCGCAAACAAGTGGACTCGGACTATCTCTCCTATTGCCTGCGACAGAATCTCTAAGGATCGTTGCGGGCTATAATTATTTTGCAGCTTCTATCGAAGAAACCCAGGACAACCAAACCTTGAACAGAAGAAATGATGGGGCCTTCTATGCTCATATTCTGGAGGCTGGTGTGGAATATACAGGTATCCAACTGTTCACAGATTATGAGTTGCTGCTGGGTTTGACGGCTCGAATCCCAATGAGTGCAGATGGTTCTGTCAAAACAACTGATACTGACAAAACTAATCCAACAGTAGATTCCACAAAGCTGAAAAGCACAAAAGCTGTTGGGGGCGGTGTGTTTGCAAACATAGGGGTTAGTCGTGGGCGGTGGGATGTGGGGATTTATTATCAGGGGACAAGCTTGGAATACGAGATTGAGGTTCCTCAACTGAGCGGGGAGGCAGAGAAGGCGAACGTGATGTTGACAGAGTACGGAATTAGTGTGGGGTATCGGTTTTGAATGGTGTTCTGTACCAGTTCATTCATCTGGGGACAAAGTAGCTGCTCGTTGTTGATGCTCTACGCAGAATTCATAGAGAACTGAGATTAACCCTGTAAGATCAATGGGTTTGCTGAGAAAGTGCTGAACCCCTGCGTTGATCAGATCGATCAGATAATGTGGCTCGTCATGGGCGGATATCACAATGATCATCTGATGCCTATCCTTCCGCCTAATGGCTTTGACCATTTCCACTCCATTGACCTTTGGCATATTGATGTCTGTAATAATAATCTCGTACTTCCCTAGCTCGAACAGTTCCAGTCCTTCCTCGCCATTTTGTGCCAAATCAATTTTCTCAAAGAAATTTTTCAGTAACTGCGCTGTTTCCTGTTGCAAAATCTGATCGTCTTCCACATAGAGCAGGCTGACTCCCTTCGACACAGAGATCAGTTTCTCGATACTGTTCATCATTGAGATGCAACCTTTTTTGGGAAGTTGAGCAGAGATCCTGACTGTTCCACTGACAAATTGAGATTTGTTGTTGGAGTCTCAGCCATCATGTTTTGCTCAGCATTTGTGGGTAATCGCTCGTTGAGTTCCACTCGAAAACACGCTCCGCCATCTTTATTTACTACAGTCAACTTGCCACCAAGATGGTCTTCAATGATCATCCGGCTCATGTACAACCCCAAACCAGTACCATTGAGTTTGTTTTTCGTTGAAAAATAAGGAAAGAAAATTTGATCAACCACTTCCTCAGGTACACCACCAGCGTTATCCTGCACTTCTAGTACTTGCTTGTCCTCTTGAGCGTAAGTGCGCAATACAAGCCTCTTTCCTTCTATTTCGCTTTCCTCCAACGCTTCTTCAGCATTTTTTAGTAAGTTGATCAATGCTTGCTGGATCTCATTAGGAAACAATTCCAATCGGGGTAGTTCACCAAACTCCCTTACCAGTTCGATATCCTGAGTCTGCAGAGATAAGCCGATGATTTCCACGGTACGTTGTACCAACTCGTTGATTCGTACAAATGCACGTTGACGGTCTGGACGAAAGAAATCTTGGAAATCATTGATTGTTCGAGAAAGAAAAGAGGTAGTATCTTGAATTTTTTTTAACTTCTCAAGCGTCCCCTCAGCGGTGGCATTACCAAGCTGCTGTTCTAATTTGATGGAAGATGCGATCATGTTGATAGTGGCTAATGGTTGGCGCCACTGATGAGCAATCATTGCCAACATTTCGCCCATGGAAGCCATCTTGGTTGATTGAACGAGCTGTTGCTGCATCTGCTGTAATTCCTCATAAGCCTGCTGCAATTCAGCATGGCTCGTCTGCAAATCTGTTGCAGACTCTTGGATCAGCTGAATTTGCAACAAAAGCTGGTTTTGAAGATGTTGAAAAGCATTGACAAGCTGGTGGGACTCCCAAGTGTTTGCTGGAATGTCAGCTAATTCAAGATCTCGAAGTTGAGATTCGAACTGCTGCAGAGAGTCACTGTTCCTAAGAGAATCTGTTTTTAGTAATGCCAGGCGGGCAGTTAACTGCTGAATCGGAGCAGCAACACGACGAGCTACCACTACAGAAATAATCAGCCCAAACAGTATTAAAAGTGCTTCAATAATCAGGAGTGATCGTTGATTTTCTGCAACGGCCTTGTCCAGTGGCTCCTGAGACAATCCAATATGCATGATCCCAACTAGTTCTCCCCAAAAAACTAACTGGCGGCGAGCCTCAAACACAACTTCTCCGGCTTTGCCACGTACTTCTTCGTCAATCAGTGCGTCGGCAAGAAGGACTTGTTCTCTAAGTTGGTAAGTTGCAGTCTGAAATTCTGTTTGATCTCTTTGCGCTTCACGATCTTCCAAAACAGCTATTTGCTCAGGATCCCACCTGATAACTTCAGGCTCATACTCCTCAATCAGATTATCGTCATAAGCAAAAAGAATTTCGTTCTCCATGCTGCGAACAAAGACATAAACTAATTCTGGTTGTGAATCGAGAAGAGTGAAGTTGATCTCCAGCTGAGCCAAATTTGCGGTGCCCACCCATTCGGTGGTATTTGATGCAAGAGATTCAGAGATCCAATAAATGCGTTCAAAGTATGCGTTGCGGAGACCCTCAACCTGGCGTTTTTGACCAATGTACCAGGTTAGTGCATTCGAGAGGAGCAAGGCACTCCCCAATGAGATGAGAAGCACCGTGCGGAGTCGGAGTGGTTGAAAAAGCATGAAGTGAAAGGAGGTCAGCGTGTCTCAATTTTTTGCAAAAAAAATAAGAATTGAGGCAAACGGCCTGCCAAATTAGGATGTTCTGCAACGGGAAATACCACGCTGTAAGGTCCACCATAAGCTGAAATGATTTTTTGATTGTCGAAGGATCGAAGAACAACGATTGGCTTGCTCAAATCATCTTTCTTCAGAGTAACAGAATTGCCCACGTATGGAGTGAGTATAACTTCATTGAAATCATCGGAAGTTAGAAAATTTCGTAAAAATGCTCCCTCTGTTTGTGTATCTCGATCTGGGGAAGCCAGTGGCTTTCGGTATCCTCTGGGAATTGGTGGGACGTAATTTAAGAGTTCTCCAGGGAGAGCTGCAATCGCATTAGCATCCATAATTCTAGAGTTTTCACCTTCGACAACGGTTAACTCTGGAGTGAGTGAGGTTCCAAGGATTACAGTATCGATGTACCAGTTGTATAAACCCTGGTCACTGACCTGCTCGTGCATCACCATATAGGGTCCACCTCGATTCTTTTTGATCCGTTTTCCGTCACTGGAGAAAGCGATCATCACATTGTCTTGACGAATCTGCTCAATTGGCTCGTAAGTGACATAGACGTTGTTGGCAATGAAAGTGACCCCGTCAATATTTTTATCAGCCCCGGTCAGTTCGATGATTTTCTCAATTGAGATACCCTTGAACTCTTTCTGGCCATCGTCTGGAAAGTTAGGATCCTGGGAAGTGTAGGTTATCGGGTTTGCTTCCATCATTTCCTGATCCAACACAATAGATTGTCCTGAGTCAGTGCCAAGTTGTCCGATGATCTGAATTTGTGTTTGACGCGCCAAAAGGCTGCTGTTCATTATAACGCACGTGAACGCGAGCAACCCCAAAATGAATCTTACTCGTTTCATACTGTCTCCAATCAAAGTTACCAAAGCTAGAATCACTTTGGGTTTGAATACGCTAGTTGCTGCTTTGAATAAGATTTTAGTAACCTTTTTGATAGAAAAGAGCAAATTTGGCGTTTGAAACCAAGTGGGGAGGGGGAGACGGCAGAAACTGTCCGAGGAGGAAAATGGACGTGGTCAACTTGTTTGAGTGACCACGTCAGCAGCGTCACTAATCGCCAGACTGTAGGACCCAGTTTTGGGGGTGGCCACAAAGACTGTAGTCAGCCCTTGAGAACCAACCGAGACAGCTCCAGGACAAAAATTGGGCAATGCGTGCGCTATCCCAAGCACCTGGCATCCCTGAAGGTTCCATGCGCAAGATCTCAAGACGCTGATTAATTGGCAAAGATGGTGAGAGTAACTTTTCCAAACGGTCCATTTCTATTTGTCCATCGCGAGACAATTGCATTTGACTTCTCAATGCTGCTTCGAGTGCAGATTCTGAAACTCCATTGGCTGTAGCATATCTGTCGGCTTCAGTTGAGCCTGTTTTACTAAGATTCGGCAAAATTACTTGACCAAGGCACATCCACACAACAAAAGCCATACTTGTCAGGAATAGACCTTGGACTGTCTCAACACCAGCACCTGAGAAGAGGCTAGCCGAGTAAAAGCCATACAAATTCCACAATATTGCTACCATAACACCTCGGTGTCTGCTGTGGGTTCGAAGTGCTCCAATCCTACGTAATACTTGAGCCTTCAACTCGTCCTCAGACATTTCTAACCAGCGGGAAGGTATAATTGTTTTTTCCAGCCAAGGCAGTCCGGTAATGCCTCCAGCGAAGGCAGGATCTTCTTCTTTCACCACTTCTGTTTTTCGACCAAGCAACTCACCTATCCTTCTTTGGAAGTTTTCTCGGTCTTCACCGTAAATTTTGTAACCAGCTACGATCCGGGCTAAGGGATTCTGCAACAGCAGCATCAAAGCGGATGTGCTCATTAGAAGCACCATCACCCCCAAAATTCCGTAGTGCTTTCCAATTTCCATCACCAGCGGACCTGATATCCACAATATAGTGGCGTGCAATATGATACCGCGACTTAATCTCTTCCAAAATTTGGAAAAATTTTCTTTTCTGTAGTTTGTTAATTTTGGAATTATGAATCCACCCACTATATCCAGTGGGAGCATAATGCAAACGTAAGCCAGTACAATCAATGTCCACCACTGGATTTCCACAAACAGAGATGATGCTTCTGCTGGAAAAAGTTTTGATGGCCATTCATTGAACAGTCCCAAACATGCTATCAAAGTCCACAAAATTAAATTGAACAATCCAAGCCAAGCTTTTGAAATCGTATATTGCATTTGCAAATCTATTTTTGAGAATCGTAGGGATAAAGAACCTACAATTTAACTTATGAAAAGGATTAAGATTTATCCGACAGATGAATCTTAATCCTTAAGTGCTCGATTACGCTTTTGCAGCAGCAACTTTTGCTGAGGCTGGTGCGCTATCTAACATAGTTTTCTCTCTTGCAATGAAGTAAACCATCACTCCATAGACACATTTGCTGACTATATCAGCGATCGTATATCCGACCTGTACGCCTATTTCAGCTTCTGCAGTTCCACCTGCGAGGTTGAAGACATATGCAACAGGGTAGAAAAGCCATGAAATCATCAAGAGCATTCGAGTCTGCTCGATGAGTTCTTTTACCTTGCCATCTTCTTCTGCAATCTCAGCGGCCAGCTCTTTCCAAAGCACCCGAAGAATATATACAAACGGTATCATTGCAAGCACAAAGAAAAGTGCCTGAGTTCCAGTGTTGTCTGATACCTCACCCGGGTAGCCTAAAGCGATCATTAGTACAGAGGCGATGACCAACCTGGTCAAAACATCTTGCATTCTTTCACGTGTCAACGAGAGAAGAACGATCAGTTCTACCAACAACAATGGCACTGTTAGTAGCCAATCTACGTAGCGGTAGGCGTCGTTGAACGGTACGCCTGTTGCCACATACATTCCGCTTTCACTTATCGCATATGCGTCATCCCAACTTTGGAAAATTCGGAAGTAGTGGTAGCCCGCAATCAGCACCACCAAACTCGAACATACGATAGCCGGCTTATATTTCACAGCGATGTTCTCTTTGGCAAGAACAAAAAACGCAAAGGTGCCAAACATTGCCGCGATTGTCAGGGACAACATATTATAGATCAGTGAAAACTGATCCGAACTCAATTCAGGCATAAATTCTCCTTAAATAGGATTTAACATCAAATAAGAAAGCGAATAGCTTTCTTGCCTCGCAAATAAGCCGATGCAACCAATGGGTGTCTTAGGTCACTCAGCCTGTTCTCATCTTTTGACAAGAACGAAGTTTAAATCGACAAAAAGCAGACCAATTCTGAAAAGTTAATTCGAAAAAATAATCTAAGGAAATAATTTCTTATTATCATGATAAATTTAATATTTTTTAATTATTTGATAATAAATTTAGATTAAAATTAATTTTGGTTCTTAGTTTATCATTTTTATACAATGATTTATCAAGAATGGATATTTGATCAATTCGATAGTTGAAAATCAATTTAGTGATGCAAATATAAATTTATAATTTCATGATAAATTTTTCGTTAAACTCTTCCCTTTTTTCTCACGTAACTATTAATTTAATTTTTAAATAAAATTATCAGTATTTTAATAAGTAATTTGCCTAAGCACGCTCATTGCAGAGTGTCAGCCCTTCATCCAATCGCATACGGAGGATTAATGGAAATGAGTATGAACGCTATTTATGAAAATCCATTTAGGGAACTGGGAGAGCGATATCTTTCATTGCATGTGAGCCACACGAAACAATCAGACAAAAAATTTGTTTCTGAAAAGAAATGCTTGAATTCTTTTGATTGGGCATCGCAAAGAATTGAAATTGTGCCAGCAGAAATGAAATCTTTTTTACGGCAGAATGGGATATTACAAGATAGCGCTACCTATCATTTAATGACTGAAGGGAAACTCTTTAGAGCGCAGTTGGCCTTGGCGGCGGCACACCTTCATGGTTTAGACGAAAAGACTGCGCTACAGTTAGCCTGTGTAACAGAATTTATTCACAACGCATCGCTTGTCCATGACGATATTCAGGATCAGGATGAAACGCGCAGGAACAAGGCAACCGTTTGGAAGCATTACGGTGCAAACAACGCTCTACTCTTGGGGGATTTATTATTAAGTAAAGCTTATGAAATGCTAGGCATGCTAGGCGTGCAGCACTACCGTGGTCCAAGATTGATTGGTTTACTTGGTGAGAAGATCGCACTTCTGATTCAAGGACAATCAGACGAATTGCAACACCAAAGCGATTTGACATTGCCACTGCAAACATACGAACGCATTGCACTCTGCAAGACAGGATCTCTACTGTCCTTCCCAGTGGAGGCAGCGCTAATTCTCTCAGGTGTTCAAGAGAGTGAGTGTGGTCGCGTGAGCCAAATTTTTGGTCGCTTTGGAGTGGCCTACCAGATTCATGATGACATCATCGATCTTTGCGCTTTGAACAAAGGCCGGGATCTCCCTGGCTCGGATTTGCGCGAAGGTCGTGTCAGTGCGGTAATCTTAAAATTCTGGCAGCAATCTTCACCATCAGTGCAGATGCAATTTGAGGCCTTTTTTAAAGATGATCAATCCCGTCGAGACCCTGAGAAATTAGCCTATTGGGTCAATATGCTGGTCAACACACAGGTATTGGAAGCTTGCTTCCAATACCTCACAGATACGCTCACAAACTGTCGTGAAGAAGCTGCAGATCTACCTGATCCCCTGAGTTCATTCATGTTGTTAGTCATCTCTCAATTGGAAAAGCGCTTTCAGCCAGAACTAGAGATGTTGGCATGACCATATCGCCCACAGCCCTGGTAATCGGCTCTGGTTTTGGAGGTCTGGCTGCGGCTCTTCGTCTGAAAGCCAAGGGGTATGAAGTCACAGTTGTAGAGCGCCAGTCGGATCTGGGTGGAAGAGCACGAGTCTTTCAAAGAAATGGCTTTGTCTATGATGCAGGACCAACAGTAGTAACAGCACCATTTCTAATTGACGAACTTTTTGAACTCTTTAACCGAAACCCAGAAGATTACTTGAAAATTGTTCCAGTAGAGCCCTGGTACCGTTTTCGATTCAATGATGGAGAGACTTTTGACTATGGAGGTACCATCGAAGGTACTCTGAATGAAATTGAAAGGCTCTCACCAAAAGATCGTAACGGATATTTGAATCTTGTCCAGGAGTCACGGCGAATTTTTGAAAAGGGTTTCAGCGAACTGGCACATATCCCATTTCATCAGTGGGGCTCAATGCTCCGTCAAATCCCTGCGCTACTGAAACTTCGCAGTTATCGTTCAGTCTATCAGATGGTTTCAGCCCACCTAAAAGACGAACGCCTGCGTCAGGCTTTCAGTATTCAGCCCCTCCTCGTGGGTGGAAATCCCTTCACTACGACCTCGATTTATTCGCTGATCCACTACCTTGAACGTAAATGGGGTGTTCACTTTGCCATGGGTGGCACAGGCGCCATTGTGGCCGGACTTGAAAAATTGCTTCGAGAAGAAGGCGTTCAAATAAAAACAAATGCTACTGTCACCAAGATCATCACCCAACAGCGACGCATAACTGGGGTAAAACTTGAAAACAGTGGGGAAGTATTATCAGCAGATTTAGTGGTTTGCAATGCAGACCCTCCGTTTGTCTATCAACACCTGCTTGATTTTCCCCAGCGCAAACGTTGGTCAAATTGGCGTCTTCGTCAACTGCGCTACTCAATGGGGCTATTCGTTCTTTATTTTGGGACAACTCGTCAGTACCCAGAAGTTGCTCATCACACCATCACGATGGGACCTCGCTACAAGGAATTGCTGAGCGACATCTTTCATAAAAAGCATCTTGCAGAAGACATGAGTTTGTACCTGCATCGTCCGACAGCAACAGATCCATCGATGGCTCCTGCTGGATGTGATACCTTTTATGTGCTCTCTCCCGTCCCAAATAACCTGAGTGGAATAAATTGGGAGGAAGTAGGGCCACGTTATCGCGATGAGGTCGTCAAGGAGTTGGAGCGTACTCTTCTACCAGGTCTAAGCAAATGCATTACAGAAGACTTTTTCGTGACTCCAGATTACTTTGAGCAAGAACTTCTGACTCGACATGGTACTGGATTTTCTATCCAACCGCTATTTACCCAATCGGCAAATTTCCGTTTTCATAACAAGTCAGAAGAAGTAGATGGCCTCTACTTTGTGGGTGCTGGCACTCACCCTGGAGCTGGAATGCCAGGAGTTTTGAGTTCTGCAAAAGTTTTGGATCAATTGATTCCCTCAGCATCCAATCACACGGCTCCATCCAGAACTGTGAAAAAGACATCTTTATCTCGCACAAATTCTGACACACAAACTCATGTGGCGGTGCTAGCTTACAACGGGAAAAGCTTTCATTGGGCTGGTCGGTTGTTACCCCAATCACAATTTAATGATGCCTCCTTACTATATGCTTTTTGCAGGCATGTAGACGATTTGGCAGACGAAGCAAGTGACTCTAGAGAAGCCAAAACTCAACTGGATGAATTGCGTCAGGACCTCTGGAGTGTCAAGCCCAAACAGTTTTTGAATCAGGCGTTTTGTGAACTGATTGAAGACCAACAGTTGGAGCAGTGCTGGGTAGAAGACTTGATTAAAGGTGTACTTTCTGACTTGGGAGAAGTCTGTCTGCAAACGAAGGAAGAACTCCTCTGCTACGCCTATCGAGTTGCTGGAACGGTTGGTTTGATGATGGCTCAGGTTTTGGGCTGCCGTGACCCCCATGCGTTAGCGTTTGCTACTGACCTGGGAATTGCTATGCAACTGACCAATATTGCACGTGATGTCCATGAAGATGCTCAACGTGGTCGCCTCTATTTGCCCCAGGAATGGCTTGGAGAGAAGCCAGTAACTGCTGCACAGTTGGTTCAGGGGGATCAAGAAGCCCGTAAAGCAGCTGAGACAGCTGTGGAACGCTTGCTTGATCTCGCAGAATTGTATTATCGCAGTGGGTACCAAGGCATGCGCTACCTACCCATGCGAGTACGCTTAGGTATCCTCACAGCACGGGCACTTTACCGCGCAATTGGAGATGAAATTTACCCTGAGCCCAGCATAATTTGGGGGAGGCGAGCCCGGGTTTCTATGTCTCGTAAATGTAGGTTGACCATCACAAGCTTGTTTGAATTTCTCTTCGACACCCGAACCTGGCCGGTGGGGAAACCTCAGCAACACGAGCCACAACTACACCAGCACCTGAATTGCATGCGGGTTGGATAAAATGCAGGTTTGGGACGCAATCGTACTTGGAGCCGGCTGTGCCGGATTGACTCTCGTCAACGAGATGATTGCTCGTGATGAGGGACGGCTCAAGATTTTGTTGTTGGAAGAAAGAAGCGAGTATACAAATGACCGCACTTGGTGCTTTTGGAACACGCTTAATCATCGTTTTGAGAATGCTGTTTCTTACCGATGGTCTCGCTGGAACGTTCATTATGCAGGAGAAGTAGCCCGCTGCCAAGGTACTTACCAGTATCAGTATTTGCGAGCAGAACACTTTTACAGGCTGGCTTTGGCTACCATCTACTCTTCTTCAAAAATGATCCTGAGACTAGGAGAGCAAGTTCAGGCTGTTCAGGAAGGGGAAGACCATGTTCGCATTCAAACTCATCAAGGTACTTACACAGGTCGGTATGTAATCGACACACGCCCCACAGATCATCAACATAGAAAAGTTGTGCCACCGGATGTCCATTGGCTCCAGCATTTTTTGGGCTGGAAAGTAAAAAC
Source organism: SAR324 cluster bacterium JCVI-SC AAA005 (assembly GCA_000224765.2). GTDB lineage: Bacteria > SAR324 > SAR324 > SAR324 > NAC60-12 > JCVI-SCAAA005. The sequence goes on along the minus strand of AGAU01000288.1, from coordinate 26,553 downwards.
AAAGCAAGCTTGCTTTCAAAGTAATGAAGTCACTCTGATGGACTTTGATGGTGGTAGAGGGGCTGCTGAAATCCACAGAGCTAATAGCAAATACACAGATGGCGCCCTGCCAGGTATCCCGTTTATCTATGTCCTGCCTTTCTCGTCAACTGAAGCATTGGTCGAGAGTACTTGGTTTGGGCCAAAAATACTGGAAAAGAGTATTTATCAAGAACAGTTGCAGAAGTACCTGCAAAAGATAGAAACAGGGACCTACGATATCACGGAACAGGAATACGGTGTATTGCCAATGTCCACATTATCAACGAACATGCAGCCAACAAGAAGAATCAGGCATCTTGGTCTGGGAGGCGGTGCAGCTCGCCCCAGTACGGGCTATGCGTTCTTGGCAATTCAGCGACAGGCACAAAAGCTTGCGGATCAATTATTGAAGGGAGAATGGGATCACTTCCCAAATTATTACAGTGCCCAATCACGATTATTGGATGCCACTTTTCTGAGAGTTCTTCAAGAAAATCCACGAAGAGGCCCTGAATTGTTTTGGAGGTTGTTTCGATGTGCGAAGCCCGATGCACTTGTGCGATTTCTTGCCGATACTGCATCACTGAAAGATCTATGGGAGGTAACCACTTGTTTGCCCTCCGGACTTTTTCTCAAGCAAAGTCTTTTTCCAAACTTTTCACAGAAAAAAGAAATGGAACCCATCCAGATTCAGGAAATTTAGTCAGTGCTGAATATTCAATTAAGTGAGGGACAACAAAGACTTTTCTTACTACTTTGCGGCCTGTTTCTTCTTGCAGGTATGAAAGAATTTTTTGCTTGGCAAGAATGGCACTGGGGCTTTCTGTTTCTATTGATTGCCCTGCTGGGCTTGCCGCACGGTGCCTTGGATCATCATGTTGGCCGTTCCTGGCTTGAACCAATACAGGGACGAATCTGGCCGCTCAGTTTTGGTTTTTTTTACTTGGGATTGCTTGGTCTGGTCCTGGCCTGCTGGATTCAGTGGCCAGAATTACTACTCTCTTTATTCCTGTTGTTGTCAGTCCTCCACTTTGGTCAAGAAGACACTGCTGCACTGAGTCTGGGAGAAAGACTTTACTGGACACATGTTGTGTTTCGGGGCTTATTACCACTCTGCGCTCCAGCTTTTTTTGCAACCGAAACAACAGGACAACTTCTTGCCCCCCTCCTTCTTCAACCAGGACTGACTGAGCATGCTCACGATGTGTCAGTTTTTGGAGCCACACTCTTTGCGCCTCTGTGTCTCCTTGGAATCCTGATTTATGCTCGCTGGTGGCAGATTGGTGGGCCATTAGGAAAAATTATTGAACAAATCGCGGAATCCATCCTAATCGTACTTTGCTTCGTTTTACTGTCTCCCTTGGAGGGCTTCGTTCTTTACTTTTGTCTGCATCATTCCTTACGTCATAGCCAAGAGATGGCACAGTGGCTTTTCCCAAATGAATCCAAGCCACTACGCCGATTTTGGAAGCAGGCTCGGCCTCTAAGTTTAGCTGCAATCGTGATGGCTCTCTTTGCCTGGTTTTGGCTCCCCAACCGTGCTTTAGAGTGGGGTGGCCTACAGGTAATATTCATTGGCCTTGCGGCTCTAACACTTCCACATGTGGTTTTGCACTGGTTAGTCTTCGACATCCGGCGACCACTGCCGGTCTTTTCGACTCCTGAGCGAGAATTCTCATGGAATCACATCTCCCGTTGAAAGTTTTGCTGGCTGCGCCCCGCAGTTTCTGTGCTGGGGTGACCCGAGCAATCCAGATCGTTGAAGCTTGCCTAGAACGCTATGGGGCTCCTGTCTATGTTCGGCATGCGATTGTTCACAATGAGCACGTTCTGAGAGAAATGGAAGCCAAAGGCGTGATCTTTGTCGAGGAATTATCAGAGGTTCCAGATGGTGTCCCAGTTGTGTTCTCTGCTCATGGAGTTCCTCCATCTGTTGTCAGGTCAGCTGAGGAACGTGGACTCCCTACGATTGATGCCACTTGCCCCTTAGTTGCTAGAGTCCATCAAGAGGCGATGCGCCATCACAGATCTGGTTGTCAAGTGTTGGTAATTGGTAAGAAAAATCACCCTGAAATACTTGGTCTTTTGGGATATTTACCTGCTAAAGAATGTCAGGTGATTGGTGATATTGAAGCTGCCCAAAATGTTCAGATTTCCATGAATCAACCAGTTGCATATGTTACGCAAACTACGCTCTCTGTGGAGGACACTGGGCAAATTGTTAAGGTATTGCGCAAGCGCTTCCCCAAGCTGATTGAGCCACGCAAGGAGACAATTTGCTATGCGACAGCGAATCGGCAGAAGGCAACCCGAGCTATTGCAGCAAAAACGGAGGCTTTCCTTGTTCTAGGCAGTCCTACTTCCTCAAATTCCTCAAGATTGACCGAGGTTGCAAGACAGGTTGGCTGTGAAAAAGTCCGATTAGTTCCGGAACCCGATGAATTGAATCTAAGGTGGTTGGATGACGTCAGTGTTCTGGGTCTAACTGCAGGCGCTTCAGCTCCAGAATATCTTGTGCAGCAACTCATTGATCGACTGGCACAGAGTAGATCTCTTGTAATTGAAGAAGTTCCTGTGACCGAAGAAAAGATTCATTTTCGCCTTCCCCTCGAACGGTTCCCTAAAACTCCCCAAATTTCTATTTCGAGATCTCCAACTAAATCACAACATCGTCAAGAAGGTCTTCACCGAAATAAGCACAGTGCTTTGAGCCAAGAGTTGCTGGCCTAAGACGATGATTCTTTTCATTTGCTGAACTTCTTTGGTTTGTTCAGTCGTAAACTCAACTCCAATCCTGAAAGCTGAAGAATCAAGCCCCTCATTACCCCTCTTTGAAGCAGGGAATATTTGAATTTGGGAACTCTCAGATGCTGATTAACGAAAAGCTGTCGATCAAAAACGCCGATTCTACCGAAAAATAGCTTCCGAGTGCAGTGTATTCGCTCCCCAGAAGACTTTTCCTAGATTCTTCAAGATCTCTCCGCTGGCAGGGATGTGCCTTCACCAACTTGATTTCATTGCATCTAACAGTGCGCGCCAACTCCACTGATTAGCATTCATGATCAACCGTTGGGAGATCTCGTTAGCGGTGACCCACCTAAGAACCCCTTACTTGAAATCTGCAAAATCTGATCAGCAACAAACACTGTTCTCCAGTCATCGAGCGACAGTCAAGGGGTGGTTGTCCATTGCTGGAGGAACGGAGGTGAACTGGAACAGTTCTTGGCTGTGTCCTAAGTGATCTGGGTTATGATGCAAAATCCGCTGTGAAGTATCTGGATGATGTTCAACGTATAAGGGGCAGGGTAGCTAGATGCTGTTTGGCAATCAGAAATTGGTAGAAAATGGCTAGATATTTGAGGGCACCAAGTTGAGGATCTTTAAGATATTGAAAAGACATAGTGATATAGTTTTTCACCAATTCTGTTGGCCGCCTCAGAAACGTCACCGGTCAGTGTTGCAAGATTTGGCTCAGGAACAGCTTGGTCCGGTCACTCTGCGGGTTGTTGAAGAATTCTTCTGGTTTGTTCTGCTCAATAATCTGTCCGTCATCCATAAAGATCACACGATTGGCAACGGTGCGAGCAAAGCCCATTTCGTGGGTCACAACGAGCATGGTCATACCGGTGTCAGCTAGCTCAATCATGACATCCAACACCTCCTTTATCATTTCCGGATCCAGGGCAGAAGTTGGTTCGTCAAAGAGCATGATGCGGGGTTGCATGCAGAGCGACCGTGCGATGGCCACTCGCTGCTGCTGACCACCTGACAACTGTCCTGGATACTTTTCTGCTTGTTCAGGAATTTTAACTCTTTCAAGGTACTTCATTGCAGTGGCTTCCGCCTCCGCTTTTGGTTGTTTACGAACCCAGATTGGCGCCAGTGTACAGTTTTCGAGCACTGTGAGGTGTGGAAACAAATTGAAATGTTGGAAAACCATCCCAACTTCTCGTCGCACATGTTCGATATGCTTTAGATCATTGGTCAGCTCAACCCCATCGACTACAATTTGTCCTTCCTGATGCTCCTCCAGTCGGTTGATACAGCGAATTAGAGTCGACTTTCCTGAGCCTGAAGGACCACAGATTACAATTCGCTCACCCGTAACCACTTCCAGATCAATCTCTTTGAGAACATGGAACTGTCCGAACCACTTGTTCATTTTTTGGATTTGGATGACTGGCTGTGCTCGACTTTCTGGATTTGGAAGCGTATTCATAACTAACAATAGCTCTGAAGTTTGATTTCAAATTTTAAAATTGCGTGAAGTAAATGCGTATCATGCAAGATGATTAGCGCTGGTGCCCTGTGTTCAATTTATCCTCAATAAATCTGCTGTAACGAGACATGCCGTAGCAAAATGTAAAAAATGTTATGGCGACAAAAGCGTATCCTGTCGTAGGTACACTACGGATGCTCCAGTTAGGATCTGCTATGGCAGCGTGAACCATTCCTAGTAGATCCAAAAGTCCAATGATTAGGACCAGCGTAGTATCTTTAAATAAGCCGATAAATGTATTGACGATCCCAGGAATGACTGCTTTCAAGGCTTGTGGAAGAATGATTAGACGCATTGACTTCCAGTAACTCAGCCCCAAGGAATCTGCAGCTTCGTATTGTCCTTTATCAAGTGATTGTAGCCCTCCCCGAACAACTTCTGCCATATAAGCGGCTGCAAAAAAGGCAAATCCAATCAGAGCTCGCAATAGTTGGTCGAAATTCATTCCAGTTGGGAAGAACAAAGGTAGCACGTAAGCTGCCATGAAAAGTATTGTGATTAGCGGGACTCCACGCCAGAACTCAATGAAGAACACACATGTCGAATTAATGATTGGCATGTTTGATCGACGCCCAAGAGCCAGTAAAATCCCTAACGGTAAAGAGACAATAATTCCAATCAAAGATACTACCAAGGTCAGGATGAATCCTCCCCATTGGCTAGTTTCCACAATTGGAAGTCCAAAAATGCCACCATAGAGCATTCCCCAGGCAATCCAGGGAAATAGAATCAGCATAAAGCCGCCTGCCCATCTACGGGCAGGGGCTTTTTCCCATCCGGTCCAAAACACACCAACGAAAAGCACAAGGATAACAAGATCAACACGCCAGCGCTCTGGCTTCTCATAGAAGCCGTAAACAAATTGATCGAATCGTGTGCCGATGAAAGTCCAACAGGCTCCGTTAGGGTTTGCTTTACAGGCTTCATTACCTCCTACCCAAACTGCATTAAAAATCAGCCAATCCAGAGCTCCCCAGATCGACCATGCTCCCAATCCACCCACCACTACAGTTAGTAAAGAGTTGAATGGGGTTGAGAACAAATTGTTACGTATCCATCCCAAGACGCCAACTGTGCTAGCTGGGGCAGGGCGACTCGGAGCAAATTCTTTACGGACAAAAAAGACAGTGTTCTGATTTTTCATAGACTACCGCTCCACCAATTTCACACGCGAATTGAACCAATTCATGAAAGCTGACGTAAGCAAGCTTAGACTCAAATAGACTGTCATTGTGATAGCTAAGGTCTCAAGAGCTTGTCCGTTTTGATTCAGGGCTGTCCCTGCAAAAGTAGCTACTAGATCTGGATAAGCTATTGCTGCTGCTAGTGCAGAGTTTTTTGTCAAATTCAAATATTGGCTTGTCAGCGGAGGGATAATGATTCTCATTGCCTGAGGAATGATAACCATTTTGAGTGTGGTGCCATTGCGTAATCCCAGAGCACGAGAAGCTTCGGTTTGTCCATAGTTTATGGCTTGGATGCCGGCTCTCACAATTTCTGCGATGAAAGCAGCTGTGTAAAGTGCTAGTGCGAGAAGAACGGCAAGAAATTCTGGAATAATCGTAATCCCTCCAGACAAATTAAACCGTCCCATCTTTGCGGGAGTGAACTCAATTGGTGCTCCTGATAATAGGAATATTAGGATTGGTAAGCCTATAATCAGTCCCAGTCCCACAAAAACAACTGGAAATTGTTGTCCAGTGGCCGCCTGCCTATGTTTAGACCAGCGGTGCATGCCAATTGTGAATAGAATTCCGAGTAAAATAGTCCAGGTAGTGAAGGAAAAATTTTCTAGTAAGATAAACTCTGGACCTGTAATTCCCCTGTTTGATATACCAAAGTAGATCTCAGTATTACGTTCAAATACCTGGCGAGGTCCAGGCAGTGGTTTGAGAACAGCGGTATACCAAAAAAGAATCTGGAGCAGTAGTGGGACATTTCGGAAAATTTCGACGTAAATATTTGCCAAGTGGGAAACAACCCAGTTTTGCGACAATCGCATAACTCCCACTAAAAAACCAACAATGGTTGCCAATACAACTCCAACGCCTGCCACTAAAAGTGTATTGAGTAAACCGACTATAAAAACTCTCCCATAGGTATTGCCCGGCTCATAGGGCACTAGCGACATCATAATGCTGAAGCCAGCTGTTTCATTAAGAAAACCGAACCCAGTACGAATGTCACGCGCCTCCATATTGGCAATCGTATTCTCAACGATACTCCAACCCAGATAGATTAGGAGCGCTGCTATAAGCAACTGGTACAAAATTCTGCGGAACTCAGAGTTATTGAGGATGGAAGTTGTAGCAGCCCGTTCAGTCATAGCGAGCTTGTCTCAGGGGAAGCGAAAGAAGGTAGGTAATTCCCAGCCCTTGCAGAGCTGGGAAGGTATGTGATTAAAATCAGCGAACAGGTGGGGCGTAGATTAAACCGCCATTGGTCCACAGATCATTAACAGTGCCCCCACGTCCCAATTGTAGAGGAGTGTTAGCTCCAACATGACGCTCGTACACTTCACCGTAGTTGCCAACTTGCTTCACAATGTTATAGGCCCAGTCATTGTTGACACCGATGGCTTCATGCAAGTCCCCTTCTGTACCCATAAGGCGCTTGACAGCAGGGTTGCTGTCACTGCGTTTTGAATCAACATTGCCTGAATTGATTCCCATTTCTTCTGCATTAATCATCGCGTTTAGTGTCCAGCGAGCTAAATCTGCCCATTGTGGATCATCTTGACGCACAACGGGGCCTAATGGCTCCTTGGAGATGATTTCTGGAAGGACTTTATGGTCATCTGGGTTTGACAATTTTGTTCTTTGTGCGGCCAAGCCAGAACGGTCAGTCGTGTAGACATCACAGCGTCCAGCATCGTAAGCTGCGACAACTTCGTCAGCTCTTTCGAAGGCCACTAGTTCAAACTGCATTCCATTGGCGCGGAAAAAGTCAGTCAGGTTCAACTCAGTTGTAGTTCCTGTATTGGTACAGGCAGATGCACCATCTAGCTCCATAGCGCTACTAACACCTAAGGTTTTGCGTACCATGAAACCTTGCCCATCATAATAATTCACGCCTACGAATTCTAGGCCGAGGGTAGCATCGCGTTGCATTGTCCAAGTTGTGTTTCGCGCTAAGACATCAATTTCCCCGGATCGTAGTGCTTCGAATCGAGCTCTAGCAGAGAGTGGTGTGTACTTCACTTTATTAGCGTCTCCAAAAACTGCGGCTGACATCGCCCGACAGTAGTCTACGTCCAACCCAGACCAATTACCTTGATCATCTGGATTTGAGAAGCCTGGTAAGCCCTGGCTTACACCACATTGAATATGTCCTTTTGACTTCACAGCGGCAAGGGTTCCTTTCTCGTGACCACCAGCTATGGCAATTCCGCCCAAGAGGGCAATAGACAGACAGGATAGGAATAATTTTTTCATTTTCATCTCCTCAATCGTTTTGATTCGAAGGCCATCAGCAACTTCAATTGCATGGCAAATACTTTTTCACAAAGTTCATTATTCAGACTACATTTGGGCTGGATGTCAAGATTTAATCCCTATGAATCAGGGCTTCCTAGACTCTGCAACACATTGATGCAATGATCTTAGAGAGATTAGACTGCCAACATTTGATAGAATATAGGTGTAGTATTGATTGACAGAACACTAGTCAAAATTGAGTGCCGAATCAAAAATATTCGACCCAAAGCCATGCTTCAAACTCCTCACAACAGCACTGAAAAACTTGTATTCTACAGAGGCTCTTTTACATTGATCGATATTTAAAATTAGAAATAATGTGAATCAAAAATACTAAATCTACTTTCATGATAATGGTCGCTGGTGCGGCCTTTCCGGTTGAACCCTATCCACAGAGAAAGCATGTCTGACAACAAATTCGGATGCCGCCGTGATTTTGATACGGGCAGTGGCAAAGCATCCTACTACAGCCTAGAAGCGCTGGAACAAAAGATGGGTGGAAACATTAGCCGTGTGCCTTTTTCCATTCGGATTTTGTTGGAACAAGCACTACGGAACTATGATGATTTTCAGGTTCTCGAAGAGCATGTTCATACTCTGGCAAATTGGGATGGCTCTGTCTCGGATAAGGAAATTCCTCACAAGCCAACCAGAGTGATTCTGCAAGACTTTACAGGAGTGCCAGCTGTGGTTGATTTGGCATCACTACGTTCAGCAATGGCAGAGATGGGGGGAGATCCAGAAGTGATTAATCCTCGGGTGCCAGTCGATCTCGTAATTGATCACTCGGTTCAGGTCGACCACTTTGGTGGTACAGATTCTCTTGATCGGAATATGCAGATTGAATTTGAGCGTAATCAAGAGCGTTACGAGTTCCTTAAGTGGGGACAGAACGCCTTCCGGCAGTTCCGAGCATTTCCTCCGGGTGTAGGCATTGTCCATCAAGTTAATCTAGAGTATGTGGCAAACGTTGTTCAGTTGGTGGATGGTGTTGCTTTCCCAGATACGCTTGTTGGTACTGATTCCCACACAACAATGATCAACGGTCTTGGAGTTATGGGATGGGGAGTTGGTGGAATTGAAGCAGAATCAGTGATGCTGGGCCAACCAATCTACATGCTGATGCCTCAAGTGGTGGGTTTCAAGTTGACCGGACAACTACCCGCTGGGGCAACCGCGACAGATCTTGTTTTGCGCGTCGTTGAAATGCTTCGCAAGAAAGGTGTTGTCGAGAAATTTGTTGAGTTCTATGGCCCTGGATTGAGTAACCTGAAACTTGCAGATCGTGCCACTATTGCCAACATGGGACCTGAGTATGGAGCAACTATGGGCTTCTTCCCAGTTGACGATGAAGCGCTGAATTACTTGCATCAAACCGGACGCTCCACAGAAGTAGTTCAGCGAGTGGAGGCATACTGTAAAGCACAGGGACTTTTCCGCACTAATGGTACTCCAGACCCAATATTTAGTGATATACTAGAGTTGGATTTGTCAACTGTGGAACCAGCCTTGGCAGGCCCCAAGCGTCCTCAGGATCGTGTGAACCTCACGACGATGCAATCAACCTGGCAAGAAACTCTGCGTAACCCGATCAAGCAGGGAGGTTTTGAGCTTGGAGAAGCGGCACTATTGACTAAATCGGCCATTCAAGGGCTGGACGGTCAAACCTTAACCCACGGCGATGTGGCGATTGCAGCGATCACTTCCTGTACAAATACCAGTAATCCATCTGTAATGATTGCAGCAGGCTTGCTCGCTAAAAAAGCTAACTCACTCGGGTTGAGAAGCAAGCCCTGGGTCAAGACCTCCTTAGGGCCAGGTTCTCGTGTAGTAACAGCTTACTTAGAGAAAGCAGACCTGCAGCAGCATCTTGATGCACTGGGTTTCAACACGGTTGGCTATGGCTGCACGACCTGTATTGGTAACAGTGGCCCTTTGCCAGATAACATCGTCAAGGCAATCAATGATGGGGATTTGGTAGTGACTTCAGTACTGTCTGGAAACCGAAACTTTGAGGGTAGGATCAGTCCGAATGTCAAAGCCAATTATCTAGCTAGTCCTCCACTGGTGGTTGCGTATGCGCTGGCTGGGACAGTCAACATTGATCTCCAGAATGACCCGCTGGGCAAGGACAAGGACGGCAACGATATCTTTCTCAAGGACATTTGGCCAAGCAATGAGGAAATCGGTGCCATGGAGAGTAAGATCAGCAGTGATATGTACTCAAATGAATACGGTAAGATGGACACGGTGACGCCAATGTGGAATGAAATTGAGGCCAAGACCGGACAGGTTTATGCTTGGAGCGAAGCGTCAAGCTACATTCAAAATCCACCCTTTTTCCAAGGGATGGGAACTAGCGTCAACCCGATCAATGACATTGAGGGCGCCCGAGTGTTGCTCAAACTTGGTGACTCCGTAACCACAGATCACATTTCACCTGCGGGTTCTTTCAAGCCTGATACGCCAGCGGGTAAATTTTTGGTTGATCGAGGTGTTGCCGTCAAAGACTTCAACTCCTATGGTTCCCGCAGAGGGAATGATCGCGTGATGACGAGGGGAACCTTTGCAAATGTACGTATTCGCAACCAGATCGCACCAGGAACCGAGGGTGGCTTTACGAAGTACTTTCCAACTGGCGAGGTGACCACGGTCTATGACGCGGCAATGGAATACAAGGCTACCAACACACCATTAGTCGTACTGGCTGGTGCGGAATATGGAACCGGCTCTTCGCGCGACTGGGCGGCAAAAGGAACCTTTCTATTGGGAGTCAAGGCCGTTGTTTCAGCCAGTTTTGAACGGATTCATCGCTCCAATCTGGTAGGAATGGGTGTGCTTCCGTTGCAGTTTAAGAATGGCGAAACTCATGAATCCTTGGGCTTAACCGGTGAGGAAACTTATTCCGTGTTGGGACTAAGTAATGAAATGCAGCCGATGCAGGACGTGATTCTCAAAGTCAATGATCGAGAGATCCCTGTGCTCTGTCGTCTCGATAACAAGGTGGAGATTGAATACTACCGCAACGGTGGAATTCTCCACACGGTCCTGCGCAACTTTATGCGAGAGAGCGTGAAGTAAGCATATCTGCTTTGGAAGTGGGTTTGTAAAAAAAGCACACGTTGACCTGGGCTAGCGTGTGCATTTTTTTTGAGGGTACGATTAATTTTGGAGGAGGTACGAAGTAGACAAATACGAAGCTCAGAAATAGCTCTCGTAGGATCTTTGCTGATTGACTCGCTCTGGCTCCATTGGTGAACCCAATCGTTCTGAGCGATGCTGGAAGGGGTCTTCAGGAGCAAAGAATGATTCTCCACCTGAGAAAAAAATCGCCCCACCAAGCAACACAATGAAGATGATCAGTATGGTCTTGCGTTCCTTTGGATCGAAGTTCTGAAACATCAGCGCTCCTGTAGTTGGGTGGAAGCTGGCCAGAAGGACCGCTCGGTATGCGTGAGTTGAACAGATAGTCCTGGATACCTAGAAAAGTGCTTGCCCAGGTTCTCAGCGACATAGACCGATCGGTGCTGACCTCCTGTGCATCCACAACTCACCATCAGTCGCTCAAAGTCCCGAGCGATGTATCTCTTCACGCTCAAATCCAAGGTCCCTTTCACATGATTGAGGAACATTACTGTTTCCTCCTTTGCTTCTAACCAGTCTTGAACCGAAGTGTCGAGCCCTGTCAATACTTGATATTCCTCAAATTTTCCTGGATTCGGAAGGCAGCGACAATCGAACACAAAGCCTCCTCCATGATCGCTTCCATCACCGGGAATACCAGATCGTCGAAATCCAAACGAGTAAAGATCAAGGAGCATTGGCCTTTAGCTTATTGGGTAAGTTCATGCGAGGGTCATCTGTTTGTAGATCTATGCTATTAATATTCTCAAGTATTCAGTACGATCGTTCGGAAGTCAAACCAGACCACTAGCCGGCTTGTTCACATCGAGCCTGTGAAGTAAGCATCTCAGAAAATTCCTTTCTCTTTTTTCGTCTCTCCACTTGCTAATGCCTTTGCGCCTTCAGTCCTGGCTTTCACCTGAAATAAAGGGAACCAGTTCTTTGTCTACTGGTATACTTTGGCTTTACCTGCGGTGATGCCGTGATCAAAGTGCTGGGTCCTCATTACCCAAGTTTGCACATCTTTTTCTTGAACATGGTGGCCTCTTCACTGATGGGCTTTGTAGTGGTGCTGCTGACGAGCAATGTAAAAAAATCTTCGCATTCAACGGCCCTGGTTGCACCTGACACGAGGCTTACTGTTTCTGATGATGCAGTTTTCCGCAACCTACACCTTCACGCATGTGTACCCTTGGGGAGTGCCTATGTACGGTTCTTTTCGGCACCTTTGCTCACCGTTATCCTGGCTCATTTCTGGTTGAAGGGGAGCATCTGAACCCAACTCTGTGCTTGCGTTGGGATTGGCTTTGTCAGTGTTGTGATTTGTCTGCAGCCAGGCAGTGCAAAGTAGCACTCGGGCCTGATGACAGCCTTGCTCATTGGCATTGGATATTCAATATTGAACCTCTTGGACGACAATTACACTGGGACTTGTCAGGTTGGTATTTGTTATTTGGATTGGTAGGAGCGATTGCTGGCACTGCAATTACTGGGGCGTATCAATGACGCATGCTTCCCTACTGGGTGCTTTTCAATACAGCCAATTGCTTTGGGGTGTTTTGCTAAGATATTTCTTTTCGCAAGAAGTACCCCCTGCTTCCGTTTTGGTTGGCACGGTCTTGAACGTTGGCAGAGGCTTGGTCATTCTACGTTTTCGACGACCTATGCCAGCAACTAATTCACCCTCAGCTGCAACGTTTCCTTCTTAGGAAAATTCATGAAATTCTTTGTTGATACTGCTGATGTAGCAGAAATCTAAAAGCTCAATGAGCTTGGCATCGTAGGTGGTGTTACTGCCAACCCAACTTTGATCGCCAAGTCAGAGCGTCCAATCCGTGAAGTGCTCGCTGAAATTTGTGAGTTGGTGGACGGGCCGGTCTCTGGAGAAAGTCTTAACTGATGCAGAGGGGATGGTCTTTGAGGGGCACTATCTCCGAGAAATTGCAGATAATCTGACAGTGAAGATTCCTTTAATTGTGAATGGTATCAAAGCCACCAAGGTCCTAAGTGATGAGGGAATTCTGGTCAATGTGACCCTCTGTTTCAGCTTAGGATAGCCCTGCTCGCAGCAAAGGCTGGTGCCACCTTCATTAGTCCGTTTGTCGTACGGTTAGGCGATATTGGATTGGGGGGGACGCAGCTGATTCAAGGTATTCGCTGGATCTATAACAACTACGGTTTTGAGACGGAGATTCTGGCTGCTTCGGCGCGACAGGTTGCTCAATTGCTCAAGGCGGATTGCTTGGGTTCCAATGTGATCACTGCGCTCCCGAAAGTGTTCTGGCAACTTTTTGAACACCTGATGACAGGCAAAGGCTTGGCAGCGTTTTTAGCAGATTGGGTGAAGACAGGGCAGGAGTTAGGATAATCTTTAGAGAGAATGAGGAGCCGTCCAGAAGAGTTGTTGGGCGGCTCAAGAAATTTTAGAATGTGAAACCAAGCCCTGCCTTGATCAACGTTCGACTGACGTCATAGGTGAGATTAGGATTCGCCTCTAATTTTATTTTTACTGTTTCAGAGCGGTACCCAAGCAAGGCTTCAAATCCGCCGAAATCGTACCCACCAGTTATATCAAACGCGCTACCCGAACTTTCGGAGACTGGATAAGAACTACTACCAGAAGTTGTAGAACCAACACCAGTAAGCATGCCAACAGCAATTTGCCCAGTCATTTCGCCACCGAACGTGTAGGACAAATCAACAAAGGTCGCATCTTTCCATTCTTCTGTACTGCTTGAGAATTTTCTTTCAAAAGTTGAGGAGGTATAGCCAACTCCCACTCCGGATGAATGGACATATTGCAAGTTGTATCCAGATGCTGAAACACTATCTGGCTCAGTCTGCCCAGATTCATATTTACTTCCATCAGTTGCCTGTACTGGAACCATCAGTCTCACTCGACTTACATCTGCAGCAAGTGTGTTAGTTACAATAATTGTCAGAGCCGTGGCTCCTAGTACGAAAAATTTTTTGAACATAACGCTTGCTCCTTGATAAAATAATCGTCAAAAGTGTTCAGCAAACTTTTACTGACTACATAATGGTCAGTATTAGCAAACATCATGCTAAAGTTAGAAATTTGGGACTGTTCCCTAATAATTAACAATCAGCTTTTATTTTCAATGATTTGGACGAATATAGCCTGGCTAGCTTTGGGATGGTCGCTGATCCTCTTGGGAATCATGATTGTACCCCTGCCGCTACCGCTGGGGTTGGTTTCCTTCACCGCTGGCTTGGCCATCATACTACCCAGAAACAAGACAGCACGACGCATTTTTAGTTGGGGAAGCCACAAATGCCCTTGGGCTGTTGGTCCGGTAGTAAAAGTTTTGGAAAAGCTAGAAAAATCCCGTTGGCTTGGTGGTCGCCGACGGTCTCCCTCTGCAACCCAAGAGATAACTGAATAAAAATCTAATTGAACTCTGATTTTCCTTCATCTCTCATTGGGCCCCAGTCCGTTTTATTCACTGGATAGTCATACTGCAGTTCAAGTTGACTGGAACAGTCTGTACGCCGCTAGTACTTCCCACCTCGATTGTCAAAAAATTTAGTGAAACAACGTGTAGAATTGGATATAGGGAATCACAAATACTTTCTGGCACCTCTAGCTGCAATGAGATCTGATTCCCGCCTGAGAGGATGCTTGGGCTCAGACTAGTGAGTTCATAATAGCCGACCATTTCATCTCCGAAACGCAGCAATAAATCAAAATTTTGTGTGGGATTGCTCTGCAGAGTAATCAAAGATTGGACAGACTTCCCAGGTTCCAAATTCAGATTATCCTGGACGGATGGCAGTACAGAAGTTCTTGGAACCTCTGAACTTACCCAATTCGCTTTTTGGAATTTCAATAAAATTGAGATCTGATTATTCAGAACATCGGGTGTTTTCTTGATTGAGTCATTCTTTGCGGGAGTCTGGTCTGAAGCACAACTCAATATAAGAAAAGTTGAGCCAAAAATAAGGAATCTGAGAAAATTACGGAGAGACTTCATCAAGAGTTCCATGATCCTAGAGATGTCAAATTCAACTCATTCTTTGGAAGTGCCGATTTGACAGCCATTGGTTGTGAGTGAGCTAACATAATGCGGTATACTGATTCCCGTCAACGAATGAACCAGAGGGCCTGCTACATCGTGTAGATCAAAGTCAGGGCTGAGTTCATAAAGAAAATCGACCAGGGTACGCTTGTCCCGGTTGCTCAGGCTAGCGGAATTCAAATACGGATACATCACGTCGTTAATGTCGAAACTATGGCTCCAGATACCCAGCATGTGTCCAAATTCATGCGTGGCAACTGCAGTTGTTGTTGTTTGATCCTCACCCTTGAGCATATAGATTTCTTTTTCTGTAGTGGCTTGTCCCAAAACATAAGAACTGCCAGTTCTTGCAAGCATCTGTGCGGAGTTGAGCCAATAAACCTTTACATCAGGTGAGGTTGTACCGAAAGAGACACTGATACCAATTTCATTAAGCGTGTCAGCCCAAGCGTTTACACCCGTTTCAAACCAAATGAGTTCATTAGCACTTCCACCAAGTGAATAAGTGGCGTTTGTTGCATCTTTGTCAATCACGATCGAACCGTTTTTTCCCCAATGGAAAATGTAACGGCTTGTAACTGGATAGTAGTCCTTGCCAGCAGTATGAGACTCTGAATCACCACAGCCAAAGAGGAATAATCCCGAACTTCCAAGCAAAAGATTTCGGCGAGTCAAGGGGCACATTTAATTCCTAGAAACGATAGGTAAGGGTCGTCAACAAAGCCAGCCCGCCCAAGTCAAAGTTTTGTGTTTCCTGAATGCTTTTAGCATTGTGGCCTGGTCTGATGTCACTCGAAGCAATTTCATTTTGAGCGATGATGTAGCGCGCTCCCACAGACCACTGCAATCTACTGTTGAATATATGATAAAGTCCCTGCAAGATTCCCATGGTTCCCAGGGTTTTAGAAGTCCTGGTGCCAAGTTGATCGTTGATATTTTCGGTGGTTATGTATGAACTACGATATCCGTAGAAAGTTCTACTCAAATTGTTGACTCCACCGCCAACCGACCATTCCCAATCTCCACGGTATGAGGAGAGCAGTAACAGGAGAGTTTGCAAATCCAAAGTATTCTCCTGCTTATCTCCATTCAATGTTTGATAATGTATTCTTCCGCTAGTCGAGGAGTATTCTAGTCCAATCCCTACGCCAGAAGTCCGTACAAAATTGACTCCAAGTAAATAGCCATTCAAGCGGATACCTTCTGCTCCGTATCGATCATTGAGATACTTATTGTATCCTTCGTTGGATCGAAGTTCTTGCCTAGAATATCCGTAACGCCAGAGCGAATCGCTCCATGCGTGATCGGTGGCCACAAGTATAAGCGCAGATGCAAGCAGCAGAGTGCCAAAAGTGTATTTCATGCTCTCAGAGTATGGTGGCACCAAGTGTTTCAAACTGTGCCAAATGTCTAAAAGATAGCAAGCAACGGTCTTGCAATAAATGTGGACAACATCTCTGAAAAGTCCAATCCAAAGGGGGGCATGCTTCTCGCATTTTTGAAAACTTAAATTTCATGAACGCGCTGAAACGAAATCATATGAAAATTAAACCAACCAAATTTTTACCAACTTTGTCTATCTGTGGACTGCTGCTCTGTGGCGGAATCTTGATTGGTGATTCATGGTTGGAAAAGTTGATAAATGCAGCTGGTTCAGGAATCAAGCCCGTTCAGGCGGCTGCTAATTTAAGTAAAGAGACAAAGATCGCCTACCGCATTCAGGTGCGCGATGCGGATCAACTACCCTTGGAGAGAGCCTTTGTCTCATTGCAGAGCTACCCAGAATACCAATGGTTCACCAATCAACTCGGAGAAATTACTCTTCGTGTTGAGCCAAACCCACATCACGTGACAATTGTGGCCAATGGATTCATAACTCAGACCTTTGCTCTCCCTTTGGTAGAAGATCGTAATGAAGTAGTCGTCAGTTATCAGTTGAAGCCAAACCCCCTGCTTGCTCAAACAAGTCGCTAGTTACTCTTGGGGATAGCCTGTAGGCAGAGTAAATCTTCAGTTCCTCTGCTTTCCAACCAACAATCGTCAGTCACAGCTGGAACCATCCAGCCTTCTTCATGACGGACCGTCCCACAACTCTCACCACCTACAAACAACTGGCCATACCCCTCTACGCCCATCAATAGTTGATAGTTTCCCTTACCTTCAAGGTGGATGCGTTTTCCAGTTGGGACATGAAGTCGGAAAGCATCAAAATCTGGAAAGTTCACTACTCGTTCACATCGAACACCATCCTGTTGCCAGATCAACTCAGGTTGTGGAGGTTGATATATTTCTGGTTTCATCCTCGCAAGTGCCTCTTCCGTATTCCAGTGACCCTGGGTCAAGACTTTCTGGGCAAACATCACGATCATCCGCTCGTAGTGTGGAGTCTGAAACTCAATGACCCTCACTCCGTGTTGCAGAGAGTGCATTTGCCAGGTTGGGAAAGACACGATATCCCCAACACGCACTGGACATGATCCGACGTAGGCCTCAGCTGCAAGCCGTAGTTTGGCTTCTTCTTGCTGAAGATAATCTGGGATGGTTGAAAGTAATTCCTGCATTTCTTCCGGACTAAGCGCTTGATTCAATTCATAACCACGTTGGCTTCTTTCTTGGTCTAACCGTTTGTCTAGCTTTCTACGCAAAGTTTCATAATTTTGAATGGCCCTTCTGAAGTCTTTTTGATACGCAGACCACCAATCGTCACCGTGCTGTTTCTGATAGTTTTGAAGCAGTTCTGGATGGAGCCCGGCTCGTACTTGTCCAACACCATCCGGCCAGGCAGTTACATCAATTGCTGTAACAATGTAGACTTCCCATTTTTCGCGATGTAATTCGAGATACAGATCCCCTAAGATAGTTTCTGGAACTGGATTCAGGGTTTTCAACAAAATGAGTGGAGGTTCATGATTGGCCAGCAAAGACTCTGGAAAAAGCTTCAGTGCGTAAGGTAGCTCGGTTGAGCCCTGTTCATCAATAAAGCTGGCTATTCCTCTCTGCTCGACACCCGTGTACCAGCCTTCGTAGCCCCAGGGTTTGGGGATTCTTAGCTCTTGAAGTTTCAACGGTAGATGTGGGCTTTGTAGGACAGCTTGTTGAGCCATTGCGATGGTTTCTAACTGTGAATTTCCAAGCAGTTGTTGCTGAATTGCAATGGGATCTGTCACTGTTTTCCATACGCATCCTCTAATATTGTCTCGCTGGATCTCCAGGAATTCTTGGTAGGCAGATGATGGTCTTTCGGGCAACCAGTCGGCAACCAGCCTTCGAGTACGTAAAACGAAGAGAGTTTCCGATTCCTGAATCTCCTGCTGTATCCAGCGACCAAGAGTCTCGGCTGAGATCTCTTTCTGAAGAGGGTGTTCATTTGGAATATGCAGTAGCCAACTGTTAGTTTCCAAAGGAAGACTGGTGCTCCGTAAGGCTGGCCATATTTTACGAAACGCAATCACATCCATGAAAGTTTCCTTGCATATGAGAAGTTTTGTTTACTGTATCTAGGTGGCTTCTTTGCCACATCTATTCCATGAGTCCATGATACTGCAAACGCTATTAGGAGGATTAGTCCAGGGCTGTATCTACAGTCTCATTGCCCTGGGTTTTGTCCTGATTTATCGTGCAACTCGTCAAATCAACTTTGCTCAGGGTGATCTGCTCATGCTAGGTGCTTACCTCGGCATGGAACTTCAGCTTTGGGGAGTCCCTTGGTCAGGAGCTTTACTACTCAGCCTGCTGCTACTATTTCTGTGTGGTTCACTGCTACAGCTAGGACTACTGTCCCCTTTGCCAAGAGGAAACCCGATCTCTGTGATTCTACTAACTTTGGGATTGGGCTTTGTTCTGCGCTCTCTTGCAACCATGATCTGGGGTCCTGCACCGCTTTCCTTTCCAAATCCTTATGCACAACAGTTGTTTGCAGGGCAAGTTTTGGTGATCAGTGGTGGCCAGCTCGGCGTATTGATGGGAAGCCTGATCGCTTGGCTGGCTTTATGGACGCTACTTTATCGCAGCAGGATAGGATTAGGTTTGCGAGCTCTTGCACAAGACCACTGGATTGCGCAGGCTTCTGGGGTGTCACGCAAACAGATGGAGGCCTTAGTTTGGGGGCTCAGCGCAACCCTCGCGGCATTAGGAGGAATATTGCTGGCCCCGCTTTCTTTGGTTCATCCGGAGTTGGGCTGGCTAAGTATTAAGGCGTTTGCTGCTGCTGTTTTGTTTGGCTTTGGGAATGTGACAGGTGCTGTCTTTGGGGGTTTACTGCTTGGAATTACAGAACAGCTTTCTGCAGCTTGGTTGCCTGATGTCTCAAGAGATCTGGTCAGTTATTTAATCTTACTGTTCTGGCTGTGGTTAAGAGGTTCGAACAGAATCGGTTCAGCGACGTTTGTGCTCCCGGGAAAATCCTGATGCGATTGAGGACGTTTATTGGTTTTGGGTTTCTTCTGACTATCCCATGGTGGGTATCTGCCTTTTGGCTGTCCGAAGCTCAAACATGGCTGATCTATGCCCTCGCCGGACTGAGCCTAAAACTTTTATCCCAGGAAGTAGGTCTGATCAGCCTGGGGCATTCAGCTTGGCTGGCAATTGGTGCTTACGGTAGTGCACTGACGCTGCAGGCTGGTGGAGCGTGGTGGCTTTCCTTATTGATTGGGGTTTCCCTCGGTGCAATGAGTGGCTGGCTACTAGGCTGGACTACGGAACGCCTACAGGGAACAAGCCTGACAGTTTCGACTTTAGTTGCGGCCTTGCTGATTCAAGAGTTGTTGCTACTCGCAGAGAATTGGACCGGTGGATATAGTGGAATTTCTGTCGACACACCTGATTTTCTCAAGGGAAGTACAGATCAACACTGGAGTTACTGGATGAGCGTGGTAGCCTTGGCGGGAGCCTGGTTCTGTTGGCACCAACTTCAAGACAGCACAATTGGCCGACGTTGGAGAGCCAGTAAGAATAGTTCACAAGCGATGTGTCTGGGGATTAATCCACGACGAGTCCGACAGCAAGCCTTGGTCTGGAGCGGAGGCATCGCAGCCCTCTCAGGAGTTTTGTTGGCTTTGCAGCTGCAGTATTTGTCTCCAGAAGCCTTCCCATTGACACTCTCTCTCGAGATTCTGCTTATTGGTTTGCTGGGCTCTACCAACCTATGGGGCTTACTCTGTGGAGCAGCTCTGATACGCTTTCTGC
Organism: SAR324 cluster bacterium JCVI-SC AAA005; assembly: GCA_000224765.2. Classification (GTDB taxonomy): domain Bacteria; phylum SAR324; class SAR324; order SAR324; family NAC60-12; genus JCVI-SCAAA005. The sequence continues at coordinate 6,430 of AGAU01000288.1, read as the reverse complement.
CGCAACTTCTTGCAATAGTTCGTATGAACCTACCCCTTTCCTGGCAAGACATACCTGGACTAGAACCCCTGATTTTTGGTCTGATACTAATCTGCTGGCTCTGGCAAAAACGCTGATAGGTCCCTTTAATTCTTGAGCTGCTTGCGCATCCGCTTGAGTGTTTCCCGCGCAGACTCACGATTCTGTCGATCTAAAAACATTCCCTGCCACTGGAGCCATTCCCACATTGGACGCAACTCCGCGTGACCAATTGGAATCTGATGGTTGTTAATTTCTTGCACATAGCGTCTCACCAAAAGTGGAACTGGGACTTCATCCGCAAAGGCTTTGGCTCTTCGAACTGGTTGCCAAATTGGAGCATCGGTTTTTTCTTTTTTGGGAGGCTCTAACTTTGGTTGAGAATTTTTTATTGAAGTTGTGTCAATTGTACGCGCAGTTGCTGGAGTGGGCAAATTCCCCTGCAAATCATCTGCACACTCTGGAGTTTTAGTACGTTGGACAGGTGGATTGGCTGATGACTGATTTGTGACCGGATTGAGCGAAGCTTGAAGAGAAGAAGCCTGTCCAAGAAAGAGTTGTAGTAATTGACTTTTTTCAGCGCAGGCGATCTGAAGTTGTTGACGCAGTTCTATAATTTCTGATCGTAGACTGTCGATGTATTCTCTGGTCAAGGAATCTTGATCCATCCGAAAACTCGAATTTGGTGAATTGGGGAAAGAGGTGAGGTTTTCTTTCATGGTAGTCTCGGTGAACTGCGGAATCCGATGTATGCCATCATAAAAATCCGATGTTGTAAGATTTAACTCTGACGAGCCTAATCCTTGGTTCGTAGATGATTCAGTGAATGCGTTGCCAAATCAGGCATCCAAGTGGCGGCAAATCCAGATGAGCACTGGCACCCTGCCCTTGCCAAAGAGCTTCTTCAGCAACGATGGTTTCCTGTTGATTGAATCCCGAGCCTCCATATTCGGGAGAGTCTGAATCAAGTAATTTGCAGTAGGTTCCTGCTTCTGGAAATCCTACCCGGTAATAAGTTCGAGGTACAGGGGTGAAGTTGTAAACAAATATTAATGGGGATTCGATACTCTTTGCACTGCGCCGTAAGAATGAAAATATACTGTGTTGAGTATCGCTATGGTCAATCCACTCGAAACCCTGCCAATCTCGATCGTTGCTGTAAAGTGCCGGGTTTTCTCTGTAAAACCAGTTGAGCCTGTGAGAGAAGTTTTGCAACTGTTGGTGAACAGGATTCTCAAGTAGGTGCCAGTCCAGACTCTGTGCTTCCGACCATTCCCTCCATTGTCCGAACTCACTGCCCATGAAGAGTAGTTTCTTTCCAGGATGTCCAAACTGATAAGAAAGATAAAGGCGGAGATGAGCGCGCTTTTGCCATTCATCACCGGGCATTTTATTCAGTAATGAACCTTTGCCATGAACGACTTCATCATGAGAAATTGCCTGTACAAAGTTCTCAGAAAAAGCATAAACAAGTGAAAAGCTGAGCCAGTGATGATGATATGGGCGATGTATCGGATTCAACTCCATGTAGCGTAGTGAATCATTCATCCAGCCCATGTTCCATTTGAAATTGAAACCCAATCCACCTTGGTAGGGAGGCCGGGTAACCCCATCCCATGAGGTTGATTCCTCAGCGATGGAAAGAATATTGGGGAAATAGTGGAATAGTGTTTCGTGTAACTCCTGGAAAAAATCAATAGCTTCCAAATTTTCACGGCCTCCACTCTGATTTGGGATCCATTCTCCGTGTGGGCGATCATAATCTAGGTACAGCATCGAAGCAACGGCATCGACACGAATCCCATCGATATGGTACTTTTCAAACCAAAACAGAGCACTACTGATTAGAAAATTGCGTACTTCATGACGGCCATAGTTGAAGATCAAGGTGCCCCATTCCTTATGCTCTCCCTTCCGAGGGTCTTCGTGCTCATAGAGCGTTGTTCCATCGAATTGGGCTAGTCCATGAGCATCCTTGGGAAAGTGTCCGGGTACCCAATCGATGATCACTCCCAATCCTTCTCTGTGACATCGATTGATAAAATACATCAGATCTTCTGGAGGACCGAAGCGGGATGTTGGCGCAAAGTATCCAGTCACCTGGTAGCCCCATGAACCATCAAAGGGGTGTTCTGTTATGGGCAATAACTCCAAGTGAGTATAGCCCATGCGCTTGGCGTAGGGGATCAGGTCTTCTGCTAATTCCCGATAGTTCAGGAACCGATTCCCCTCTTCGGGTACGCGCTTCCAGGAACCAAGGTGTACTTCGTAGATGTTCAGAGGTTGAGAGAGCCATTCCGTTTGCTCCCGTTTTTCAAGCCATGTTTCATCTTCCCAGGTAAAACCAGAGAATTCTTGAATACGTGATGCGGTTGATGGCCTAACCTGGGTAGCAAAGGCGAAAGGGTCACTCTTTAACAGCAACTGATTTGACTGACTGAGAAGCTCAAACTTGTAGTACTGCCCGGGTTGAGCTCCAGGCACAAAGAGTTCCCAGACTCCAGAACTACCTAACACGTGGAGCAGGTGCCTTCTTCCATCCCAACCATTGAAGTCTCCAACCACACTGACTCTTCGAGCGTTCGGCGCCCATACTGCAAAGCGCGCCCCCGCAACACCTTCGCGGTGCTCGACATGTGCTCCGAGTTTTTCATGGAGAAAGTGATGCTTACCCTGCCCAAACAGATATTGATCGTAACTACTGATTGAAAGCTGAAAGTAATACGGATCTAGTCGACTATGTTCTTGACCATCGGCATACTTGAAATGAAGCGTGTATGGGGCGCTAGAGGTCTTTCCTTCACAAGTGCCCACAAATATTCCTGCAGAATGTTCCTGTTCCATCTCTAAATCAGGGAAACCGAATTCCTCTAGCCAACTTACTCGACAGGAAACAGCATCGGGTTCCCAGACTCGGATCAGCCAAGTCACCCCAGTTTCTGTTGTCTCAGTATGAAATCCCAGCACAGATCTTGGGACATGATGATCCAACGCGAGCAGGGCCTGAAGTTCATGTTCCTCAAGTTGTTTGGGTAGCATCAGCATTTTAAAGAAGGTTGGCAAAGCGTAAGAATTCGCTACGCTATGTCATCCAGTTAGCAAGCTCAAGAAGAGACTCAGTAGAAAATGAAGATCACCAGAGGATTATCTCAATGCACTCTGCTTCGATGAAAAGTGCTCCCCAAGGAGCTCCGGTTTGGCAGAAACTGAAACATCTCCCAGAAGCGCCAGGAGTCTATCATTTTCGCAATGCATCCGGTGATTTGCTCTACATCGGTAAAGCCAAGGTTTTACGAAATCGGATTCGCTCCTACTTTCAAAAATCTACTGCGCATAACCTGCGAATTCAGATCATGGTTTCGTTGGTTGCTGATGTGACTTGGATTCTAACTGACACCGAAGCAGAAGCCCTTCTGCTAGAAGAACAACTGATCAAACTTCACAAACCACGCTATAACGTAGCCCTCAAGGATGACAAATCTTACCCCTATCTCAAGCTAAGCGTCCAGGAAAACTACCCCCGCCTGAGCCTTGTGAGAGAGCGTCACGAGCGTAAGGCAGAATACTTTGGGCCTTATCCTTCAGCTCAGGATGCCCGTCACATGATGCGAGTAGCGCTGCGCTACTTCCCCTTGAGAACCAGCAAAATGGAACTGGATGGAAGCAAGGTCTTTCGCCCTTGTCTCAACTTTCAACTGAAACGTTGTCTAGCTCCCTGTCGTGGAAATGTTGCTCTTGATGAATATGGAAAATTGGTGCGGCAGGTGCGACTGTTCCTGAAGGGTCGTGATCAGGAACTATTGCAGGACCTTGAACGGCGAATGCAGATTGCTTCAGAAACTCTGGAGTTTGAACAAGCCGCTCAACTACGTGACCAGATTCAATCACTGCAACGTATCTTCACTCGACAGACGGTAATGTCCCCAGACGGAGAAGATAGAGATGTTTTCAATCTCTATCGAGAAGCTGGAACTGCTGGTGTCCAGGTACTCTTTATTCGCAATGGGCGCTTGTTGGGCTCCGACTTTTTCTTCTTTGATACGAGTGAACAGGCCTCGGATGCAAATTTACTTGGTCAGGCCATCAACCGGCTTTACACCAGTGAAATGACAGGAATCCCTCGCCAGGTGTTGCTGCCCTTTGAGTATCCTGAAGAAGAAATATTGGGAGAGGCTTTGTCTGGAAAAGCCGGTCACAGGGTTCAGCTGATGGTTCCCAAGCGTGGTCACAAAAAAGAGTTAGTAAGCCTGGCTTTTCAAAACGCTCGGGCGAATCTGGAGGAACAAAGGAGGCGAGTCGTTAAAGACAGTGAAATTCTCCGGCAAGTTCAGAACTTTCTTCATCTCAAAAAACTTCCAGATCGGGTGGAGTGTTTTGATATCTCCCATTTTAGCGGTGAAATGACCGTAGCTTCGATGGTTTGTTGGGAAGGAAACAAGCCTGCCAAAGAGAACTATCGCAAGTACAAGCTACGGACGATTCATAGTCCGGATGATTTTGCAAGTATGGAGGAGGTATTAACCCGTCGCTACCAGCGGGCATTGAGTGGTCAACAACCTCTGCCCGATTTGATCATCATTGACGGTGGAAAGGGTCAACTTAATGCTGCTCTAGCTGTCCTGGAAAAATTAGGAATCGACTGGCATCAGCAGGATATCATTGGTCTGGCCAAGGGACGTTCGGAACGCAGGCGAGGGGTAACTCGAGGCAATGACGAAGACTACGAATATGTCGTCAAGCCTAACCAGAAAAACGAGATTAGGCTTCAGCGGCATTCTTCAGTTCTCTATTTCCTTCAGAACATTCGTGATGAAGCTCACCGCTTTGCCATTGAGTTCCAACGCAAGCTAAAGCGGCAAGACAATCTAAAATCTCTGTTAGATGAGATCCCTGGAGTTGGCAATCGGCGCAAGAGAGCCCTACTCAAACACTTTGGTAGTTTGAAAAGGGTAAGAGAGGCGAGTATGGAGGAGTTGCGGCAAGTATCTGGAATTTCCCCAGTTCTGGCAGAAGAAATTGTCGGTTTTTTCAAGGATTGTGATTCCTTCTTGGAGAAAAAGTACGCAGCTTCACAAAAAGAGAGTTGACAGCTTTTAGGGAGGAATTTATATTTAAGAGCTTTCGCTGAACCTTCAGCAGGTCCCCATCGTCTAGAGGCCTAGGACATCGCCCTTTCACGGCGGTAACAGGGGTTCGAATCCCCTTGGGGACGCCACTTCCATCTAAGGCCTGCTCATCAGGTTCCAACAAAGCTCTAAGTGGGGGCATAGCTCAGCTGGGAGAGCGCAACGCTGGCAGCGTTGAGGTCAGGAGTTCGATCCTCCTTGCCTCCACCACCAAAATCAATAGTAAAAACAGTAGTTTAGGAGACCTGAAGAAACCCAGAGTGGGCACAAGGCAGGAGTTCGATCCTCCTTGCCTCCACCACATTGCAACTTTAGTTGTAATTCCTTCAACTTACTCCGACTTATCTCTAGCCTCGAATTTATCTAGCCTAAAGGCGAGTTGCTCCTCTTTCTCCCTTACTGTTTCTTACCTCGATTTACCCCCCTCTCTAAATCGGCTATTGCCCGCGTATACGCCCACGTAAAAATCAACTTGTTTCACTGAGTTTTGGGGGCTCTGATGAGAACCTAAATTCGAAAAAATCACGCTCATCAATGAGTTGATACCTTCGCAGCATCGCATCAGACTTGTGCCCTACTTGCTTCATCACTAAATATGCTGGATTCCATCTGCGCTGCACCAGGTGACAGATGGCCCTTCCAAATTCATGGAGTTCAATTTGCCCTCTCAACCCTCTGTTTCTCAAGGCGTACGGGTCACGATCCATTAGTTGGTTCCAGGACTCTGTTGCAAATTCAGGCAGCAGCCCTATCTACTTAAACTTTCTGGATAACTCAATCATGCGTATTCTCCTTCTGCGGAGTTGTCTCCTGCGCAAACGCATATCTCTTCGTCGTTTATTGCGAGGCTCATGATCATTATTCAGACCCTCTGGAAATATTCTGATGCCTGTCTTGATGATTTCACCGTGCTCCTTTTTGATGTTCATTCTGATTACAGAAAAACCAATTGAAGTGGTCCCTAAATCCAGACCCCAGATAGTTTCCATGTGACCTCTTGACAAAATTTCCAAAAGAATTAGGTTCAATGCACCAACATCATCCGGATTGATCGTTTGTTTCAGACAAAACGGTGTCAATTCGTGCGGGCTAGGCACCCTGAGACACAACTGCCTAACCACCTCCCTTCCACTCCTGTTACTGCTACAGCAGTATCTATTACGATAAGATACAAATTACAAATAGATTAAGCAGCTCTCCTAGAACCTAAGTTCTTAAGATCTGAGGAGGCATGCCGGCTTGTATTCCAAAGTCTGGTAATTTAATCACGCACAACGAATCTGCTT
>AGAU01000289.1 GCA_000224765.2 SAR324 cluster bacterium JCVI-SC AAA005 | reverse complement strand
AACAGACGAGACCAGAGTCAGGATTAGGAAAAGTACCGGCAAGGTATTTCCCTTCCAGTCCAAGTACGTCACCGCTAAAGTTTTCAGCGCTGACGGCTACGACTACGGATTTACAGAACCAGTAGAGTATAGGTAGAGTCATCGACTACCCTCCAGAAGTTCCAGAATCGCTGTCACTCGTGTTTTCTACACCGTTCACACCTTAACTGACTACAAATCTTACCAGTGCTAGTCCAGACAGTTTCTGACCTTCTGCATCCCACAGCTCACTTTCCAGTACATCTGGTCTGCGCTCAATTCTACTTTGAATAGTATCCAGCAGGTAGCCCATAGACTGTGATTTTACTCGCCTATCTTCACAAACTTGTGGAACAACCAACAGGATTTCACGTCCGCACAAGAATCGACCAGGGAAGGTAATAAACAAAAGGGTAGGTGCCTTTGGTCCCCTTCCCCCCTGTCGAGAATCTGACTTCCTGCAGGGTTGATAGAAAAGTTTGCTTCCTTCCTATTTGGTTTTTTGCAAGATTCTAACACTCTTTTTGGGGTTTACCAATGTGCTTGTCTTCGAGATCAACTCAAATAACTTAAGCCAATAATAAAAGATCTCTAAATAATCTTTAACCCTGGTTTAATAGGTTTTGACTTGACGTTAATGAACCAACTAGTTGAACTAGCGTTGAAATATAAAATTCGGGATAAAAGTTCGACAAATGAAACATTCAATGTTTGTACTATAACTTAATAAAAAAGTCTTTTATTTAATGGTAAAATTATAACTCTAAGGAGAAAAAAATATTCTCGTAATTTACATTAACTATAAAAATATTCTTTTTAAGAAATTTTAAGCATAGAAAATAAGGATCCAAAAAAAGATGAAAAAAGTATTAGTTACAGGAATTTCTGGTTTTATAGGACAGCACTGTGCAGCGGAACTCTTAAAAGAAGGGTACTGCGTAAAAGGGAGTCTCCGGGATTTAGGGAGAAGAGATGAAGTTATCAATGGTATAAAAAAAGAAATAGATCCTGGTGAAAATTTAGAATTTGTAAAGCTCAACTTACTTAGTGATGAAGGTTGGGATGATGCTGTTGGAGGTTGTGAATCTGTATTACATGTCGCTTCACCTTACTTCGTGAGGGAGCCAACTAACAAAGATGAATATATTAAACCTGCATGTGAAGGTACATTGCGGGTACTAAAATCTGCCCAAAAGGCAAAAGTGAAGAAGGTTATTATAACTTCTAGCATTGTTGCAATGATGGGCAAAATTTTGGACAGTAATGAGAACACTGGAACTGTAGATAGTGAAAGTTGGACCGATGAGAACTCAAACAATATAAACACTTATATGAAAAGCAAAACTCTCGCTGAAAAAGCTGCGTGGGAGTTTGTCAAGAATATTCCAGAAAGTGAAAAAATTGAATTAGTGGCGATTTGTCCAGGGGTTGTAATGGGACCGACTCTAACTGGGAACATTGATGGTCAGTCTATGCAATTTATATCCAGAATGTTGACTGGCCATTACAAGATGTCAATGATTCCTCCAATCGGGTTGCCAGTGTCAGATGTTAGAGATTTAGCGAAGATTCATGTCCGTTCGATTACAGAAAATGCTGCAAATGGAAAGCGTTTGATACCCACAACCGCTGAAGCCCATGAGTTTATGGAAATTGCTAAACTTCTTAAAGAAAATGGCTATGAAAAAGTTAGCACAATGAAAGGTCTTACCTTTATGATAAAAATTATGAGTTTATTTGATAGAGAAGTTAAAGGAATGGTACCTATTGTCGGTAAAAGTATAAATGCAGACAATGTTGAGACTAAGCAAATATTTAATTGGGAACCACTTCCTTTTGAAAAATCTATACTAGACTGTGCTTCTTCAATAAAACATTTGAATTAGTGGGATTATTCAGCAGACAAATAACTAACAGGATCTCGCGTTCGCACAAGAATCGACCAGGGGAGGTAATAAACAACAGGTAGGGGCTTTTGGTACACCCTCCCCCCTTCTC
>AGAU01000290.1 GCA_000224765.2 SAR324 cluster bacterium JCVI-SC AAA005 | reverse complement strand
TTCCCCCCGGTCTTATGTAATAAGAGTACTGATTCAATGACCATGCCTTTGGTTACAGACTTACACATGTCGTACAGAGTCAGCGCGGCGACGCTAGCGGCAGTCAGCGCTTCCATCTCAACACCCGTTTTTCCGGTTGTCCGAACTGTGGCTGTCAGTACTGCTAGCCCATCGGCCAATTCAGTCTCAATCTCTATACCCGACAAGGGTAAAGGATGGCACATGGGTATAATTTCTGATGTTTTTTTAGCCCCTTGGATACCTGCAATAATAGCAGTTTGAAAAACTGGTCCTTTGGATATACTCGCATCATCTTTCAATAATTTAAACAACTCCTCACCCAAGCGGATGACAGCTTGAGCGACAGCCTTACGCTCCGTGATTGTTTTGTGTGAGACGTCGACCATTCGAGGATGCTCTCGATTATCCAGATGAGTGAATTCAGCACTCATGACGTAACTTCTTTGTTAGGGGTGTCCAAATTTGATGTAGTAAAACTTCTGAGGGGTGAAAGTCCGCCTTGTATTGCATTTTATTCGAATCAGGTACCCAATACCCAAGATAGTGCCATTTTCGGTTACAACTCCGTGCATATTCAATTTCATGCAGCAAAGAAAAAATTCCTAAGCGTCTACGCTGAGCCCCAGGCTCAAAAGCAAAGTAGACAGCGCTGGTTGAATCTTTGAGTCGATCAATCCAACTAACCCCAAGTAGCTCATCCTCCAACCAGAAAAGAATCATTTCTGAAGGAACTGGACTATCAATTAAAAACTCAATGAACTCTTCTTTTGAGGTTGGATTCCCGCGTTGATGCCAATGTTCCTGATAACGTTGGTATAATTTAAAAACGTCTTCCCTGAAAACAACGGGTTGGTGTTCAATTCGCAGATCTTGGTTCTTTCGCTGTGTTCGCTTTTGTGAGCGGCTGGGCTGGAAGGAAGAAACATGTACCCGCAGCGGGATGCAGAGACGGCAATTCTCACAGGCTGGATGGTAGATGGAGGTTCCACTTCTACGGAAGCCCTTGCCCAAAAGCGTTTCATAAGTTTCAATTGGTAGTTGGTCAGCGTAAAAAGTGAGATTGTTCCACTGACCAGTGGCTCTATATGGACAGGGACCATTATGAGTGTGGTAGACTATCCATGAATCTGGGAGAAAATCTTCCATCCGTACTGCTCACATCATTCGGGCAGGCCTGTTGCAATGACTGTTACAGAAACCTGGTCTTCAGGTGTATCTCCCAAAGTTGCTCCCCAGATGAGATTCACATCATCATCAGCTAAATCTTCGAGTTGATTCATTGCGGCGGTGATCTCCAGAGCTCCCGCATCTCGAGGGGCAACTAGATGAATTAGAATGCCTTTTGCACCTTGGATATCTGTATCCTGCATCAAAGGGCTGTGAATAGCGCTATCGATGGCACGAAACATTCTATCTTTGCCAACACCTGTACCCTTTCCAATGACCGCACGACCCATTCCTTCCATCACCGTCTGCATATCAGCAAAATCAACATTGATATCGCCTACTCCATTCAAAAGATCGGTAATCCCTTGAATCGCATGCACTAGCACTTCGTCTACCATATGAAAAGCGTCTTTGAAACTTGTAGAGCGATCTGTTGCTTCTAGCAGGCGTTCATTTGGGATTACCAGTAATGTGTCGGTGTTTTCACGAAGCATTGCTACCCCTTGAAGCGCAGCTCTCATCCGCCTTTTCCCTTCGAATGAGAAAGGCAGTGTTACCACACCAACGGTAAGAACTTTTTTTGATTTAGATATTCTGGCAATTACTGGAGCTGATCCTGTGCCTGTACCGCCTCCCATTCCAGCGACAATAAAGGCCATGTCTGCACCATTCAACATCTGTTCAATCTCAGCAGCACTTTCCTCGGCCGCATGTGCGCCGATTTCTGGGCGAGCCCCTGCACCCAAGCCTCTTGTCAACTCACGCCCAAGCTCCATCTTTAGATTGGTGGTTGAGTTGTTCAGTGCCTTAAGATCGGTGTTACAGGCAATGAGCTCAACATGCTGGATGCCCTCATCTGCCATTTTGCTAACAACATTACCCCCCCC
>AGAU01000291.1 GCA_000224765.2 SAR324 cluster bacterium JCVI-SC AAA005 | reverse complement strand
TTTTTTTGCATTCACAAAGAATACTGGATGGTATGTATTCTTTAAAAAGAAGCAGCCCTTTGTCAACAAACAGTTTGTCCAAAGCGTTCAATTTATCATTGGAATGAGTAGAAATATCCAAAAGTCTATTTTCAATCTCAGATATTGATAAATTTTCAATATATTTGATATGGCTAGAATAAATATCTTCAATATCAGAAGAGTATATCGAAGTTTTTCGAACTCGGTAGTTAAACGAATGTAAATGATCAATCACCTTAACATAAAATTGCGAAGGAGACATAGTCCACTCTGTAAGGGAGAAAAGAGGAATATTTTTGAAAACCATTCAACTGAATATAAATTTGCCTCTAAGGACACAATCATCACTCCAAAAGTATTTCCACTGGGCAAATCTACCGGCTAATATTAAATCTCCGAAGCTGTCTTCCTTTCGTTTTTTTTCCCAATCAGTGAGAGGGTCTAAATCATCATTCTCGCGACAAAGCCCAAAGGACTCTAACCATGAAAAGATATTAGATTGGGCTTCCTCTCGCTCTAAATCAAAGATAATATTAGCGTAGGGAATAGATTGAAAAGAAATGTTTTGAATATTTTTTATCAATCCCATTTTAACAAGTTCATTACCAACCTTTTTCGCTATAGATTCATTAGAAAGTTGCTGTGGATTTAATTTAGAAAAATACACCTCAACTTGAAATTGAGAAAAAGTATTGTGTGTATTTTCTACTAGCAGATTTTTTTGAGTGATCCTTGTTGAAAACATTGCCTCATCATAGTTATAAATCAAATGATAAGGATAAATGGACTTCTCACCAGATTCAATATTTACAAGAAATAGAGAAGTACATTTCAATTTTTTTACGGATGCAACTATTGAGGAAGGAACATGGTCCACCAGGTGAATAAATTCAGGTAAAGGCAGTGTATTAATTAACTTTGCATAGTTGATCTTTAATCCGTTGCTAAATAGAACAGTTTTTTTTGTCAGAGAAATCTCTAC
>AGAU01000292.1 GCA_000224765.2 SAR324 cluster bacterium JCVI-SC AAA005 | reverse complement strand
AAAAAAACTGAAGTAACTGATGAAACTGATAAGTACAGCACTGAACTTCAAGTGCTTGAAGTTCAAAATGCTGCTTTTGAATTGCGGGCTGAGCCTTTAGCACAGAAAAAAATAGATTCTTTGTATATTCAATTTGAGTTTACAGGGAAAGCAAAAGAATTTTTTGGCATTTGGTTAATAAATCTACTGCTAAGCATTCTCACTTTGGGAATCTACTCGGCATGGGCTAAAGTTCGTAGACATAAGTTTTTCTTAGGTCATACACTCATGGGAGGTCATCGCTTTGATTATCATGCTGATCCAAAGGTAATTCTGAGAGGTAGAGCTGTGGTGGTTTCGATGTTGGTTGTGTGGAGTCTCGTTTCTGAGTTGAGCCTAGTTTTAAGTGGAATTTCTTTAATTTTGCTAATGCTTGCATTCCCTTGGCTTGCCAACAGAAGCCTTCGGTTCAACGCGAGGATGACGAGCTTTCGTAATGTACGCTTTGATTTCAGCGGAACTTATGGAAAATCTATGTTGGCCTTCGTACTCCTTCCCCTACTTGGCTTGCTCAGCTTGGGTTTCTTACAGCCTTTTGTGACAAGGTACTCTGGAAATTATCTTTCTGCTAATTACAACTATGGTGAAGCACAACTGGAAGCAGATCCAAAGTTGAAGAGGTTATACAAAGGTTTATTCTATGCTTTCTCTATGATTTTGTTGCCAGTTATTGTCTTGTTCGGCATTGTGGCCCTGCACGATTGGGATCTTGACCGTCTAATACTAGTCCCAGATTATGAGGCAACTGGTTGGTTAATTGACTTGAGCCCATTTGCTTTGATTATCTCTTTCTATCTGGCTGTTTTTCATTATCGCGCTGTTGCTCGCAACTCTATCCTAGGAAGTCTTTCAATATCTGGTATCCATCGCCTTAAATCCGACATTTCAGGTTTCAGATTAGCCTGGATTGTCTTGAGCAATACGTTCCTTACTCTGATTTCACTCGGTTTACTTCAGCCTTGGGGAGCTGTTCGTCGATGGCGCTATGAAACTGAAAGTTTACAGCTGATTCCTGGTGGTTCACTTGATGAGTTCATCGGGAAAATCCAGCCTGCAGAAGGTGTGATTGGATCCGAATTCACAGACCTTCAAGACATTGATGTAGGTATCTAAATTTATTAGCCAATGGAAATATCAGGAAAGTTGTATTTGTCGGGTAAATCTAAATCCTTACCTGCAGTATTGCTGTGGTGTAATGGAAGCTTCTGGTTACAGTCAGATTTTAAGGAGATCAACCGGAAAGTGCAAAGTGATGAAATGGTAATTGATACTCCTTTGGGAAGTCTCCCCTATAAGATACTAATGGCTGAGGGATTAGTATTTGAAGTCAAAAACAATAAAGAAACCAAGGAGTTTTTGGAATTCTGTGAGAAACCGATTGCTGAAAGCTGGCTCAACTATCTGGAACAAAAAAAGAGTGTTATTTTTGTAGGAATCATGGTTCTGGCTTTCTTAGTCGTCTCTGTTCCACGCTACATTTTGCCATGGCTGGGTGACCAAATAGCAAATTTGATTCCTCATAGTTGGTTGATTATGGCGGGTGATGAAACTTTAGAGATGCTTGATGCAAGCTTATTTGCTCCCTCTGATTTAGCAATTCGGGATCAAGATCAATACACAAAAGAATTTAACCGAATGGCTGACTTGGTTCTAAACGAACGAACTACCAGATTAGTTTTTCGTCAAAGTGAAGAGATTGGCCCAAACGCTTTTGCTCTGCCAGGTGGTGTAGTGGTCTTAACGGACGAATTGGTAGAAATTGCAGAGAAAAAGGATGGGGTAATCGGGGTGTTGGCTCACGAACTAGGTCATATTGAATTGAAACATCCGGCACGAAGATTGGTCCGCTCGTTAATGGCATTAGCTGTGGTCAGTTTGATTCTTGATGATTCTGCAACTTTTGCGGAGGAATTAGCAACAATTTCAGGATCCTTAATCAGTCTAGCCTATACCCGTGAGTTTGAGGAAGAGGCAGACCGAGCTGGTAAAGAAATCTTGATCAGAGCAGGTTTGTCTCCAATTCCGCTTGCCAATCTTCTCCAAAAGTTAAGCGATAGTTGTGAAGAAAATTGTAGCCAGTTGCCCCATTGGCTCTCCACACATCCATCAGTGCCATCAAGGATTGAATTTCTATTGAGTGATTAATTTCCAATAATAAATCAATAAATGATTATACTAGATTTTTAATCTGTCTTAGAAATCATTAATTAGAACACCGCAATAATCCTTTGATCTACTACAATGGGGGATGAGGAAGAATAGAGGGCCAAGGATACTTCATCCTTAGAAGCTGTTGTATTTCAGGCGTATTGCTCATTAGGTAATTCTCATCTAAATCCTTGATCAAGTATTCAATTGGTGTAGCAAACTTCGGCAAGAACTCCACTAAAATTCAAATGTGCCCCTTCGCTCTGATTTGGTATGGCACAATGCAAAGCGGCTCCAAAGAACGAAAATATATTTCCTGGCTTTCCAGTCAATCAGATGCATTTCCCAAAAAAATCATCATTTTTATTTGGATAGCTTAAATCTCTCTGCGAACCCGGCGATTGAGCTGTCGCGCCATTTTCTTTGGTAAATTTATCAATCAAAATGATTACCTGTGCGTTCAGTGGAAAAGAGGAATTCGTGCGGGTAGGGAAAGTTTCATTACGATAAAAATCCCAGTACGGATAATCAATATGTCGCTCCTGCCTTCCCTACTCTGGCGTAATTCTGGATGCTCGCATACAACCCATCACAAATTCCTTGCCTTGAAATGCCTGTCTAGACTAAAAAATAATCGGTTCTTTTACCAAGATCGCGATTTCAGTAGCCAACTAAATCAGCGGAGTAAACCGGTATCAATTGCTTGATTTTTTTCAGCTTCAAGTGATTGGCCGATTCTTTCTATTGGTTCCCCGAGTGAATACCTCTTTCAGCATGATCGCTCCAACACCGTCTATTAATTCTTCAACAACGATTGATGGGTGAAATTCACCATGAAACACGGTCTTCATGGTATTCTTTGAACAGTATTTGGAAAGCCACCAATCACATTTTTAATATAGTTTTTCTTACAGAGATTTGCTGAAGTCTAGATTTCTAAATCGATTACTTTACAGCGCCCGGACCCAAAAAGATTGTTTTGAAAGTGTGGTGTTGAGTAACTAATAATAGAAGCGTTGTTTGATTCGACCCTCTTCTCGGGCTTCTACAAGCGCTTTCGTCTTTGGATCATTAGTTACTTCGGCTCCAACTACCTCCCACCATACTTCAGAACCAGGCAGTGAGCGATTCCTCTCCGTTGGCACGACAATCATACAAGAATTCTCCTTAAGTTTTGCTTCCTGAAGAGCGTTGCGTACTTCCTCTTCGGTATTTGCAACCCATGTTGTTAACCCTACACTCTCTGCGTTCTTAGCATAATCTATCTCAATAAAGAGTCCCTCATCTAAGAGTCCGCTTCGCAGATCACGAATCTTGAATTCATTCCCAAGTGAATGACCAACCAAGGCTTTTTGATGCCCATGGATGGATTGATAACCATAATTGACATTCAATAGAATAGTAATTTTGGTTCTCTCCTGCATAGCAGTGACCAATTCCATCGGATGCATCTGGTAATTGCCGTCTCCCATCAGAATATAAACTTCTTTCTCTGCGCCTGCTAATCTCACCCCGATGGCAGCTGGAATATCGTAACCCATACAGGAATTGCCAAACTCCAGATGCAATTCCTTACCACCGTTCACTTCAAAGAGCTTGGTCAGATCCGCCGGAATTGTACCAGCTGCAGCCACGAGCACGTCTCCCTCATCCATCTCATCATTGAGAATCCCAATCAGGTGCCCTTGACTCATCTTTTCACCAGCATGCTGGGTATACACTTCGGTAAGTTTGATGTTGTCCCACGAAATTTTTTCTAATCTGACTTTGTTGACCCAATCATTTTGAGGTTGAACACCAGCTGTAGTGCCAGATTCTAGTAAGGCACTCAATGCCAATTTGGCATCGGCCGTAATTGGTATGGCTCCAAGCTTGTAAGCATCACGTCCGCTGACATTGATGGAGATGAATTTCACATCAGGGTTTTGGAATGCTGAGTTTGATCCAGTAACAAAATCATGAAGTCTTGTGCCCACACAAATAACGAGGTCTGCCTCCTCTGCAATACGTCCAGCTCCTGGATTCCCAAGATGCCCGGTGCCCCCTATGTGGAGTTCAGAACCATGGCGTATTGCTCCACGTCCAGCGTGGGTCTCTCCAACAGGAATGCCAAATCTCTCTGAAACGGCAGCCAATTCGTTCCATGCCTCAGAATAATGAATCCCACCCCCTGCAATGATATACGGTTTTTTGGCTTCCTTAAGTAGCTTAATCGCCTCTTGAATTCTTATTGTATTTGGAAAGCTGCGCTCAATCCGCCACACTCTTTTTTCAAAGAAGTGTGTTGGATATTCATAGGCATAGCCTTGGATATCCTGGGGCAGTGCGATGGTTACCGCTCCTGTATCTGCAGGATTGGTCATGATGCGCATAGCTTCCGGTAAAGAAGTTAGGATTTGTTCAGGGCGAGTGATCCTATCAAAAAAACGGCTCACAACTCGGAACGTGTCAGTAACGGACATGTCTTCCGAACTCAGATGATCAATATCTTGAAGAACGGTCCCACTGTAGCGAGAGGCATAATAATCTGAGGGAAGCAAAAGGACTGGGATACGACATATCGTGGCAGTTGCTGCCCCTGTAAGCATGTTGGTTGCTCCAGGGCCAATCGAAGTGGTACAAGCCATCGTAGCCTTGCGTCTCTTTGCACGTGCAAAGCCAGTTGATGCATGAACCATTGACTGTTCATTACATGGTTTGTGATAGGGTAGATCTTTTCCGTACTCAACCAAAGCCTGGCTTATACCTGAAACGTTTCCATGACCAAAAATGCCCCAGATTCCCTGAATGAATCGCTGCTCTACCCCGTCGTATTCAGAGTATTGAGCCTGCAGATATTTTACGATAGCTTGTGAAAGGGTGAGTCGTTCCTTCTGCTCAGATGGGTAAAAGTGCATCCTTTATTCTCCTATTTGAAACACCCTGAATCCATTGTCAAAATTACTACTACAAGATTAAATTTCAAGGAGGTGCCTGAAATTAAAGTTTTGAACTACAAAGTCAATTTTCTATTGCCCGGATGGCAGCTAGCAAAGCTCCCCACGAATAAAAACCATCTGTATCAGGCTGATCAAGTACTTCGCCTGTTTCAGCGTTGAAATTCTCTCCACAAAGTCGCTGATTCCAATTCTTTTCAAAGAGCTTCCAACTCTGTTCTGCCAATTCCGCAGCCTCTTTTGAAAAGCCTTGACGTCTTAGTCCCTGCCAGACCCAGAAGTTGAGGGGAGCCCAAATTCTTCCTCGCCAGTATACGTTGTCCGTGTACGCTGGATTATCCCTGGTTACCGAGGGCAGCCCAAACTCACCTCCGAACTTCTGGTTATCATTTAGATACCTGTTAATCATATTTTGAGACTGCGCAATAGAGCCAATACCGGCAGCCATTGGAAAGAAAGAGGTGGGTGCGAGGGTACTTACAAAGTCTCCGTTGATCATTCTGTTTGCGAAAATTCCTCGGCTTTCATCCCAGAGCCACTCTACAATTCTTTGCTTGTGAGTACTTGTGCGATCAGATAATTGCTGGGCAATATCAAATTCACCAAGTTCGTTAAAGATTCGTTCCAGCATTTCACCATCAAGCGCGGCCATGGAATTGATGCCAACATCAGCAGCTAGTAAAAGCCCGGTCATTTTATCGAAGGGAACGGAATCGTGAAGTGGAGAGTTATCCATCATTGATTCGTCCTTTGCGGCTAACTTGGT
Source organism: SAR324 cluster bacterium JCVI-SC AAA005 (assembly GCA_000224765.2). Lineage (GTDB taxonomy): Bacteria > SAR324 > SAR324 > SAR324 > NAC60-12 > JCVI-SCAAA005. The sequence goes on along the minus strand of AGAU01000292.1, from coordinate 14,584 downwards.
TCCTTTGTACAATCCATCACCTTCCTCTAGACTAGTGCCAAAGCAGAGTAATCCGGTTTCACCCATCTGTCTATGTGCCCACAACCACTCGAGATTCTTTCTTAGACCAGCGGCATAGCGCTCAAGGATGTCTTTCCGCCCTGTTTTTTCGTAAAGAGACCAAACGACAAAGGCAGCAATTGGTGGTTGAGTCCGGTCTAGCCATGCGTCGTTCCCAGTTACGAGACAGGGAAAGTTTCCTGCCTCTGTCTGATGAGCGAAGACGGCATCTAGATTTTCTAACGAGCGCTCAACGTCAAAAAATCCCCACATCCAGGCATTATAAAGAATGTCATTGAGCCAGATGCCAAATCCACCAAATTTCTTTTTATTCCAGAATCGGCTGAGCGCTGTATATGGCCTCCTGTTAACTTCATCCCAAACGTGATTCCAGGCCAGGACGTCATGCATAGCTTCCAAAGCTTTCTCCTTAGGCTTGGTCGGAATGTTTGGAAAATCCTTAAAAAATAGTTTATTTGCATCATCTCCCATAGATCCCCGGAAGGTCATGGAGGGAGCCTCTTCAAGATTGAAACGTAAGGCTAGAAACTCTCCACACTCCGCTCGAGAAGCCAAGTAAAAATAACCATGATCATGATATTCTTTCGTGAGTTCCTCTAGATCCAGATGCTGTGTAACTAGCAGAGGTTTTTTTTCAGAAGTCAATAAAAAGCTCTGATCTGTCCCAGTTCCGGACACGCGACCTGTTTTACGATCGTAAACAAAATTCAAATCCTTAGTCCCAGTGAGGCATAGATTTACCCAGAACCTTAAACCCCACTCACCATGATGAAGCACCTGCCATTTAAGTATGAAATTGCTATTTTGAAGGGTATAGTGCCACTCTAAGATAGTTCCAGCCACTTCAGTGGTGAACTCAATTAACTCATCTCCAACAGGTCGGCGACCAAAAGTAATCTCAGGCCCTGGATTGAGCAGAGAAATTCGTTCTTTTGATGCAGCATATAGAACGGGAGTGATTTGTAGACCAGATTCGAGATGGATCAATTCGACAGATCGCTCTGAGTTCCAGGTCCACCAACTGTTAGGGTTCATAATATGCTCCCTCTGAGAGAATTTCATCAACTGTTGCGATTTCAATCTGCTGAGAATAACGTGGAAAAATGGATTCGAAGCAGGCTTTGTGTGAATTGAGTTCAGAACTAGTAACTGCGTCTTTTACGATGATTGTACGATAACCAAAATCTACAGCTGTCAAAGCTGTTGCGAGTATACAAACGTCGGTTTCAATCCCGCTAAAAATCAATGCCGACGGCTTAGAGGTTTCAATATATGATCTGAATGGAATCGATGCAAAGGCATCGTAGGTTGTCTTATCGAAAGTGTTTTTAGAGTTAGCAAATTTCTGAAGCGTCGGGTGAAGCGCCAGCCATTCCTCTCCAGCTTCCTCTTTGGTCACTTGGTGCCAAAATTCATAGTAGGTCTGCCAACTACCAAAGGCTTCATTTGGTGTGCTTGGTGTAATGAACTTAGTAAAAATAGTTGAGATATGCCTTGCATGAAGCAGTTGATCAATTTTTGGTAGGAGATCCAAACCGGCTTCAGCAAACCAGGGCCCCGGTTCTAAGAAAATACGCTGCATGTCTATGCAAATGTGCAACGCTTGATCATCCAATAACTCCTGGGAGAGCGGGCTGATTTCAAGCATCTGGAAAAACCAAAGTGTCTTCGGGTCGAAAGAAGAGATGAACTGAGGAATTTGGTGGAATAACCTCCCCCGAAAGATTTTGCACGAAGACTTTGACAACCAGATTCCCACACTGGACCAGGTAGGTCAGACTTGTCCCATTAAAGATATGTTCGTTGACTCGACCCGCTACACGATTTCCGTTGGAACGGTGTACCTCCTGTTCTTTCTGGATTGAAATTTTTTCAGGACGGATGGAGCAGATGACTTGAGGATAAGCAGGTTTGCTAAGTGTCTTAACTGTGCCGCCAATTTCTAATTTTACATTTTTACCATCAGCTTGGCCCCTCAATAAGTTGGCTTCACCTAGGAAACGAGCAACAAAGACGCTCTGGGGATTTTCATATATGTCGACTGGGCTGCCATGCTGAACAAGCTGACCTTCGTTAAGGATCCCAATTTGATCGGACATGGTTAGCGCTTCTTCTTGATCGTGGGTAACAAAAATCGTGGTGATACCCACATCACGCTGAATGCGTTTCAGCTCAATCTCCATTTCCAAACGCAGAGTCCGGTCTAATGCGCTTAAAGGTTCGTCAAGCAGAAGCACACGAGGTTTTGTAACGATTGCCCTAGCAAGCGCAACACGTTGTCGCTGCCCTCCCGATAGTTGATCTGGCTGACGGTTATCAAATCCTGAAAGCCGAACCAGTTCTAGCGCCTCTGCGACTAGACGCTTCATTTCCGATCCTGAAATCCCGCGCACCCTCAATCCAAAACCCACATTAGCCTGAACATTCATGTTTGGAAAAAGTGCGTAGTTCTGAAACACCATGCCAATATCCCGCTTTTCCACAGGGATGTGATCCACAACCTTTCCACCGATATGAATTGAGCCCTGATCCGGACTCTCAAAGCCTGCAATCATACGTAACAAAGTTGTTTTGCCACTACCTGAGGGGCCCAATAGAGCAAAAAATTTTCCATCCTCAAATTGAAATGAGACACGATCTAGCGCTGTGGTGGTACCAAAATTCTTGCTAAGGTTCAGAACACTTACATTAGCCATCAGTTCCGCCCACCAAACCGATAGAAGCGGGATACCCCAAGAAGCAATAGCATCGAAAGGAATATGACGAGTGTGGAAATGGCATTAATTTCGGGAGTAAAACCCTTTCGGATCGCAGTGTAAATTTCTACTGGAAGTGTTGTAAATCCTGGTGCTGCTAGAAAGTAAGAAATGACGAATTGATCCAATGAAACAGCAAAAGCAAACAAGGCTGCTGCGATAATTCCCGGCATTAGCCAAGGCACAGTGACCCAGAAAGTAGTTTGCCAGTAACTGGCCCCAAGGGATTTGGCTGCGTCTTCGAGAGCGGAATCAAAAGATTTCAACCTTGCTGATACTACAATAACCACGTAGGGCAACGACAAAGCTACATGACCAAGTATCATGGCATGGAGCCCACGTCCTATTCCAACCCAGAAGAAAAAGACAAGCATCGCAGTACCGATGATTAACCAGGGGATCGTGATCGGTGGAAAAATCATGACTTGCAGTAAACGCTTTGCCCTAAAATCATGCCTGAAGAAAGCAAGGGCAACTGCAGTTCCCATTAAAGTGGAGAGACAAGTACTCAGTAGAGCCACCGTTAAGCTATTTAAAGTTGCGGAGTGTAGTTTGCTGTTACTTGCCAAAGCTTCGTACCATCGTGTACTCCATTCAATTGGAATCCGATACAACTGGGATTCATTGAACGATAGGGCAATCATCACCAAAATTGGAACATACAAAAAGAGCAGAATGCAAATCAGGTATATCCTACTAATCCATTTGAGAAAAATCATTTTAAGCGACGCACGAGAGGTGAGAAACCAAAAAGAATTAGAAGAACGAGCCCCATCATGATGAATGACAAGGCTGCACCCAGGGGCCAATTGAAAACAGCGGTGAACTGATCCTCGATAATAGTTCCAATGAACGTTCCGTTTCGCCCACCAAGTAGTCGAGGTTCCATGAATGAACCGATTACAGGAATGAAAATCAAAAATGAACCCGCAACGATACCCGGTAACGCTAGAGGAACAATTAAGCGAAAGAGTATGGTCAATTTTCCTGCACCCAGCGATCGGGCTGCCTCTAGCAACTGGTTGTCAATGGCATCAATCGATATGTAGCAGGTGAGAATCATATAAGGAAGGTAAGAATGAACCAGACCGAGAAGGATAGCTGGATAGGTAAACATCAGATCAAGTGGGCCTGTCCCAGGCAAGAGCCAATTGATTGAGTATTCCAAAATCCCATTTCCTCGAAGAACCATCGTCCATGAGAAGATGCGAACCAGGGCGTTTGACCAAAAAGGTAAGATGATCAGCAGAAAAAGGGCTTCTTTGGTACGTCCTCGGATTGATTTGGCAAGAGCCAAAGCGCAAGGAAAACCTAGAAGCAGGCAAATAGAGGTGACCTCCGCTCCAAGTTTAAATGAGCGGAGCATCAATTCACTGTAAAAGGCTTTCTCAAAAAAAGTCCTGTAGTTTTCTGTTGTCCAGGACACTTCTCGATTGCCGATTGGCACATCACTGAGAAAGCTGTAATAGAGCATTGCAGAGAGAGGCAGCAAAATGGTCAACGCCAGCCAGAGGTATGCCGGGGTGATCAGGCTGAGGATTGCTGCTCTTTGATTCATTAGTCCAATGAGTCTTCAACCAAAGACTTTCTGTGGAATAAGGAGATTAATTTTGAAAATATGTTTTTGTTTCCTGCCAAAGTTCAACAATTTTCTCTCGTAAACCATCCTCCATTGGACCCATGAACTGAACATTGGCGACTTTTTTAGAATCACTGAAAGTCGTTCGATTGAAGGCGTCCGGTGGAAGCATCGACACCGCCTTTGCATTGGCTGAGGTCGGAGCACCAACTTCGGTATCCCACTTCACGTAAAAATCCGGATCAATCATGAAGTTGATGAATGCCTTCGCTTCATTACGGTTCGGTACATTCATTGGAATGGAGAGTCCGTCCAACCAACCGATGGCTCCTTCTTTGGGAAGGATAAATTCGACAGGCAGACCGAAGGCATTCTTGGAACGTGAGGCAGAGCCAGACCAGTAGGTTGCTAAGTCGAACTCATTGGCTGAGATGAATTGATTCCACTCATCTTCTGATGACCAAAACGTTCGAATTTGGGGTTTTAATGCCCGGAGCTTCTGACGGATGGCGTTGAGATCACTTGGATTGTTAATATCCTGACCCAAGGCTATAGCTGCCAGTTGCACTGCTTCTACCGCATCGTCACGCCAACCTACTCGGCCAGCGTGACTCGGATCCCACAGTGCTTCTATTGAATTAGGAGCATTTTTAAAATCGCTTCTATCAATCGCAAAAGATGTCACACCCCAAACCCATGCAACTCCATAGGTTTTACCATCAGCAACCAGCTTTGGATCGTTACGCATGCTGGGTGAAAGGTCACCCACATTCACCATCCCTGTGGTATCAATTGCTTCAATCAAACCCTCTTTAGCAGCTTGTCCCGTGTAAGCACTATTAATCAAAACAACATCGTACACTCCAGGGTTGGTTCTGAGCTTCGTCAGCATCTCTTGTTCGGAGTTGAAATAATCATGAACTACCTCAATACCAGTACGCTCCTTAAACATTTCGAGGGCCCAGGATTCATCTGTTCCATAGCCCTGCCAGTTGAGAACACGAATCTCTGCTGCACTAATAAAAGAACCACCAAGGATCAGAACAATCAACCATTGGCAGGAAAAAAATTTTAGAAAAACTCTGAGCTTCATTTGTTTTTCTCGAATGAGTTGATGAAAAAAATCTGTTTTTGAGACAAAGGTCCAACTAATTTTCAGAGAATACCCTCAATTGATTGGAGGCTCAATTGAAATCAAGTAGCAAATAAACTTGAGAGCCTCCACTAAAGAAAATCTTGGGATCGATTTTCCTAAATTGGCTCGCTGCTATGTAGATAACTAGCTTCTAGATATAATGTAGCCTGAGAAGAAAGAGAAATTTGAATCAGTTTTTAATTTTTAAATGTGTTTTAACTTTTTGAATTGAAGAATTCAGGAAACAAGCTGATGAGAAAATTTATTATCAACTCAACAACTTGTCAGCTTGGGGAAAAACTTATGGCAGCTAATATCGGGGAGAGTTCTTAAATTGGTGAAGAAAATTGTCAGGCTACCCAGCGCATAGATGGGCTGTAGCGGTCACTATTGTGCTGAATTTCTCGAATAATTTTAGGAATTCCATGTGCTTCCATGGGGCTGGTTAGAAATTGAATCCCATATTGTTTGATACCCCCAAGTTGCCACTTAGAGCAGTAGGTGATGTTCCCAGAAATCATACCACACTTCATCAGTCCTTTAGACTTGCGGTTATTGTGAATCAGTTTGGGTATGTAGAGTTCAAGATGAACAATTCTATCGAGTGGTAAAGACCCCTCACTGGAAATGCGGCAACCCCCTCGGGAAAGATCATGAACTCGTACTAGCTCTGAGAATTCAAAACTGGTCACCTGGGCAGGTACTGCCACTTCAAATCGTTTGGTTTTTCGTTGATCACTGGAGTTTTGCAAGATTGCCATGAGTTTGCTCCGAAATTTGGTGAATATGTTTTGTTAGGACATGTCTCTATTATATAAAAAATTAGTAACTAAAATGCAACATAAAATTGTACCGCTAGATTTGATTCAAACTAAATTAAATTTAGTTACTGATTTTATTTAATATTTAATATTAAAATTGATCATTTTATTCCTTAAAAATTCTTTTATAAAAGAAAAATATATTTTTAAGGCAATGATAAAAAACTTCGAGTGGCTAGTCTGTAAGACTAAAAATTCATTCAACACTTCTTCTCCGACCCCCAAAATCAGTATTTCCTTTTGGAAAGGCTTGATCGGCTTTCAAGTGATATATAAATTCGGTACCGTATCAGAATAAATTATTTAAACATTTTGCTGAGGAATTCATGGGTTTTTCCGAATCAAAGTGGTTGAATAGTACTTGTCCCCATGATTGCCCGAGTACTTGTGCACTGGAGGTCGAGAGAGATGAGCAAAACCAGATAAAGCGGATTCGAGGTAGAAAAAAACACTCTTATACGGATGGGGTTATCTGTGGTAAAGTCGCTAATTATGCAAAGAGACATCATCATCAAAACAGGTTGACATATCCCTTAAAAAGAGTTGGCCCCAAGGGCACAGGGATCGGTGCTTTTGAAAAAATCACTTGGGAAGAAGCGCTTGACTTGACAGTAAATGCCCTCAAGGAAAGTAGTGAATCATTTGGGCCGGAAAGCGTCTGGCCCTATTTTTACGCTGGTACGATGGGGTGGATTCAAAGAGATGGAATTGAGCGACTTCGTCATGTGATGGGCTATTCTAGGCAACACTCCACGATTTGTGTAGGACTGTCTGATGCAGGGTGGCTGGTGGGAGCTGGAGTGAAGCGTGGTATTGATGCCAGAGAGATCAGTGAAACAGATCTGCTGGTTGTCTGGGGCGGAAATCCAGTTAACACCCAGATCAACGTCATCCATCGATTCCAGCAAGCCCGAAGACTTCGTGGGACCAAGCTGGTGGTTATTGATCCTTACACCACTGAGACTGCGAAGCGAGCAGATTTACACCTCCGGCTAAAACCTGGTACAGATGGAGCGCTGGCTTGTGCCGTGATGCACGTGCTGTTTCGTGAAGGTCTAGCAGATTGGAAATATCTCAGCAAATATTCAGATAATCCTCAACGATTTGAAGAACACCTCAGGGAAAGAACGCCAGCATGGGCAGCCCAAATCACAGGCCTGACTGTTAGCGAGATTGAACAGTTTGCTGGGCTGTATGGCAGTAATCCCAGAAGTTTTTTGCGCTTAGGCTATGGTTTTACACGTTCCAGAAACGGAGCAACCAACATGCATGCGGTGAGCTGTTTACCAATGGTTACGGGTGCATGGAAATATCTGGGTGGGGGTGCTCTTTACAGCAATTCGGGAATTTGCCCCTTCGATGTTTCCGAGATCAAAGGTTTTGATAGACTAGATCAGTCAACAAGGATCTTGGATCAGTCACGAATTGGACAGATCCTTTGCGGTTATCCTGACGATCTACAAGGAGGGCCTCCTATCAAGGTTATCTTCATTCAAAATACAAATCCGATTGTTGTGGCACCTGAAACTAACCTGGTTCAGCAAGGATTTTCTAGGAAGGACCTGTTTATTTGTGTTCATGAACAATTCATGACAGAGAGTGCAGAAATGGCAGACGTGGTGCTACCTGCAACAAACTTTCTAGAACACGATGACTGCTATTCAGCTGCAGGCCATACTTTTTTTCAGATCGCCAAGGCAGTTGTGCCACCGGTCGGTGAGTGTCGGTCCAACCATCGGGTGATTCAGGAACTTGCTCTTCAACTAGAAGCGAGGCATCAGGGCTTTTTGAAAAGCGAATGGGAATTGATCACAGGCATGCTGGAAAAATCGGGCTTCAAAGAAAAGATTCCACTCAAACAAAAAAGTTTTGAAATTGATTTAGATCTTGGTTTTCGAAAAATGCACTTTTTGGATGGCTTTGGTCATTAAGATGGTAAGTTCCATTTCAATGCAGATTGGACTCATTGGGGTCAAGGAAACCAAGAGATGCCAAAGCTCCCAGATCATTGGGAAGTGCGTGATAGTTTGTCAAAGGAAAAGCCGTATCGCCTGATTACACCTCCTGCAAGGTGGTTTCTAAATTCCACATTTAACGAGATGTCTCTATCTCAAGATCGGTTGACGTCACCGAAAGCTTGGATGCATCCACAGGATCTAAAACAAGAGGGACTAGAAAATGTTGCGCAAGTTAAGCTAGGTAATGAGCGAGGTGAAATCGAGGTCGCTTTAGAAGCTAATCAGGATGTACAGCCAGGGTTGGTAGTGATTGAAGGGTTGTGGGCAAACCGAGCGTTCCCAGCATCTAAGGGAGTAAACACTCTAACTTCAGCTGATGCAGCACTACCAAATGGAGGAGCTGTTTTTCACGATACAACTGTCTGGGTTAGAGCTTTCTGATCTGATCTTGGATTTTCATAGTGAAATTTCAGAAAGAAAACTTTTATGATCCTTTTCTTAAAATTTTATCTGTCAAGAACAATTATTTGAGTTTTTTTATGTCAGTAACGTTTGACCAAGTAATTACGGATGTGGACCAGCATCTTTGGATTGATTCACTAGAACTAAATGAACAGAATTTATCTACGAACTCCTCATCAAATTGGGAAATTAAAAAATCTACCTTGCAGGGAGGTCTTCAGCAAGGGGTAGATTTAATTGAGGTGAATAATGGTGTTTTTGCTTTTGCTGTGGTCCCAACTCGAGGAATGGGGATTTGGAGAGGATCATATTCAGGTAAGACTCTGGGCTGGGACTCTCCAGTGAGGGACCTTGTGCATCCTGCCTTTATCGAACTCAATGATCGTGGTGGCCTTGGTTGGTTAAAAGGTTTTAATGAGTGGATTGTACGCTGTGGCCTGAGTAGCAATGGTGCCCCAGGTAATGATGTGATCATTGATAATAATGGAAACAAAGCAGAGGTGTTTCTTCCACTCCATGGAAAGATTGCCAACATTCCAGCTCGGTTTGTTGAGGTTCAGGTTGAAGTCGGAACCTCAACAATTCTCAGGATTCGGGGTATTGTGGAGGAAACTATGCTTTTTGGCCCGGCACTTAGGTTAACAACTGAAATTTCAACAGAGCTGGGTTCAAACAAGCTGACCATTGTAGACGAAGTGACAAACCTAAACTCAACACCTGAAGAAATTGAAATGCTGTATCACTGCAACTATGGGCCTCCTTTCTTGGAGGAAGGTTCCAAATTGGTGGCTCCTGTAAAGCGCGCATCACCAAGAGATCGGCGTGCCCGTGAGAATGTAACTACGATGTCGGAATTCTGTGGACCTACGAACGGTTACGTAGAGCAAGTATATTTCTACGAATTATTGGGAGATTCTACGGGTGAATCAAAGGTGATGTTGCGAAATAAGGCAGGAAATCTCGGGACTTCGATGATTTTTTCTTTAGAACAAATGCCCTGCTTTTCACTTTGGAAGAATACAGCATCGCTCAAGAATGGATATGTGACCGGGTTGGAACCAGGATCAAATTTCCCAAACCCGAAGCGTTTCGAACGTGAAAATGGTCGAGTTGTCCTTTTGGAGCCTTTGCATAGTAGAAAATATAAACTTTCCTTGGAAGTTCAAGTTGGGAGTGATGCCGTGAGAGAAGTTGAGAGGGAGATCAATCAGCTGCAAGGTTCAACATCCCCAGAGATTTTAGAATTTGCCCCTGAACATCTTTCAGCAGCTACCTAAGGTTATCCATGGTTCTAGGCTTTGAGGAAGATAATCCCCAGTGTTACCAGTACGGCAGCCAATACTTTTATTAGATCTTTGCTCTCTTTGAGGATCAGGATTCCAAGCACTGAGGCCATGACTACACTCGATTCTCGAAGTGCTGCAACGAGCATGATGGGAGTTGATTCCATGGCCCAAAGCACAGATCCGTAGGCAAAGGCAGCCAGTAACCCAGCCCAGACACCACTCCAGCCTAGCTTAATCAATCGTGGGATTGTATCGCCTCTGTAACAATAGAAGGCATAAGCTTGCACCATCAACATTTCTAAGAAGAAAAGCCAGCAGATATATCCAAGAACGTTCCCAGAATTTCTTACCCCAACCCCATCGATTAAGCTGTAAATACCGATGAAAACTCCAGTGCCAAGTGCATAAAAAATTGTTGCAGGCTGTTGTTGAAAATAACTAAAAGAACGCAGACTGAGGCTGAAGATTCCTCCAGCAATCAAAAAGAAAGCAAGTAATTGGAAGCCAGAGACGGATTCATTGAAGAAGATCAAGGATGCTAAAAAGACTACCATGGGCCCTGTACCTCTCAATATTGGATAAGCTTGACCAAGTTCTACGTTTCGATATGAAAAGGTCAAAAATACATAGTAAACGCCATGGACGACAGTAGATATAAGCAGCATAGGCCAAGCTGCTTCCTCAACAGGACCAATAAATGGAATGAGCCCCAACCCTAGTAAACCAGTAACCGTATGCATCGACATCATCATCATGAGCCTGCTCTCCGTTTGCTTTAGCAGCAAATTCCAGAGAGCATGAGAAAGTGCCGCGAATAATACGAGGGTTATGACAATGCCATTCACAGAGTGGCTAAGTTGAGAGTAGAAATAGAAAAGTTCATTAAGTTTTACATAATTCGATCAGGAAGCTTTCTTGAAAAATCTCATCTTGGTGGAGAATTCCCAAGTCGTGATCATTCTTCATTTCTTGAGAGACTTACCATATTCGTGAACAATAGATTACATAATCAAGTGAGGTCTTTGCTCGAACTAGACAATGCCAAAGTAAGTTCTCCCACTTCCATATAACAGAGATAAATTCAATGACGTCAGCTTCATTTTCTTACCCTGACTTTGAAAATGTAGAATTTCTAAAAGATCACGTCCAAAAAGTATTAAATTTTTACAGGGGAAGTGCCCTCGATCCAAGTGGTGGATTCTTTCACGGATTTCAAGACGACGGGACTCTTTTCGATAAAGATCTTAGACACATTGTTAGTTCTTGCCGTTTTATTTTCAACTTTGCAGGTGCATACTGCCGAGATGGGAACCCTGAGGACTTGGTGCTGGCAGAACACGGGCTAAGATTTCTGACTTCAGCTCATCGGATGCAGGATGGTTTTTATGCATGGGAATTAAAAGAAGGCCGAGTCAGCGATGGGACAGCAATGGCCTATGGTCACGCTTTTGTTCTATTTGCTGCTTCTCATGCGCTTCAAGCTGGGCTTACATTCGCACGGTCTGTCCTCGATGAAGTATGGTCGCTGCTGGAAAAACATTTTTGGGAGCCAACACAAGGGGCTTATCTTGATGAATTGAGTTGGTCAGGTAGGGATCCCGATAGCTATCGCGGACAGAACGCCAATATGCACATGTGTGAAGCTTGTCTAGCAGCCTGGAAAGCAACGAGTGAGGAAAAATTCCTAGACAGAGCCGAGCGATTAGCTAAGAAATTTACTCTAGAGTTGGCAGATTTGAGTGGTGGACTGGTCTGGGAACACTACTCACAAAATTGGCTTCCGGATATGGATTACCACAAGGATCAGCCAGAGGACCTCTTCAAGCCCTGGGGGTTTCAGCCTGGACACCAGGTAGAGTGGGCCCGCCTCCTGCTGAGTCTTTTGGAAATTCGTCCGCGGTCATGGTACCTGGATCGTGCGGAGATGCTCTACAGAAATGGGATGAAAGATGGAAGAGATACAGATTATGGAGGAATCTTCTATGGATTTGGTCCGGATGGAGAACCTTGCGCGCCCACCAAGTATTTTTGGGTTCAGGCGGAATCCATTGCAACAGCTTGGCGTCTTTTTTGGTTGACAGAAAAGCAAAATTATCGAGAGGATTATATCGAATTCTGGCGCTACGCATGGGATCAATTTGTTGATCACCAACATGGCGCCTGGTTTAGAATTCTCACTCGAGAGGGCCAAAAAATTGATAGACTCAAGTCTCCGCCTGGTAAAACGGACTATCATGTCCTGACTGTGTGCTGGGATATTTTGGATCACCAGCCAGGGTGATCTAACCAACATTTGTTAGCTTGGACCTGCATCAACATTCATAAAGGAAAGTCACACTATGGAAAGAAAGACCTGTGGTTGCCAATTCCAAATGATTCAGTTGATTGTTCGAATAACGCAAAAGATTGAGGCATTAAAAGAGGAAAAGCAGGCACTCCAAGAATTACAGACTAAGAGGGGTCCTTCATGATTCAACGGAAACCTTTCTAAATAGGCTTAGAAATATTTTTCTGACCAGCTGCTTTCCATGGTCCAGTTTCACGAGACGGCTTAGGGCTCTCCGATTTCAATCTTCGGACTGCGTACCTCAATCTCTTTGGCAGCAGAAATGAGAATGTCCTCTCGGAAGCGTGCCCCTACAAGTTGAGCGCCCATTGGTATTTTTCCGCCAGGCCCCTCATTGTATCCAGTGAAGATGGAGAGACATGGTATGCCCATCAAAGGAAGCCCTACCTGGGTGAGCTGGGCCCTAATAACTCTTGGAAAATCTTCTAGATCCAGCAAATCTGAAAATGGAGGCTCACTAGAAGTAGGGCAGATCAAGACAGGATATTTTTCCAGGAAAATCTGCCAGTCACGTAGAAATCCCAAACGTGCCTGCAAAGCATCCAACACATCATTTATCGTTGGCATAGGCGAGAGTTTGGTCATCTCCCCAAAAACGTGGATGGCATCTGGATCTCCCTCTTTTTCTAGAATGTCTGTTCCTACACGATGTGTTTCAGCAAGCCACAGAATAGCCTGCAATCTTGCAGGTTCTTGAAGGGGTGGGCTCTCTACTTCCGTTATTTCCCAACCAGAATCTTTTAGCCTTTCCGCAGCTTGTCTCACTGATTTTTCTACAGACTTTTCTGTTTGCATTCCATCTGGGTTCACGCAAAGCGCAGCACGTCGTGGAAAATCACCCATCTCATACGGCAAAGGAACATGCCATGGATCTCTTAGATCTGAACCAGACATTGCTTTGGTGGCTAATTCCAGATCAGCGATCGTTCTTGTAATTGGTCCTGAAACTGCCATTAACTGAGCACCAATGAGTCTGTCTTTAGCAGAAGGATTCCATGCAGGGAAGCGTCCCTGAGTTGGGCGAAGACCTTGGAGCCCACAAGCGTAGGCTGGATATCTGACAGAGCCCCCAATATCTGTACCGTGTCCGATCGCACCAATTCCTGCTGCAGTTGCAGAAGCAGCCCCTCCAGAGGAACCTCCCGGAGTAATTTTGGAATTATGAGGATTTATTGTATGGCCATGTAATTGGTTTCGAGTGAACCAGCGGAGGGAAAAGGCTGGGGTATTCGTACGACCAATGATAACTGCTCCAGCTTTGCGAAAGTTGGTTACCACAGGGCTATCCTGGTCTGCAATCAGATTCTCCTGTAACTTTAAACCATTTGTATTTGCGTATCCTGCTTGATCAATGTTGACTTTGACTGTGATAGGCACACCAGCCAATTCTCCTGGATCTTCTCCACAATCAATTGTTTTGTCTACCAGCGCAGCAGAGCGTAGGGCATCTTCGTGTGTTTTAATGACAACCGCATTTAGTTTCCCATTGACTTCTTGCAAACGATTTAATGTGGATTGGCTAACTTCAACTGCAGAGACTTGGCCTGATTTGACTAATCCTGCGATTTCAGACGCACTTTTTTTCCATAAATCCTTCATCATCATCTCCTGAGATGTTTACCAAAAATCGTTTGGACGGGCCTTCCTAAATATTACGAATTCTTTTGATTCAAATATCCACCCTCTAAAAGTCATGAAAAAAAATCAAATTTTTCATTGACAGGCTTATGGTTCATCAAGATAAAAAGGGCTAATCACTGATTGTTGTGATGAATTATAATTCGTTTAGTCGGGAGAACAAAATGAACGTCATCGATGCACACTTACATTTATTTCGAAAATACTCAGATGGATATCCTAGACCGATTCACGCTGGATTAGCGGAAGCTGATCGGGAAGTACTTGCTGCTGACTTAATCAAGGAAATGGGAAATGCTGGGGTAGACAAAGCTATAGTAGTTCCGCTTGGTCCTGAGGACCACTACGTAGCCGATGTTCAGCGTGAACAGCCAGGTAAATTCGCTGCTGTAGGAATTTTTGACGCTAATGCAAATGATCAGGAGGAAAATCTGGACTCCCGTATTGCTCAAAGCAGGATTCAAGGGATTCGGGTAGGTTTGGTCGATCAAAGAGAAAATCCTGGAGAGGACCCAAGGGCTTTTGAGATGTTTCCGCTCTTT
>AGAU01000293.1 GCA_000224765.2 SAR324 cluster bacterium JCVI-SC AAA005 | reverse complement strand
AGAATATTCTGCTTATGATGACAGAACAGGTATTGATGTAAATTTGGAGGCAGATAAAACAGTTGTTTTAACTCTTAAGGAAACCATCACATTTGGCCCGCCGCAGACTGTATCTGAGAATGAAGAAATTTTAGAAGTACACCGATTTGCCAACTACAAGGGTACAGAGATATTTGTCTCAGTTACTTCAAAGATCACCTACAAAGACGGAAAAATAATTACTCAGAGCACCAAACGAGAAGCGCTTAACTATGATCCTAGCGAAGGGCAAGACCGGAGCTGGGAAGACTACGAGTGATTTACAGATAAGCAGTTGGTGGCTACACTATCCTAGAAATCAAATCACGGAAAGCAGTGTTAGGAGAGGGAATGACGAAAGCAGAAGCATATGAGAAGGCATGGAGAATAGCGTTTAAAAATAATGATTTCTCACTAGCTGATGAAATCTATCACCCTGAGTATTCTGCATTTGATTTTAGAGCAGGATTAGAAGTCAATCTTGATTCGGATAAAGTCATTGTTTCAACATACGGCGAATCTTTTAGATCCGGTCCATTTAAAAAAATCTTTGAAAATGATGAGTTCTTGTGCATCGAAAGATATCTTAAATCTACGATGACTTATCCACCTACCTACTATTCATCGCTATCTGCTGTAACCTACAAAGATGGGAAAATAATTACACAAGAAAGTGTTAACGAGGAATTAGCAGAAGACCCCAGCGAGGGTCAGGACTGGAACTGGGAAGATTATGAGTAGTTCTTTGTGCAAGGCAAGCAGGTGGTACAAAGTGACACCCCACCCCCATACGTTATTGAGTACAGCCTCACTCTAATTTTCGATAATTTAGTTCGACAAAATAATAGATGAAAATGGCTCTGGGTTTACCCATTCTGGCTCTTTAAATATAGCTATTTTGCTAATAGTTACACCTTGCGCAAAGTGATCAAAGGACTACGTCCAGTTTCTTGGACAATACTCACCAGACCAGCCTCCTCCAAGCTTCTAAGTGCTCGCTGTTTGACACCACGGGATATACGAAACTTATCTAGTAATTCCTTTGGTAGTGTAACAGAGTCTTTGCCGCACCAGACAGCTCTGAAG
>AGAU01000294.1 GCA_000224765.2 SAR324 cluster bacterium JCVI-SC AAA005 | reverse complement strand
CTGCCTCCAAATTTACATCAATACCTGTTCTGTCATCATAAGCAGAATATTCTGGATGATAAATTTGATCGACTAGAGAGAAATCCTTCTCTTTGAAGGCGATTCTCCAAGCTTTATCAAATGCTTCTGTTCTGGTCATTCTCTCTCCTGTTGCTGGGTTTTGTCGATTTTTTCTACATCTTACAGCAACTCTGCCTACTGTATCTGAAAGTTATGAGAAAAGTATTTTAGACAGAGAAGAAGGGGAGAGTATCCCAAAATCCATTTCCCAGAGAGAGATAATGGAAACAAAGTCTAAGAATCAACAGTCAACGATTTATTTTGTCGAACAAATTTACTAAAACTTAGGCCTTGGCTATACTCAATAACGTAGAGGGGTGGGGTTTCACTTTGTACCTCCTCTCCTGTCAAAAACCGTTACCCACTTGGATGACTTTAGAGCAACTGCAGGATACTTGGCCTTATCGCCAAATCCTTTCTGTATGCTTTGGCGCCACTGGTTTTTCAAGTTGAAGTGTAGGCACATAAACAAGAGCAAAGGTCATATTTCAGGGCTATATCAAGAAGTAATTACGATATTTTTGCTACTATTTTGAAAAATGAGCGTATTTATTGGCTATTATCCCAGAATTTACCCATATTTTCTTTCATTATACTACGGATTTATAATCCGTTGTTCTTATCGTTGTCTATGTCTGCATCGTCGTCTATGTCTGCATTGTCGTCTGCGTCTACAGAAAGAGGGCTATTTAACCA
>AGAU01000295.1 GCA_000224765.2 SAR324 cluster bacterium JCVI-SC AAA005 | reverse complement strand
GGAAGAATGATTGAGGAGCGTTTGGGAGACCTGTGAAATACAAAAGCCTATGACATTAAATCCCTTCGGCAGGTCAGCCCTGTGTCAAAACACAATGTTCTCTAGCGAAAAGCCGCTTAAGATAAGCAGATATTGATGGAAAGTCCTCAGTTAGACTCTTTTTTCTCGCCCAATTCAAAGTATAGCCGATGATGATATCCGTCACTGTGAACCGGTTTTCAATGAAGTAATTATGATCACTGAGATATTCATCTATAACCAATGCTCCCTTCTTAAACATTTTTTCGTTTTGAGGGATACACTCTGCAAGTCTTTCTGACTCTGGCAGGATGAAAGTGTTGACTGCGCTACTCCACAGCCAAGCCTCAAGCTCACTCAAATTAAAACAAACCCATTGATCATGTTGAGCCCTAGACCATGTGCCTTGCTTGGCAATCAAATCAATATGCTTAGTTTGTTCGGCGATAAAAGTGCAGATTGCAGAAGATTCAAAGAGCGGCTTACCATCAATCACGGCTGCAGGCATTTTCCCAAGTGGGTGAATCTTCTTTAGTTCATCACTTCTGAATAGTGATCGATCTTCGACTGATTCGTATGGAAGGTTGAGTTCTTTTAGAAGCCATTGGCAACGAAGAGACCTTGAAGATCCGAATTCGTAGAGTTTTATGTCCATAATCAATGTTCCAAGATTTTAGCAGCGTGTGGGTCTGATAGAACCTGTTTAGCTCAGCTATCACTAATTTCTGCAGAAGCTTCGATGTGAACTTCATCTACATGAATCTTTGATTTTGAAAACTGAATATTTTTAAGCATTACCTGAGATTTAACTGCAACGGACTTTATACAGAGTGAAACCTATCCATTGGAAATCATCTTTTAACACAAAAGTAATCATCTACATTTAAGTACTTTTTTTACTGCTCCCTCCAATGAGGGTCAACTTAATTTGTCCTCTATCTGTCAAATTAGGAGAAAATTCACAGAAAGCTCTGACTGAAAGTCTGCATGAATCACTGGTGACCATTGCTTTACCATTTATGCAATGTAGTGTAAAAACTCTTCCAATAGATAAGGAGAGGCTATGGATATCGAAGGAATAAGTTGGGATGCAGCGAGTGGAATGATGCTTGGCTTGGCAATTGGAGATGCCCTTGGAGCCTATCTAGAGTTTCAGCCAAGTCGGGAACCTGGGAACTACCTCAGGGAATACAAGAGCGGAGGGCCTCACAACCTTCCCGCAGGGTATTGGACTGACGATACAAGTATGGCGCTTGCCATTGCTAAGGGTCTGTTAGAGAGAAACGGAGAGTTTGATCCTCATCTCATTATGGAAAACTTCGTTAGTTGGATGACTGATGGTAAATTCTCCAGTACAGGCACTTGTTTTGACATTGGGATGACTTGCCAAATGGCTCTAGGGAAATACAGGAAGGATAAATCTAACCCTTACTGTGGTCCAACTGATCCCTACAGTGCAGGTGATGGGGCTCTCATGAGAATGGCGCCGGTGATCATTGCCGCTAGAAATGAAAAAGAAGCTTTAGAGAATGCTTTGCTTCAAACAAATCTCACTCACGGTTGTACAGAGTGTCTGCAATATAGTGAAGCGTTTGCAAGAGAGCTTTGGGTTGGGAAAGCATTGAAAGAATACCGACATCTCAAACTCCCTCTAAATACTCATCTAATGGAAGTAAAGTCAGGAGGTTATGTTAAAGAGACTTATCAGTGTGCTTGGTGGGCTGTTGAGAATACAGATTCATTTGAAGAGGCTTTGATTACTGCGGTCAACAGAGGACATGATGCAGATACGGTGGGAGCAGTGACAGGACAGCTAGCAGGAAGAATCTACGGTTGTTATTCCATTCCTGATTGGATGTTCGATGGCTTGTATGAACACGATCAGATTCGGTACTTGGCCAGTGAGCTTCATGAACTCAACTAGCAGAAAGACGGTATTCAAGAATCCAGCATTTAGGAAATTCAATCAATTGTAATGAAATATTTAGAGTAGCAAAATGGCCCAACAACGAAATACAGCCCAAAATTATTTTAAAAACTTACAATATAAGAATTTTCAATTGGGAGACTTCGAACTTCAATGTGGAAAGAAGCTTCCAAATGCTCACATAGCTTACAAAACTCTGGGCAACTTAAATGCGGAAAAGAACAATGTAATTATACTGAATCATCCAGTGGGGGGG
>AGAU01000296.1 GCA_000224765.2 SAR324 cluster bacterium JCVI-SC AAA005 | reverse complement strand
AACTCTGCTCTTTGCACAAAATCGTGCAATCCGTCCAGTGAGTCTCCAGATTCCCAATGGAGGAGAAGTTCAACTCTATCAAGGTAGTCATGCACTGGTGATTGGAGTCAGTGACTATCAGGACAATGCATGGGTTGATTTAGACAGTGTCGGTAGTGATGTGGAGGCAGTTAGTGAGACTCTGGAGGAACATGGATTTACAGTTCAAACATTGATGAATCCAACAAAAGACAGACTACTTGATGGAATCTCAGACTTTATAGATGCTCATGGGTATGAACAGGAAAACCGACTGCTCTTCTACTATGCCGGTCATGGACATACGCAGGAACGTAATGACAGGAAGTTTGGATATCTGGTTCCAGTAGATGCTCCAAATCCATTTGAAAACGAAAAAGAGTTCTTTCGTAAATCTCTAAAGATGGAGCAAATCCTTTCATGGGCAAAGCAGATTGAGTCCAAGCATGCATTGTTTGTGTTTGATTCCTGTTTTTCTGGTTCGGTTCTCCAATCAAGAGCAATCACAGTTCCCGAAGACATCTCCTATTTGACAGCAAAACCAGTGCGGCAATTTATTTCTGCTGGTAGTGCAAACCAAACAGTTCCTGCTGAGAGTGTGTTCCGTCCTTTGTTCATTCGTGGAATTAACGGAAAAGCAGATTTGGACAAAGATGGGTACGTAACAGGAGTAGAGTTAGGCATGTATCTACAGAAGCAGGTGCCTTATTACCAGTCAGGACAGACTCCTCAGTATGGCAAAATTCGAGATCCCTATCTGGATGAAGGGAACTTTGTTTTCTCTACGTTTACACTGGATAAAGGGTCTGACATCAAAAAACCTCCTGTTGAAATAATTTTACACTCACAACAGAGTCAAAATACAACTCATGGGAAAAAACTTGTCGAACAGGACAAATACACTGGTACGCTCTACATAAACATTATTGAATTCTACA
>AGAU01000297.1 GCA_000224765.2 SAR324 cluster bacterium JCVI-SC AAA005 | reverse complement strand
GGTGGCGATGCCTTTAGCCATATCACTTGAAGAAGTCCCGAGTTGCTGGGTCCAACTAGCAACGGTTGGTGCTGGTACTGTAGAACCTCCACCACCAGAATCTGTAGTTGTTTGTTCACCTTCCAGCATGGCACAACCGAAGGAAAGGGTAGCGGTGATGATGATTGCAAGTAAGATTTTCATAACAGTTCCTCTGTTTGCTGGGTTGGATTACCTTGCTCACGTTTGCTTGTGGAACAAGGTCTGAATCATTCAAATGTTTCAAATTTGAAACACGATGATCAAACTATAAATCAACCCATCAAAGTTGGGGAGGACGACTGGGGGAGGAACTAGTGTGTAGAAATTACTTGGAGGTATATAAAGATATTAAACTACTGATATATAATTTTAATTTAATTCAATGATTTCTTAGTAGGTGGTGAATATTTGTTGTTCGGCTCTTAAAGATAGGCTCGATGAATGGGACAAGTGAAGCCAGAAAGAATCTTCATTAAAATATATGAACCTGATAAATGTAGGTAAGGGTGAGGAAGAAAGAACGAACCACAAGAACCGTCACTACAACACCTGAATCATCTAGCGCATTTCTAAATTAGTTTGGTTTCAGGACTGGCTGAATCCAAGTGTCCCCGGCTGTAGCTGCTTGGTTCTATGTTTTCTGGAGGGTAGATCAACTGATCTATGATGGAATGTCTGGCAGGAATATAGAGAAGCAACAGCACAGAAAGAAATGTGGTTTAGTAACTCGCCTGGAGAGTCACGTGAAAGGTGGGCTGAGTGTGGATCAACTGATCTATGAGGCTAACCGTTTTGTAATTCCTAGTCTCATTGCAGATCAAAAATCCCAAATGTCTACGGGATTGCTAATAGTGGACATCCTGACTCGACAATACATCCATCAGCTCTTTCAAAATTATTCCTGTAGTTGATAGCAGCATAGAAGCTTTTGCGATTGAACGACTCTGTCAGGGTGGCTACATTTTCGATCAACGGCCTCACCTGAATCTGCTAGAATCCTCAACAACCATCTCAGATCATCAGATCCTACAAGCCGTCCTCGTTAAAGCTAACTACTGATCCAACAAATTTTCTAGCACATTTTCTACGCTCTGAACCCCCTTACCTATGACTTTCCTTCAGTTATTTCGAAAAAGCCGGTGGTAGCCTCGTTTCTATGTTGAATTTAATCAGAAGCTAGCCTGATATTCATCTGAATATCCCAAGTCCAACAACAATGTTCTTCTAGATTCATCATCTATCCACGCTGTTTCTCTTCGATTCTTACAAACCAATACTGACCCCTATTTGTTTTTTCCATGATGCCTTTGTGAATTGAATGCTTTCTATGTCCGTCACAGTTTTTAGATACAGTTGTGAATTAAACACTCTAATTTAAGTAATAATCCAATTAATTATCGTCGTAATACTGGTTTAAACTCTCTAATTATAATTCTTAGATACTCTATCTTAAATGCTGTAATAGATGAGTTTAGAAAGAGGGTTCATACTTGAAAAGTATCTCAAATTGCTGTACACTATTACTATCAAATCAAACAAGTAATTTCTGCTGTATTATCAACTTTTAAATTCAAAAATAAGTATTAATAATTTTTAATTACGCCAAAGGCAATTTTCCTTTCTAAGACTGAGACCTGAAAACTAATTCTTAGTATTTCAGTGCAAACTACTGATTTAAAATAAAAAAATAATATTTTCTTATCCTTAATGATTCATGATACACAAATCAACACCCTAAAGGAGGCACAATGATAATAAATATTCCTACAAATAGCCTTATCACAAAACAAGAAGCTGCAGAGATTCTTGAACTGTCAGATTCTGGTGTTTCTTTCTTAGCAAGAAGAGGAGATTTACCAGAAGTTAGATTTAGTAAACGTAGAGTTTTATATGACTTAGAATCAGTTGAAAATCTTGCTGAAAAGAGACAAACATCCAACATTATCTAATTGAGAAAATTATGAGATTAAGTGACGAAGTGAATTGTCATCGAAATATGTACAATGTAGCCTCTCTGGATCAGTGCCCTGTATCAAAGAAGAATATTCCCTCAGAACTAAGAGAAATTCCACGTTGGGTTAACTGGCAACGTGAAATGAAGGAGGAGACCGCTACAAAGGTGCCACTAGCTGCTGAGTTTGATCAGGCTGGGAACATAATGGATCCCTCAAATCACAGAAGTTTTGAAGTGGCTTTTCACCGTTACAAGGATAAAAACTTGAGTGGTATTGGCTTCGTTCTGGATGAATCTGAC
>AGAU01000298.1 GCA_000224765.2 SAR324 cluster bacterium JCVI-SC AAA005 | reverse complement strand
AAAAAAACCTCATCATCGCCTAGAGGTCGAAGATCTTCATCATTAACCAGCAATCTTGATCTTTTCCAACTTTCGGCCTGAGTCCTACCCCCACATTCTCCACACCTAAGAATCCAAATTCCCTTATGGATTTTCAGATTCTTTATATTTATCTCATCCAAGCCCTTAGCATGTTCTCTCAAAAAAAATTTGAGTGACTTGCAGTAGAAATTGGGATCATCAGTCAGAGGATAAACTTTAAGTTCTCCATTGACTCCATGAGGTCCAATGACCGTTCCCAACCAAGTTAGATCAGGGTAATCTATTTGCCTCGTTTCAAACACCTTCTATAGCAGCTGACTTCATTAATTTCCGTACACGGTCTGTTGGTTGTGCTCCTACAGACAACCAGTATTTGGTCCGCTCAACATCAATGCTGAAGCGATTTTCTTGAACCATTGGATTATAAGAACCAAGTCTTTCGATA
The DNA here is from genome assembly GCA_000224765.2 of SAR324 cluster bacterium JCVI-SC AAA005. Lineage (GTDB taxonomy): Bacteria > SAR324 > SAR324 > SAR324 > NAC60-12 > JCVI-SCAAA005. The sequence goes on along the minus strand of AGAU01000298.1, from coordinate 2,190 downwards.
AAACGCCCGTCTCTTCTGGCTCGTACATCAGCTACAACAATCCTGTAAAATGGCGCTTTTTTGGCTCCACCTCGAGCCAGTCTAATCTTGACCATCAATTCTCCTAGATTGATTTAAAAATTCAGCTTACATGAAGCTGCGGGACTGTGGCGGCATCATATTGCGCATCATCTGCATGGCTTTACGTGGATCTTGGGTCTTGGAAAGCTTGCTCATCATCTTACGCATCTGGGTGAATTGCTTCATCAAGCGATTGACATCATTGACCGCCACACCGCTACCTATAGCGATCCTTTGTCTACGTGAGCCATTCAATAGATTGTGATTTTGCCTTTCGTCGCGAGTCATAGAAGAGATGATTGCATCAATACGGTTGAATTGTTTTTCATCTACCTTTGCATTTTTTAGCAAATTTGAATCCACGCCAGGCAGCATCCCCATCAACTCTTTCATTGATCCCATTCTGCGCATCGTGCGCAGTTGATCTCTAAAATCATCCAGCGTGAACTCATTGCGCCGAAATTTATCCTGAATCTCAATTGCTTGGGTCTGGCTGTAGTTGTCCTCGACCTTTTCAATCAGAGAGAGCATGTCCCCCATTCCAAGGATTCTTGATGCAATTCTTTCTGGATGAAATGCTTCAAGATTCTCTAGTTTCTCACCAACAGCAATAAATTTGATTGGTTTCTGTGTTACTGCGCGAATCGAAAGGGCTGCTCCACCCCTTGCATCTCCATCCATCTTTGTGAGCAATACACCTGTCAAGTCGAGCTTATCGTTGAAGCTTTTGGCCGTATTGACTGCGTCTTGACCTGTCATCGCATCTGCAACAAACAGAATTTCTTTTGGATTGACCCGCTGACGCATTTGATAAAGTTCGTCCATCAACTGACTATCAATATGGAGACGCCCAGCTGTGTCAATCAGAACCAAATCTCGGTTGCTGGCTTTTGCCACCTCTACAGCAGCTGCTGCAATTTCAATTGGATTTTGGTCGTTCGTAGATGGATGACAGGGAAGGCGCATTGATTCCGCAAGTATCCGCAATTGATCAATCGCAGCAGGTCTGTAAACATCGGCAGGAACCAGATATGGGCTAAACCCCTTTTGGGCATGATAGTTTGCCAACTTACCAACAGAAGAGGTTTTTCCAGCACCTTGAAGGCCAACAACCATCACCACTGTTGCTCCATCTTCAGACGTAGCTAGGGACTCGTTGCTCGCTCCCATCATGTTCGTTAGTTCGTCATTAACGATTTTAATGAATTTCTGTCCTGGAGTCAGGCTACTTTGAACTTCCTCACCAATGGCACGACTTTTGACGGACTTTAAGAAAGCCTTGACAACTCGGAAGTTGACATCCGCCTCCAGCAAGGCCATCTTTACTTCTTTGAGCGAATCATCAATATTGGTTTTCGTCAGCCGTCCCTGCCCACGTACTTTGCGCAGGGTAGTGGTTAATTTTTGGGACAGGTTCTCAAACATGAAACACTTGTGACTTCGGGTCGTTTAGAAGTTAAAATAAACTGGTTATTAGAAAGTTTTTGCCGGCATATTGTCAAGTTCAATTTCAGAGGGAATAATGCACAAGGTTCTTGTTTTCATTGGTTTGTTAGTTCTCGCAGGATGCCAACCCTGGCAAGATGATTTAAACCGTAATTCAATGCGGTTGCAAGATTTGGAAGCAAGAGTCCGAATGTTAGAATCTCAGGTTGAAAGTCTGTCTAATGAACTGGAGAGCCGGAGAGCAAAAGGTGGATCATTCGTAGTTATGGAAATTCCTACAGTAGAATTGGTAAAGTTGTACAAAAACAATGATAAAGCGTTTAATCAAGCTTTCAAAAAATACATAGACCAACAAAACTGATTAACTGAATTGAAATCAAACTTGCAACAGAACAAACTTTGGCCTATTAGAAAAAGTTTGAAACAAATCTTATCAACAATTACCCAAGGATAATTTATGTTCGGTCTTGGTATTTGGGAATTGATCATCATTTTAAGTATTGTCGTGATGCTATTCGGGGCCAAACGACTGCCTATGATCGGCGAAGGCTTGGGCTCAATGATCACAAATTTCAAGAAGGCTACGAAGACAAATGAACTTGAGGAGAAAAAAGAGGAGTCAGTTTTAGTTGAGGGATCTTCAAAAGAAAAAGAAGGCGTTAGTTAATTTAATTCAGGTTGAAT
>AGAU01000299.1 GCA_000224765.2 SAR324 cluster bacterium JCVI-SC AAA005 | reverse complement strand
TTTTTCGGCTAAATCCAGAAATTCTTTCTCAGATTTTCTACTTTTTTCCCCTGCAATTATATAACTGCACTTTCTACAGCCACAACCATTCAAATGTGAGAATGGTAGTACCTCGATTTCTTTATGAATAGGACATTGAATAATAACTGGTGTCCTTCGATTTTTAAATAATGTTTTTTCGTAGCCAAATTTATGGCCGTGAATACCTACTGCTCTTTTTATATACTCTTCATTAGTTAAAGAATAGACTCCTGAACATTTGCGGCAACCGCTCCCTCTTAAATGGGCGTGGACTACTTGCGTGAACTCGTAAGGTTCTTCGTGTTCGTTGCAAATAATAACTATTCTTGAATTAACAGTATCCAAAACGACTTTTGAGTAATCGTATTTACTACCGTGTTTTTCGTATGCACGTCTGCTAAAGCTTTCCCAATTTAATTTAAATCTACCACGGCAAAATTCGCAGCATTCCTGTCCCAATAAATGATTGTTTGCTGCTATAGTATATGTATTTCCGTGTTCATTACATCGTAAATTGACATTTTGTGAAACACCTTGGTAGTTCATAAATTTATAGTCATATTTTTTATCTCCCCAAAAGTCTTTAGATCTTTTGATGAATTCACTTTCACTAACTCTTGAATTTAGACCTCTTTGTTCTATTCCGCAGTATTTACAGCCGTTTAACGATTTGTTAATATGAAAATACGGAGTCATTGCAATTATTCCG
>AGAU01000300.1 GCA_000224765.2 SAR324 cluster bacterium JCVI-SC AAA005 | reverse complement strand
CACCTGGCCAAGGAGCACCTCAAGAGTGCAATCAGCGAGGCGATGGAACGCTGAAAAATGAGATATCCTTCTGATTCTTGCTGAAATTTTGCTCTCCCCCTTCCAACCTACCGGGGGGAGCAAACGTGCCCCGCCTTTTTTAGACTGGGACTCCGACCCCGATTTTTCGTCACACAGTTCAAATTGAATCGGTAGTGGAGTAGTGACTGATAGCAACGATAAAGTCTATTTAGCCGGACTTACCGAAGGTGATCTCGACGGCAACGGAAACGCTGGCAGTGCAGACATCTTCCTGATGAGACTTAAATAAGCCAAGCCCACCGCATCAGTTTGCTGGTGCGGTTCTACCCTTTCCAAACAGCTTTGAGGAAGAGTCAACTCATCTCCTACCCACGACTGCTGTTGCAGGTCTCTGTAGCAATGTGGGAGGTCAGATGAATCCCTGATGGTATGGCTAATCAATAAGGTTCACTCAGAACCAACGATGCTCTTCCCCAGATCCCTCCTCTATAATTTTCCAGACTGATTGCTGATCCTTTAAATCTCAATTTTAAGCCCTGCCCAAACAGTTCTTCCCCCAATCCTCCTCCTCAAGCGAGGATAGTCAGAGTAGCGTTAGATCATTGGATTTAAAAGGGGGGTGTTAATCACTCTCTTTCGGGACCAGGCTGGTTTCCAAATCCAACAGTCTGTTACACGACGAGGCAATTATACAACGATGCTATGCGTGTGCAGTTCCCGAACATTAACTAATTACTGAAGGAGGAAATCATGGACCAGTCCAACAAACCAAAGTTCAAACTAGTTGTAGAAAGTAGAGATCCAATACATTTCCATTCTGGAACTGATGCTGGGAGAGCGTATCAGCAATTGGATAAATCGTTAACTGCAATGATTATGATTAGGTCTAAAAAAAGAAATGGCAAAATTACATGGGAAGGACCGGACACTTTCCGACAATATTCTACGAAAAGGCATTACTCAAAATAGGTTTCCCGATAGATACCGATACCAACGTGCTATCCAACTATAATTCTACCTTGGGTGATAGATTTTTATGAACCTGCACTAAAGATTTAAAATCAAACTAAAGAGGAACTATGACAGATGAAAAAGCGGAAGAGTTATTTCAAAGATTCGTAAAGGGTTGAAAGGTAATCTCCAAGATAGGTGGCTGTGCGCTTGCAGGCGTGGGGATATTTTGGACCGTACAGATTATGTCTTACAACCCAACTTTCCTTGATGCATTCTTTTCCTCAGACACATTTTATTTAGCAGGCTTTATTGTTCTGTGGATAATTTGTCGCAACTCATATCGAAAAGACTTCCCTCCAAATGACGGCAAAGCAGAACACAGCAAGAATGAAGAGGTTAGAGCCAAAAGCCACCAATATCGGATGCGACCAGTTCGCGATCTTACTATCTAGAGTCAATGAAATTGATGAAGACACTTTGGAATCCCATCATAGACAACCTGGGGCTTGAACTCCGGCCAGGCCGGAACCAAAGGAATCCAGCATGAAAAAAGCAACTCAAGTGAAGAACTTTTTAGCAATACTCTTTTTACTGATGAACTTCAGTAGCACTTATGCTGAAGAAGATCACGATCACCATGAGGGGATACACCCCCTGCATGAAGGGATGCATAAAAATCGGGGATATACACAGATTGTAATTGGGGGACTAGCCTACGCAGATTGCTCCCAACGAATTGGAGTATGCGAGCTTATTTATCATGAAGGACATGCGAATCAGGAAGCGAAGAGATGGGGTTTCTTCCTACCCAAGCTGCCTGTCAAGTTGGTTGAATTTAAAAACGAGATACTCATTGGGATTAACAATAAATGTTATTATATCGATTTCTGGAAGAAAGACCTCTGGGCTAAGGTCGTCGAGAAGATTAAAAAAGCTGATGAAATCGAAGTCTTTAGATATAAATTTTGACGGATGATGGATGGACACCTCTATTTAGATGAGAAGCCCCTCATTGAAATTATGGCTGAGATTAATTCGCAGGAGTTTGGTGAAACATGTTAGTTAATGCGAAACTCCTCGTTATCAGGTAGCTCCAATTATTTGATAATGTACATACCTTCACTTTCAGGCCGAACTAAGGCAAAATCAAATTTTTCATATAGTGCAGGAACATAAGCCATAAGCGTGATATAACAACCTGCGGTTGCTTCCTTATCAAAATATGCCATGATATGTTCCATAATAACGCGACCAAACCCTTGTTTTTGATACTTAGGATCGACAGCAATATCCACAATCTCAAAATTAAGTGCTCCGTCTCCAACTATTCTTCCCATGCCTATCGCAGCTCCATCAATAATAATGTGTACTCCATACAAAATTCTAGTCAACGCCTTTATAGCCGCTTCTAATGGTCGTTCACTAAGTCCAGATATTTTCCTTAGCCTAAGAAAATCGTCTACCGAAGCTACTTCCTCAACAATCTGGATTTTTACTCGTAACATTACACGAGGTTAGAATTAAAATTATTAAAAATATTCTCATATTACCTCCATTTATAGAATAATACAGAATCATATTAATAAATGATTTGAATAATTTTTTTTCTAATAAATGAAGTTAAATATTACATAGAAATGGTCTAAATCTAACATTTATCTCTTTTGAGTAAAAACAGTGATATTGCGTTGGACAAACATCTAGGTTAAATTGTTTAGAAAATTGATCATCAATATTTATGACTTCAGCTTCTTTAAGGTTCCAGGTTGGATGAAGAACATCACCTCTGGATACTTTTTCATCTACAATATTATATAAGCAATATCTTTCAGCGATCCAATTTGACAAATCAGTCTTTATTTTTTTATCTTTAATCCTAACTTTTAAAGACAGAGAGTTCTTTGATTGAACATTATATACATTGTTATCAATATTAATATCCAGAATTGCATACCTATATGGTAAATTAAAGATTTTTTGAGCAAGAAAGTTTCCTAGTCTATGATCTGAGTCTAATGTAAAAAAGTAGATTCCTGGTTTATTTTTATATCGAACATAGGTTCTTAAGTTTAATTCACTTAGTTTTGAAAAAGGTAAAGGAGGTGTAAAGAAAAATCTAATATCAGACATTACAAAGGGTACAATACTTAAATATGCTTTACCATTAAAAGTATCGACCTCTAAATCTTTTGGTAGTTCGCTTCTTAATAGATCATAATCTACTTCAAAAGAAACAAATAAAACATCACTCCACTTTTGTTGTATAATCCATTGGGCCATTTAATGTCCTTTGAAAAAGAGACCAAAAAATCTGTACATTCTTTCCCCTTTATACTGCTAACGCTTCCACTACACCGCCTCAAAATATTGATACCGACTAACTGGTGCACCATCATACACCGCTTGAGGCTTGAACATGGACCGGGCTGGAATCCAGGCTGCTAACCCCAAAGCCATCACGGAGTCATCATGAGAACCAGAGGCTGCCTCCAACCTACCTGTGGCCGTCACCACAAACGTCTGCAATTCATCCAACGTCTGGTCACAGTGGATCAGGAGTGATTCATCCCGCAAAGACTCTTTCAAAGTGTCAATCAATAGTGGCCTACTTTTGAGAGTTGTTAAGAATCCAACCCTCTTCGTTCGCTTCTGGGAGGATCGCTCATCTACCCTCGTTTCAAAATACAGCTGATGCCACCCATGCTTGTCCAGCAATGAACGGAGTGTGAACAAACCATGATTGTTGCGCTCCACACAAAGAAATCCCTCATTGTAGTACTGGCCATTAAATACAACTAGTATCAACGGATACGTAATCGAATACGGTGGAATGCCCAACGATCCAATTCTTCAGCTAGCTGCAGCCGCAACGGTAGAAGTCCTCAACTCTTCAATCAATCTAAACTCCACCTCTCTATTCAGCAAAGCTGATTACGCCACCGGAAGTGATCCGGTCAGCCTCAATGCGGAGGATCTCGATGGAGATGGCAAGCGTGACCTGGTGGTTGCCAACACCGGAAGTGGTTCCTTGTCAATCCTACGCAACACCAGTGTCGCTGGTACTGTAAGCTTTGCATCCAAGGTTGATATCAGTTTGCCTTGATCAGAAGAGGGAGTCAGCTTCTACTGGCTCCAGATTTTGAATAGTAGCTATTTGAGAGGTTAGTGAATCGACCTACCTTGGCAAATTCAATTCCACTATCGCAATCATCATTGCGATTATGCTTGCGATAGATAAAAAGCCCCACGCACAATAGCCGAACGCTTCGTTTTTTCGTCACTACCCTAGCAATGGCTTCAACTCCCAACCACATTTCCTAATTTGAAGAGGAAAATAATTCTCTTCAATCTCCATATTCGCCAACCAAACACAAAAATCCCCCACACTCTTCAATTCTTATACTGATTGAATGAGCATTTGCTGATTTCCACAACCTGTTGACATTGTGAAAAAAACGGTATGATCTCTCTCTGAGCCCGGAGTTCGCCGGGATCATTCGTAACTTCTAATAAGGAAAAAAATGCAAATTAAACCGAAACCGACCCCACAATGGGAGCGGGCGTCACATTACATTGCTAGCGGCAAGTGTCCATTGGATCTGCGTTGGCTCCTTTTCAATCGTAAACCAGATATGCTTCGCCATGGATGCGCAATCCAAGTTGGTAGGAGCGTGTTGGTTGACCACCAGCGGTTGATGCTGTTTTTGGAGGAATTGTCCCAACGCAACGAAGGATTGGTGCCACAGCGCTGATGCTGTTGAACTAAATCTTTGTGGCTAAAGGACATTCGTCCAAAAACAACAAAACCCCGGTCGTGAGAGGTAGGAACTCTGACGCCGGGGCTCAAGTTATAATATTTAAATATTGGATTAGTATGTTAAATCAACATAAGAGAAAAGTCACGTCCAAATCAGGGTCTGACGACAATCCAGGAGCCAGTACTGACCCAACTGCTGAGTGGAGAAAACGCCGGGATCAGGCGATTCGGCAATACCATCAACTTGGGCTCTACCCGATACCTTTATCTGGTAAAAAGCCCTATCAAAAGCAATGGCAGAAGCTGGAAAAATACCAGGGCTTGGATACGGAAGCAGTGCTGAGGTTGTTTTCAGCAGAGGACAACGTGGGCTTGCTTTGTGGCATCCCGATGGTAGAGGGAAGGTTCCTGCGAGGAATCGACTACGACGATGATGCGCTATGGGAAACACACCTGCAAAAGTCTAATGATGACGAGGGCTATGAGTGGCTGAAGGGAGGTCCCGTCGTCGAAACCGGAAGTGGTAAACGCCATCATTACGTCCTTTCTGATACACCTGCTAAATTTGTTTTTGCAGGCGCTGGGGGTATTGCTGATCACGGCGGAGAAATTCAAGGGGAAGGCACCCAACTGGTGGTTCCTCCCTCAATTCATCCAGTCACTAGGAAGGAATACCGCTGGCTCGATGAAAGTTGGCAGGATATCCACTTTGTTGATCACCTAACCCTGGCAGCAAGTTATCCGGCCAAGGCTGGTAAGCAAAAGTTCAACGGGCATTCCAAGAAAAAGGAGAAGCAGGGATTCTCCAGCAGTGATACGGCAGATTTTGGAAATGATTCCACTTTCTACGATTACTCCACAATTGACTTCATTGCACTGTTCCAAAGTCGTGGCTGGGTGATTGAGGACAAGGGAGAGACTGTCATTGTTCTCTGTCCGAATCGAGAAAAGCACACCGACAACAGTGATGGGACAAGTTCCACCGTCATCCTGTGTACGCCTGCAGGGGGACAAAGATTCAAATGTCTTCATGGACATTGCGATCACTTATCGGATCGGGACAATCTTGTAGATTTATTGGGTGGTCCTTCGATTCTCGAAGGCTTTGCTAAGAAGCGGAACAGTTCAGCAGGCTCTCAGGAATCTGCGTCTACAGAGACGAAGGCACCACCAACAACTCCCTGGCTCCGGCTTGATCCACGCAGCGGACTCTATCACGTTCGTCAGATAGAGGCTGCCAATGCGTTTCGCAGAACGGGTATCCAACTCGATGATCCGGAACTCGAGCAGAAACTGCTGGGTTTTCTGGAATCACCATCTGGAGGAGAAGACATCAGTAGCACCCTGAATGCGCGCACCCTCGCTGATGTCCTCAAGCTGCTACGTACACAAGGTTCTTCAGGAGAGAAGGTCCGCTTACGACAGGCTAGCGATATCCCCATGGCATCGATTCAATGGCTTTGGAAAGACTGGCTGGGACAAGGCAAGTTGCATTTATTGGCAGGGCAGCCCGGCACTGGTAAAACCACCATCGCGATGCAGATGGCAGCGATTGTCTCTACAGGGGGCAACTGGCCTGACGGAAGTCAAGCGAAGAAGGGCAATGTGCTGATTTGGTCCGGTGAAGACGATCCAAAGGATACGTTGGTCCCACGCCTTGCTTTAGCCGGTGCGGACCTGCAACGAATCAACTTCATTGACAACGTATTTGATGAACAAGGTACACGCGGTTTTGATCCTACCAAAGACCTACGGATGCTGGCTACTGAATTGGAGAAGATTGGTTCGTTGAGTCTCTTGATCGCTGATCCCATCGTTTCTGCAGTGAGTGGAGATTCTCATCGCAACACCGAAGTCCGAAGAGCCCTACAACCACTGGTTGACTTGGCAGAGGCACAGAACTGTGCGGTTTTAGGAATTACACATTTTTCCAAGAGCAACCAAGTTCGTGATCCGCTGGATCGGGTTACTGGTTCCGTTGGGTTTGCCGCAGTTGCCAGAATTGTCCTGGGTACGATTAAACAGACTAATGTGGACAGTGAAGACAAACGTTCTTTAATCCGACTCAAATCCAATATCGGTGCCGACAGTGACGGATATGCTTACACGCTGGAGCAGGAACAAGTTCCTGGTCATGAAGAGATTTCCAATTCCAAGATCCAATGGGGGGAGGCTGTTTATGGTTCTGCCCAACAGATCTTTGAAGACGTTGAGGCGCAGCAATCTGATTCCCGAAGACAACCGCGGGATGAAGCGCTGGAATTTTTGCGTGACCTGCTCTCTGAGGGTGCTAAAGCTGTCAAACCGATCAAAGAAGAAGTCAAGGCTGCCGGACTTGCCTGGCCGACAATACGGCGTGCTGCTGATGAACTCAAAGTCATCAAGCGCAAGGTGGGTGGTCCCAAAGAGAAATCATATTGGGAGTGGAGTTTGCCAGAAGAACCCACTGGCTTTTCTGCTCTCTGAAGGTGCTCACCCAGGTCGAAGGTGCTCACAAATATAAGTGAGCACCTTCTGCTTCAGTGAGCATCTTCACCCTTTTCAAAACGATGGAGGCATTGTTGAAGATCAAGTTTTCGACTGCGCCGTCCATTCGTAAGTTTGGCTACGTTAGATAGGAGAATTGCAATGAAGGAGATCAACACGATTTCAGCGGAAGTTTACCGTGAGCGAAGAAAGCATTTGAGTTGTATGGTGCATGGTGATCTGATGCAACTGCTGCGGCAAGTGGCGAGGCAACAACGATGGAGTTTGGGTCGGACCACTGATGAAATTCTGCTGCGTGGGTTCCGGGTGACCGGTCACCTGCCAGAAGAGAACTAGGGGCGTAGGGGCAGCAATGCTGGCGGGAAAGGTGTTGGGTTTTGAAGGCTAGGAAATACTTACTTTTCGATGTTTTCTAGTGGTAACGACAAGAAGTATTGTAGGGACGGGCTCGGAAGCGAATTACGACTTTTTTGCTACCAATTTTATTTTCGGAGTTCTTTCGGGGAGCTTGTAACAGCTAAGTAATTAATATTGTTTGTATTATTGCAATAACTCGAGCCCTAGACCGCCTGATAAAAGATCAGATAGTCAATCAAATCCAGCTGAAACAATTCAGGATTTTATCAAAATTGGATTTACGCTATATTTTTAACAACCTTTATCTGTGAATCGATAAGTTCAATTTTTTTAAAACAATCCTGCTTTTGAATACGAGATCACTATTAATATCGGAGCAAAATGAGAGAAATCACAAAAGGCTATTGGTTTGTCGCTGTTCAGGACGTACTGAAACCGGATGTTTGGAAGTCATGCCTGCCAGCATGGGAACAATATGTGGCAAGTTCTAAAGGTATATGCAATCCCATCTATTTCGGCCCTCCAGCAGCAACTTTTGAATCAGGCATTTCAAAGACTATGGCTATTGTGGAGTTTCCCTCTTTGGAGCAAGCCGCAAATATCCGTGCTGAAGACAAAGCATATAATCCAGGTATGATTGAGGCTGATGGTACTTCTGTAGAAAACAAAGTCATACGTGACTTCCGGATTACAGATATACCTTCAGGCTGGATGAAACCTGGCCATGGCTACTGGATCGTCTGGGTTAGAGAAATTAAAGATAAAGAAAGTTTGGCAAAAGTAATGCCGGTTTGGGAAGAATATGTCGCGTCTGGTGCATGCATTGTTCACCATCTCAGACCACCCCATGCGATTTATGAAGATGGCCGTATGCTTCCCTTGGCAATTTGTGAGTTTCCATCTTTACAAGCTGCTATTGACGCTAGAAATAGTAAGGAATACAATCAAGATGTTATAGGTGCCGCTGGCAAACCCGTTGAAGAAATAGCTACGAGAGACTTTCGCATAATCGAAGCACCTAACACGAATTAGTTTCATCTATATTGTTTCCAACACAGGCGGATGATTTTATAATTTTTTGCACGAAGTGAACATTGGGGTAGTAAGTTTTGGACGATATTATCTCTACTTTTTTACCGCACATCTTTTAGCGAAATGAATTTTTCCGTTTCATATCGCATCACTGCACACTTTGAAACGAAGCCTCTTGGATAATGTGAATCTCGCATTCCAATTTGCAGATTTTGGGCGTATTTATCCCTCTAATAACCAGTATTTATCTAGGTTATTCCAATCAGCACATCGGATTATGATTCCGTTACTCTTAAAGAGCAGAATATAAATTATAATTCAGATCTACTTATCTCCTTAAAATTATAAACAGATCCAAAAGATAATTTCGCCGTTACCTCACAATTCTAGAATAGACTACCATCTTCTACCAAATCCCCTAAAGATAAATAAATTTATAATATCATTAATTATTTTTAATTTAATGATTATTTCAAAGGCTTCTTCAACTTAAACTATTCAAATTGAGTTCAGAGAACATGACTCATATAGCATTGAAGTCGCACATATCAATGTTGGAGACACTATCGAATGGTTGCCAAAGAATGAAGGCCACAATGTAGAATTTCTGACAGGTCCTAATATGAGTGTGCTTCCACTGAAATCAGAAATGGACGAGATGCACTCACTAGTCTTTATAGTTCCTGGAGTTTATTTATCCGGTTGCACCCCGCATAAAAATATGGGGATGTTGGGCTTGATTATTGTTGGTAACGATTTTCACAATTTGGAAGAAGTCAAAAATATTCAATTACCTCACGTTACAGCTTCTGTTTTGAAACGATTAGTCAAAATTTCACAGTCAGATGGTCTAAAGTTGTAATCTTACGAATTATCTGTATTTGCCAAACTTTCTGTCATTAAATTATAAAAGTAATATTTATAATTCAGTAAATCTGGTAACAATTGATGCTTGTTTTAAGTGTTGATCAATCGGAACTTCTTTAGGCTTGATTCTCCCTGAGATTGCCGGAATTTCACAATGTACTTTTTCTCAAAAATTACACATTGGGACTGAGTGATTTGACTCAGCATCCAAACTTTGCATGTCTTTTGACTACCATCTAAAAGATTGTTATTGAGACTCAAATCTTTGGTCAATTTCCAAGTAGCAAAATCGAATAATACAATAACCTCAAGAAGCGTTGCGAAGCCACATGTCTACAGTATTATCAGCAACCGTTGAAATGAAAGATCCAGAAAAGTTTAAGGAGTATTCGCCCAAGGCAATCGC
>AGAU01000301.1 GCA_000224765.2 SAR324 cluster bacterium JCVI-SC AAA005 | reverse complement strand
CTGGAATCTACTCCATCAGTAGCCATGAGCTTGTAGTAATAGGTAGTGCCGGCATTGAGTCCAGAATGAACATACGAAGTGGTACTACCACTGGAAATGATAAAGCTGGAATCAGAGGCGCTTACGCCTGCAGAAGTCTTCCAATAAAGGGTATAATTGTCAGCACCTGGGATAGCACTCCATGAGACTGTATTTTGAAGGGTCGAGGGAGTAACAGCTATGGAAGGAGTGGAGACATCATCATCTGTGATAGAGATGGAAACAAATGCATTCCCACTCTCAATTGCTGTGGAACCAGTCACATTGTCAATATCAATGCGAACCACTTCCCCAAACTCATCTACAGTATCCTGAACGGATGTGAGTGTCGTTGTTGCCGTAGTCGCTCCTGCAGCAATCGAGAGATTGGTCGAGGCGATCGTGTAGTCACTGGTGAGAGTGGCATTACCACTGGTTACCAGCCCAATGTTTGTGGTGTTGTCAGCCAGATTAGAAAGAGTTACGGTCAGGGTGATTGATGCTGCAGCTTCCGCTACGCTGGAAGCAGAGGCAGTCAGAGTAACATTCGGTGCACCATCATCGTCGGTAATGGTAACGATTTTCTGCTGGGTTGCACTTTCGGTAGCACCATCTCCGCCGGTGACATTGTCGATGTCAATGATGATTGTCTCTCCATCATCATCAATGGAGTCATCAATTCCAGTCAGCGTTCTGGTTCCCGTGGTAGAACCGGTAGCAATAACTAATGTAGCGTTGTCAATGGAGAAGTCGGTATTTCGCGTACCCGATCCTGAAATACCCAAACCGATCAAGGCGTCAGTAGCAGCTGTTTTTGAGAGGATTCCTGTAACAGTAACTGTTCCGCTGTTTTCTGCGATG
>AGAU01000302.1 GCA_000224765.2 SAR324 cluster bacterium JCVI-SC AAA005 | reverse complement strand
TGCCGGCACTACCTATTACTACAAGCTCATGGCTACTGATGGAGTAGATTCCAGTGCTTTATCCAATGAAGCCAATGCGACACCGTTAGCACCAACGGTCAGCCTTTCAAAGTCTGGGGCCAGCCTGGCTGAAAATGGCGGTACGGTTACGCTGACAGCAACCTTGAGTGCCGCCGCCTTGGCAAACACCTCGGTGATCTTGAGTCTCAGTGGCAATGCGACGATCAACTCTGATTACACGCTGTCGGACAACATCACGATCAATGCTGGTGCTATAACTGGAACCGCCACACTGACCGGTGTCAATGATGCTTTCAATGACGATGGTGAACAGATTATCGTTGATATTGCTGCAGTCTCTGGTGGAGATGGAGCCAGTGAGAATGGAACACAGCAGCAGACGGTCAACATCATCGATGATGATGCGGCACCAACGGTCAGCCTTTCAAAGTCTGGGGCCAGCCTGGCTGAAAACGGCGGAACAGTCACGCTGACAGCAACCTTGAGTGCCGCCGCCTCGGCAAACACCTCGGTGACTTTGAGTCTCAGTGGCAATGCGACGATCAACTCTGATTACACACTATCGGACAAC
>AGAU01000303.1 GCA_000224765.2 SAR324 cluster bacterium JCVI-SC AAA005 | reverse complement strand
CCAGCTTCTTTCGTAAAAGAATCTTAAATTTAGACAAGCAATATTTTGTCCTGCTTTGTTGCTCCAGGCAAAATTTGTGTGGTTCGGTTTGTGCTGCGAAATAGTTTAATCCGGTATTGATACCAGTTCAAACAGTTCGCTATGGAGGCCCAACCATGCTGTCAATCAATCAAGCTACCCAAGTTCTTCATATTGGTAAACCAAGACTCTACCGTTTAATGAAGAAGTGTGAAATTTCGCCTATCCCTGATGGACACAGAAAAATTCTGACAGAAGATCAAATTGAAATACTGAAAGAAGTAATCGCTAGCTCGTATAGCAAAGTAGTTAGTACTAATACTAAAACTAGTGATGAACTAGGTACGTCCTCGGTACAAACTGGCGATGAACTGGGCACATCCTCGGTACAAACTAGTAATGAACCAGATCAAACAGATCAAACTAGTAACAACAAAACCACCCATGAACCATATCGCGAATTGTTGAAATCAAAGGATGAACAGATTCAACATCTCCAGAAAATTATTGAACTGGAACAACAAGAACGAAAGGAAAAAGATCAACGACATGATGAAGTTTTAAAAGAATTCAATCAGTCTACAGAACGATTCCAAGCGATGTTGATGCAGCTCCAGACAAAGAACAATGAATTAAGTCAGAAACTACTAGAAGCTCCTAAAGGGAAGGAAGAGGTAACTGTTTCTAGAGAAGCATTTAAGGATGTAGAAAGGGAAGTTGTTGATAACTCCCAAAATGTCTTACCTGTTACGGAACAACCAGTACAACCTCAAAGCAGATTCTTTACTCCAGCTATTTGGGCTGCAGCGGCAGTAGTATTAACTATCTCTGTAGTAGAATTTGGAGGCTTTTCTATTAGTAGTTTGGTGAGAGATTTGTTGGCATTGCGATGATTTTGTAAAGAAGAAGGTTTTGGATTAAATGTTAATTATGTTTTCTGGAACATGATGCTTTATTAAGAATATGCTCTGAATATATTTCGTTCGTAGGATATTCTACAATAGCATCTATACTAAAATTATAATTTTCCTGATTTTTGTAGAGGAGTATGGGGAAGTTCTGTG
>AGAU01000304.1 GCA_000224765.2 SAR324 cluster bacterium JCVI-SC AAA005 | reverse complement strand
AAACAACTTTCATCGTCACACTGCCGACATTGGTGAAACTGCAGGTAATCTCATCACCAGCAACAACAGAGATTAGTGCAGTCGCTGATCCCGGAATGACCAACTCTCCAACCTTTAGCATCTCACCCCGTTTTCTCAGATGTTGAATCAAAAACCGCAGCGAGTTTAAAGGACTACCCATAATATCAGCCGCAACTCCAGACGCTACAAGTTCACCATTCTTAAAAACCGCAACACCCTCTAACTGCCAGTGCACTTCTCTAGCTCGCACTTTATTATTTCCAACTAACTGTGCGGCATGAATTCCATTGGAACAGATAACTTCCTGCTGTTTAAG
>AGAU01000305.1 GCA_000224765.2 SAR324 cluster bacterium JCVI-SC AAA005 | reverse complement strand
ATCAAATTGTTTAGAGCCACTACTTTCCTTGATACGATAAGCACTCACACTTCCATCCAATTCAATTTGAAATTCAATTCCAACATTTAGCAATCTCGAAAACTGTGGACCTGCATTGATCTGTCCGCGCAACTGTTCATACAGCAAAGAATTGTACTGTCGCTCCACAGATATTCGTTTTTTCCTTTGCTCCTTTAGTTTCCTCAGCAGAAGTGTATCTGGAACTTCAATACTTATATTGGCGGTTTCGGTTAATGTTGGGGGTGGATTT
>AGAU01000306.1 GCA_000224765.2 SAR324 cluster bacterium JCVI-SC AAA005 | reverse complement strand
CTCAGAGTCCGGATCTGGTTTAGGAAGTTTGATCGTCCAGTTGAGGGAAGGACAAAGTTGTTGACTGACTCCAAAGTTGATGATCCGACGCAGTAATTCCAGTACATTGCGCACTGTCCCATTACGGTGATCCTTCAACAATTCTAGACGGAGTCTGTCTACATCTGGTGGGGCTAGTTCTCCTGGAGTTATCTGTCCAAATGAATCTTTGAGATGTAATTCATAGCGGTTCTTGTCTGTAACTAAACCTTTAAGCGAAGAGCCCTTAGATTCTAGATAAGCGTCCCATAGTCGATCAAGAGTCTGCCGAGATTCTTCTGCCAGCCTTTCAGCTATTCTAGACTCTCGAAGCTCCGCATTGGACTTTGCTTGTCCATTGATGCGTTTTGCCCGCTCTGCATTGCCTCTG
>AGAU01000307.1 GCA_000224765.2 SAR324 cluster bacterium JCVI-SC AAA005 | reverse complement strand
CTGCTTTAAGAGTTCCTGAAATTCAGACTTCATTGATATCTCATCCATGTATTTTCCAGCACTCGCCATGGAGTCAAAGTGATAAATTGCCCCAACCCGATCCATTCGAGACGCAATGACTGGAACAGCAGCTGACAACGTGTGGGGTGGTGATATTTTCGCAATTTCTTTCATTATCTCAATAGCTTGTGTTAGTTTACTCCTTGACATTTGATAAGTGCGCACAACATGCACCGGAGCAGACAAATCTATAGTCTCATATAAATCCCTCATCACAAAAGGCCCGACACCTTTTCCAGCTGGGTCATCCCATCTTTGCTTAGTCATTTCTTTAAACAGCGGATCATGCATCGCTGCTTCATACGCACACAATGCCGTTTCAAAATCTTCAAACTTAGCACCCATTCCCAAATTACCTGCGTTATCGCCCATCAAGACTCGCCAGCAGCGAGTTGCTTTTGCTCCCTTTTGGGCCATAACTCCTAGTCCGGTTCGAATCCGTGTTTCCAGCAGACTCGATTTTCCGGGTAATGGGGTTGCTGTGTAGAAAATATATGTACCCATGATGTTGCCTATTTATTTGTTTCTAAGGAACTATCGTAAAAATGAAGTAGCCCCCAATCTAATCACTCGTAGTCGTCCCAGTTCCAGTCTTGGTTTTCGCCGGGGTCGTAGTCTAACGTTTCAACTGCACTAGTATGTCTTATAATTTTACCATCCAGATAGTTCAATACACTGATGACTGACCAGTATATTATCTCCTTTTCAAGAACCTTGATGTATCGGTGAATGCTTAAACACTCAAAATTTTCATACAATGGTTTCATCGGGCCAAACCTGCAGTCGTAGATCGGCACAAGGGCATTCTGCATATCTAGATTCACTTCCATACCAACTCGATGATCAAAACTCTTACAGTCAGGATGGTATAACTTCTCGACCAATGAAAAATCACCCTTGTAAGCAAGTCGACGTGCTTTGTCGAATTCTTCGGCCTTAGTCATTTATTCCTCTAATACGTTGGATACACGCTCAATTCTGGTAATCACCCGGCAGCAAAACGTACTGAAAAAGCCACTAGACAAGCGATCCAGAAGACAGCTTTACGCAATACTGGGTCTTGGCAGAGCTCTTTCAGATTATGGATCTGTTGTTTGCGGATCATGTGAATCTCATAGTCGATTCCTAACACTCACTCGTAGTCGTCCCAGTTCCAGTCCTGCCCCTCGCAAGGGTCATAATCCAATTCTTCCCTGCGACTTTCCTGAAAAATAATTTTTTGGTCTTTGTACGA
>AGAU01000308.1 GCA_000224765.2 SAR324 cluster bacterium JCVI-SC AAA005 | reverse complement strand
CAAATCTCTCAAATCTCTCAAATCTCTCAAATCTCTCAAATCTCTCAAATCTCTAAATCTTCTTCATTATCAATCTATGAAACGAATCATTGTTACAGGGGCAAATAAAGGAATTGGTCTGGCCATTGTCAAAAGGCTTTTAAGTGAATTTGATGAAACGTTCTTGATTCTTGCAGCCCGGTCTACAGAAAGAAGCGAACAATCGGTCTCCATGCTTTTGAATGAAAATGAGGAGTGGCAAGACCGCCTTATCACACTGAAACTCGATGTAGAGCACGATGATTCTGTTGCAGAGGCAACTGAAAAGATTCAATCGGAGTTTAACGGTATTTCGGAACCTATTCACTGCCTCATCAATAATGCTGGGGTTGGTGATTCCTATCTTGCCATGCAAAGAGTACTTAATGTCAATTCATGGGGAGTACAAAGGGTGTGCGATGCCTTCTTGCCATTGATCAGCAAGAGACATGGTAGGATAGTTAATGTAACATCGGCATCGGGCCCAAATTTTGTTGAGAAATGTAACGCTACCATGAAGTACATACTAACTAACCCAAACGTTACGTGGTCAGAAATAGAAGTGCTAATGTATGAGTGCCTCATCAAAAATGTAAAAGAGCCAGGATCAATTAGTCCATATGGTTTGTCAAAGGCGTGTACAAACGCCCTTACTATCTGCTTGGCTCGAGAAAATAAGGATTTAATCGTTAACTCTTGCTCTCCCGGTTGGATTGCAACAGACCTCACGAAAAATTATGTTCAATCTACAGGTAAAAAACCTGAAGAAATTGGCATGAAAACACCTTTTGAGGGAGCATTATCCAGTGTATATTTGTCCATGAGTGAGAACGTGGGCACTGGGATGTACTTTGGTAGTGACTGTCTTCGTAGCCCTCTGGATAGATATCGATCACCCGGAACTCCTGCTTATGTGCCTGAATAAGCATTGAAAGTTACTAAAGCAGGTTTGTGAATATGATGTTTGTCTGGATCTTCTTTGAGAAGATCCAGACAAACTAAAATTTACTGGTTCAAACTAATGAAAAAGCCTTAAAAAGGTTGAAGTCATGATCAAATGAAGTTTCTCACAGACTTTCAACTTCAAAGTTTTATCGAATGCAAAATTTGAAATTGCATTTGTTGTCTAGACTACATCAATTAAAATACACACAAAGTTCTAAGAAGAGTCATCCTACAATCAGCTTGCATGCTGCTTCAGAAGACAGCCAACAGGTTAAAAATTTCCAGCATGTTCTGATATCATTACGTAATAAATATATTCAAGTGAACACACGATGCCCTTTCTCAGGTCTTTCATTAAGTACATACTCCTAAAGAAGCTCTGTCTGGACAAGTTGACACTAACCTAGCTTTATTCTTTTAAAAGCCATCACTAACTCATCGCACATGGTGCACTTTAAGTTTCTTCTCCTTCCCTCCAGATCGTCCTCGGATTTCATTCCAACTGTGATATAATGAATAGGGATTAATTATTAAAAATCATATAGTATTTATTGATATTAAATTACTGAATCAATTGCAAAAGTAAATTATCACTGGTAATTCCTTTTACTCAGAGACTGATCAAAATACGTCCATTTGGTTGAGCGTAAAGAGGGACCAAAACCTCCCAAAACCTTCATTACTAACCCTTGTTGATTAACATCAGAGTCTAATTTAGTATCAATGAGAATTCCAATGGATGAATTCGCAAATTTGACATTCATGCAGCTACAATTCGTTGAAAATAATACGAAGATGGCAACGGTTCACAGGCTTTTTTTAGCATGCAGGTTATAAGACAAAGCAGACAGCTGAAATACCTTATGAAAGACTGAGAAATACTAAGGTCAAACATTTCCTTGAGGATATTCAGAAAGCTCATATTGAACTAAAAAATTGGACTCTGTAAATGACTACCAGATATTACTCTGAGCACTGAATCAGCCTGTCAAGCGCCTGAAAATCATTGACATGTGGCACCACTGATAGACGCGTTAGAGAAGAACCCATCTAGTGTTGAGGAGCTAACCGATCCATTTTTATGGATCAACACTTCTTTGGGTAACTAGTCATACGCTATGCGTAGTTTAGGGTTGAAAGTAAGACTAGCTGGGGAGGATAAGAAAGATTAAAATTATTCGGAGATTTTGAAAGCTTTTCAGTTAGTTGCTTAAGTTTGAATTTTGCTTAATCGGGATCTTTTCAAATTAGTATATGAAACACAAATCACTGCCTTACAAAATAGTCATTTAATGATCTGGGATCAACATAAATTGTAAGGATCCCAAATTCAATTACCTAATATATTGGGTTCAGACCTTATTTGGAAGTCCAAGGACCAAAATCCTTGCTTCCAACTGTAAATTCATACCCAATAAGTTTTTCATCTCCAAATACCCATCCGTCGTGACCGGGCTAAATAAAGTAAGCATCGCCTGCTGTATATTCGATCTCTGTCCCATCATTGTGAATTGCCTCCATTTTTCCTTGAGTAACGACCCCCAACATGTCCTGCTTGGCATGATTCAGTCGCAACTACAGGTTTGATACATTCAGACCACCTCCAACCGGGTTCCAACTGCAATTTTGTAATTTTTACATCTCCAAAATTGATTATTTGGGACAAAGTTTTGTCCGGTTTCTTAACTTAATCAGTATTTGCAAATGATCTTACATCCATATTTTCCATGATTTCCTTCCTACACGAAGACATTGTAAAGTTTGCAATTAAATTACATTTATAGCAATAAAAGTAAGGCTAAGGCTTTGGTTCTAAAGCAAGTACTTTATAGTAAATAAAGACATTATCTCAGAAATATCCTTATAGCAACTTAATAGTTTAAAGAGAGAATTCAACAATTATTAATGATGCAATTAAATTGCATTTATTAAGGAAATGATTAACTTAAATTTTATTAATAATTTAAGACTACTTGGCAAATTTACCTACTTTTGGTGAAAATTTTACTAAAAGAATAAGATTGCTTTAGGACAAAGGTAATTTTACTAACCCAGAAATCATTGAGATGACTTAAGTAGATCAATTAATTCATTAATTAATTGATTTAGAATAATGCAACTTGGTAAGGCCACGTGTAACAATGTAGGAATTTTTTACTGTATCAATCGTAGGGGTGTTGGTTTGTTGAGCCTTTCCAAATAGTTATTACTCTGTAAAACATCCATAGAAGTTGTTTCATACAAAGTAAACCATTCAACTTCAGCATCCTGTCTTATAAATCTTCTACCTCTCAAAAAACCCTGGATATTGACACGTTCAGGTATATGTTCGCTATCGTGCCAAAAATAAAATTTCTCTCTAGCTGCCCAGCGTATATCATCCCAGATCGCAATCACACCATTACCCATTAAACTCATAGTCAAATATCCTTAAATTTACTATTAAAACCTTAAATAAATAGAGCTGAAAAAAAGTTGATTCAATATTCTACAAATTTTGCAGTTTCGAACGCATGTGAAAGGAATAAGCACCAATCGATCACACGAAGTGCCTAGATTGTTTTTAATTTCCTTGCATGATTTATTGAACAATAGACTTGTAGGTCTTTACTGATTCTGGGCTGTATCTCTCTACCTTTTTCATTTACAGCTGTGTGGCTGCCTAGGGTTTTGGCCATTTCATTTTTGGGATCTTTGCTAGCCTTTAACTGCCGATTTACTTTAGATATCATTTAGGCTCTGATTCATTTGCAATGGCATTGAAAGAAAAGGACTAAAATATTTTTCGAATTTTGTGTCTGATCTTTGCGAGAGTCCGGATAAAATTATCACGAAGTTTCTCTTGTTGTAGGTGTTGTTGATTGATGACATACCAGCGACCATTGACTACAGTTGCCATAATACTTGAAATGTCTGAAGTATAGACAATAGTAGAAAGTCGATGGCTCTTTGGTGATGCAGACAGCAATGGTTGGGATGCATCATATACTACAGCATCGAAAGGCTCGCCCACAGATAGTGGTTGATCAGAATATCCAGCAGCAGCACGTCCATGCAGTATAGCTTGCTTCAAGGCAATTTCCCCACCTTCATCAGAACCTTCAAAACAAAAGGCGTTGCGTTTTTGATGACGCAATCTTTGTCCATAGTCTAACCAACGCAATTCCTCGCATGGATTGAGGCTAATGTGACTGTCTGTACCAATACTCCATCGCCCTCCAGATTGCATGAAGGCACGTAAACTAAAAAAGCCATCCCCAAGATTTCCTTCTGTGGAGGGGCAGACCACAACATGAGCCTTGGAATGAGCCAGCTGCTCCACTTCGACGCTATCCATGTGAGTGGCGTGCACTAAATGATAGTTTCCTTCAAGACTAAGATTTTGAAGTAACCAAGTGATCGGTCTATGACCAAGAAACTGTTGGGCTTCCACAACTTCTTTCTGTTGTTCAGCTACGTGAATGTGTTTAGGAATACCCAGAGGAACTGATTCGAAAATTTCGCAGATAGACTCAGGGGAAGCAGCACGCAAAGAGTGAATTCCCATACCCAGCTTTGAATTGGCGGTTTTATTTACAAGTTTTTCGGTTTGATAGAACAGATCAAGGTAATCATCTGCTGTTTGGGATATGAAACGTCTTTGGAGAGGATTCATTTGGTCCTGAAATCCTCCTCTCTGGTAAAAGATCGGCAAGAGTGTGAGTTTAATACCTGTTGAGCCGGCAGCCTTAAGAAGTGCTTGACCCATCGCTGCTTTTTCTTCGTATGCAGAACCGTCAAGATTGTGATGTAAATAGTGAAACTCGGCGACAGCAGTGTATCCATGACGGAGCATTTCGGTGTAGAGCATTAATGCAATGTCCTCCATCTCTTCTGGCAAAATAGTATTTGCAAGTTGATACATTGCCTCTCGCCAACTCCAAAAATCATCTGCTGCACTATGATTCGGAAGGTGTTCTGCAAGACCTGCCAAAGCATATTGAAAGGCATGCGAATGCGCGTTGTTATGACCTGGAATTACAAAGCCTCTGATTTTTTCTGTCGGTTCTTGAGTCTTGGATTCTTCAGAAATTGAAAGGATGCAACCTTTCGAGTCAAGCTGTACAAATGCTGGCTCGAACCATTGCTTTGTATCCCAAAGAGCTTCGAAACACAGATTTGTTCTGAAATCAGGTTGATTGTGCATGCCGGTTCTTGTGACAGTAAATTCAAATTTGGATTTTGAGTTGGCTTGCTAGGGCTGTGAGAGTTTTGATTAGAATTACCCTTATCTTATCGGCACAATCTGGGATGTAAGTTGAGGTTTCCTCATCCATATATAGCGACTTTGCCATTTCAAGTTGGAGTGCGTGAATCCCTTGCTGAGGATTACCGTAGTAACGAGTGATGTATCCTCCCTTGAAAGGATCATTTTCACAAAATTCATAGGATTTATCTTCTGAGAGATGAGTCACAGCGGTACTGATTAACTCAGAGGAAGCGCTACAACCATTTTGGTTTCCTAAGATCAGGTCAGGGAATGGATCTTCTCGAATAGTGGGAATAGACTGTCGAATAGAATGAGCATCCCACAAAAGAACATCAGGAAAAGTTTGCTGGAGTCGCTGGAGTTCTTCTCGAAGTTGGAGATGATATGGATAAAAATAAAGCTCTTTGCGAAGAGCCATACGATTGAGATTTTTTTAAACAAATACGATGCAAGACACAAAAAACACCAAGCCTCATGGCTGTTCACAAAGGCATCAGAAACTTTGTAGCTGGCTTAATCACATATTTTTTGATCGGGAGAGGACTATGCAAATAGATTTTTACAAATGAAACCAAGTCCATTGGGGTCAAATTCACACAAACTACCAATCTCAAAACTATCAAATTACATTGGTGTTAAATACTAGCTGTAATCAAATCTTTAATTTGACAAACCAAGTAGGCACGATGGTTGAAGAATTTTGAATAGGCTATGAGAGGAGAACTTTAGCTGATCTTAACTGTTTTGTTCCAGAGTTTAAATCCCGCACTTCCCGCTAGTGAGTTTAGCTGCTAATTTAATTTGTCAGACAACTGATGATTACTGGTAGCCAGAGCTGGGACCTAACCTACGACACACAGATTTTCAGTCCAAACGATCGGTAGATTCCCAGCAGGCTGACAGGTCGAGTAAGGTCCTAGCGCTGGGCAATCAATACAGTTTAGCGAACTTACGATGCTCTTCTTCAGACCTCTTCTATGTTTTCCCCGTGACTGATTGTTGATCGGTTTAATCTTAATTTTAAACTTTGCTCTAACAACTCTTCCCCCAGTCTTCCTCCTAAAATTAGAAAAACAGAATTATAATTTGACCATTGTTTCTCATTTATAAAATTACTAAGGATAATTATGGACAACTACATTGATATTAAAGCAACACTTTCTAAAAGATTTTTCACCTATGCAGAAGACGAAAAATGCACAGAGAACTTTAAAAATGGGGAGCAAGATGAATTTTCTTTTCAGAAAATGGATTTGAAGGCAGATAAAGAAGTAAGGGGATTCAGAGGAGAATTTACAGGAGTATATGTCTAAGAAATTCTGTCAACCAAGTTAATATGGGGTCTAATGAAATTCATTTTTACTGTTATTTTTCTTTGCATCCTAGGACTTTCTGCGATGACGATTCCTAGTTCAGCTGCGGACGGGCATCCCTCTGATCATGATGATAACCCGATTCATCGCAAGATGCACTCGGAGACTGATTATCTTGACAATCCTCTACAGATTGAGGGGTTGACCTATTCAAAATGCCATAAGTTAGGTGTTTGCACACTTGTTTACTCCACTGGCAATGCTAACCAACAGGCACAAGCTTGGGGATTCTACTTGCCATCATTGAATATTCAGATGGAGGAGTTTAAGACTGAATCGTTGATAGCTTTGAACCGTCGTTGCTATTACCACCCCCGTTGGCAATCTAATTTATTTACGAAAGTAAAAAGTATTTTGAAAGAAGCTGAAGAGATTCATTTGTCAGGCAGGAAATTCCGTCGGATAGTTATTGGACATTTACATGTGGATGAAGTTCCTTTAACCACAAAAATGATAGAAGTAGCTTTTAATATAGATTGCTAAAGAAATTGAAAAAAGGGAAATCATTACTTCACAATAAGAATATTCCGAGGTAGTTCAGCCAATTATGATGAGGAAGATAAGTATTATGGTAAAGTGATTCCATTTAATAAAAACAATTATTTAAACGAGTGTTGCATCTGTAAATTAACTCACAAACAATCTTCAAGTTCATTAGCTACACAGCCCATATTAAAGGAATATGACTGCTTCCGCGGTTATTTCTAAGCCTTTCTGACAGGGGTTTTTGCATAGATCAAATCATCCTGAACAAACACTCACCTCGTTTTTACCTTCAAAAGCTAGTAATAACACACCCCAGAAACCTCTCAGAGTTACTCATCACTTCAGTTGGATCATCTTTAGATTTAAGTCCGATTGCGGTGTAGTGAATTGATTTTAATTAACTGAATTCATATAGTATTTATTAATAACAAATAGCCAGACCAATCCCACCTGTAAAGCAATCAATCTATCATCTGTAATTTGTCCTTTACAGAAACTCATCAAACCACGTCCGCTTGATTGAAGGGGGGACAGGACCAAAGTACCAACCTTCTGCACACATTACCTCCTCTAATCGAATTTTATCCGAATCCAGTTTTCTATCGAGGAGAATATTGAAGGTCAAGCTTGCTGGGGATAAAAAGGAAGAATGGGAATATGAGGAGATCTTGAATTCTTTGGAACTAGCTAGTTGATTGAGTTCAGCACAGAATATTAACAGCACTCAGCGCATTAGGAGCAGATAGTTACTGGTTGAGATGATGAGATGAATAATTTGGATGTCTACAGATGCATACAGCATCTCAAAGATCATCAGAGCAGAAAGCAAATAGATTCGTGCTAAATTCCGCTAGTGAACCTGATAATTATCTTTGCGGAGTCAAAAACTGAATTAGCCACAGCTGAGCAATCAGAGGAGACCAAGCAGATACGGGGATGTTCGTCAATGTATACTTTTCTACTTAGTATACACTTAATATATCCAGCAATCTCATTGATTATCCGGTCTGCGCGAATCCAAGAGATCAGCACTCAAAACAGGGATCAATTGTTACTAGCGGTCTGTTTTAATAATTTGGAGTAGCTTAGGAAGTTGGAGCAGGTTTCAGTTCATATTCAGTAAATTCTATGCCCATCTGCTCATGAATTTCTATAAATGCTGGGTCAGACAGCATCATCTTTTGTAATTCTCGATCAAAAACATCTGCACACAGAATTGCAGTATGTTCACCAGCTTTAGCTAACATAACGTCCCTCATGAACAATCCATCCATTTCGGTATCTTCTTCCATTTCTTTTTTCCATTCATCAAAAGTACATTTGTTAAATTTGATGACGGCCATAAAATTCAACATATTTCCTCACTGTCTGATTTCAGCAAGTTGAACTCAACTAGAAAACTATATTAGATTATTAGATATCAATAAATTCATAGCAAACAGGCAAGCAAAGTTTGTATGAAAAGTATGATTTATGTCCCCAATCTATATTTTCTTTATTTGTAGACACTAAGTAAATCCTACTAACCTCAGAAAACACCTGACCTAAAGGAGTATTGTTTGCCAAGGGTTGAGATTGGCTCCCCAGTTGTTATCAGATTTAGTGGATTATAAATAATATTAGGCAGATAATGAATACTGAAACAGAAGTGCTTCACCGTCTTGCACAGTCTTTTTATACATTCTTTAGAACTGGTGTTTTCAGATCAGATCAAATCGACATCAGCCAATTAACTTTGGAACAAGCTTACGAATGCCAACATTATTTTCATAAGTTGCGCATTGCTGATGGTGACAGACCTATTGGATACAAAGTTGGTTGTACAAGTGCAGCGATTAGA
>AGAU01000309.1 GCA_000224765.2 SAR324 cluster bacterium JCVI-SC AAA005 | reverse complement strand
GATGATTGAGATCAATCGTTGGCTTTACTTAGGAGAAGATTATTCAGTTGATTCAGAAAGGACTAAAACATTAGTCAGTGTTTTGAGACGAGTTGTGGAGGGGCTAGAGGATAATTAATTTTGCAATGTGTAGTGTCAGATTAGGACAGAAATACTACAGAGTAGATGGGGATAGTGGTGGGTACAGAAAATTGAGGATACTTACAGCGGTAAGATGATTAGATTCTTAAATACTGATTTTAATTAGGAAAAGTTTGGTGATGGGGGCAGGATTTGAACCTGCGACCTTCGGGTTATGAGTACTGTGTAAAAATCAATTTACATCAGTATCCATACGGCCTTGAAGGAAGTGGGGCTAATTCACTGTCAGTTGGCTGTCAGTTGAGGAAGATTGCGACACCAGATCAAGCAGGTTTCGAGAGGTTGCCTCGGGCAGATTAACATAATGAGAAATCGTCGTGCTGATGTTGGCATGACGAAGAATTCTTTGGGCCACTGGGGGATTCTCATTGGCTAAGGAAGTCGCCAATGATGCCCGAAACCCGTGAAGTATTTTACCCTGAAATTCAATGCCAGCCTGAGCAGCATGTCTGGTGAGAGCTTTTGTCAAAGCGTTCGCGCTTGCTGGCAATAGGTCTCCGTTTCCATTATCCAGATACCAACGCTCCTTAGCTCCCCGCTCTTCTAGATCATCCCTGAGGAATTCATCAACCAGTACCTTTGCAAGGGGCACGGTCTGTTCTGTTCCAGACTTGACCTTAAATCCAATCTCCTTCACGTGTCTCAAATGAATCACACCTTTGTTCAAATTGATGTTTTCCAAGCGAAGAGAGTGTACTTCTCCACGACGTAATCCTGCATATCTCAGCAGATAATAAGCCCGCAAGTGATTGAGTAGAAACTTTCGTTTCGATTCAGATGTCGCTTCATCAAAGCGCTGGTGAAGATATTTCCCGATCTCTTCAATGCTTTGTTTACTGTGAGGCCTTGGCTGTTGCTTCACAACGGTTGGCATTGGGAGTTTAATGAGCTTACTGGAATACTCATGCTCCAAACACCACTTGAAGAACGTATTTAGGGCAATACAGATTTTCTGCTGCGTCCTTGGAGACAGTTCTCTCTCAGTCAAGCCTCTTAGGAGATTGTGGCCGTGGTGTAAGCGGTAATCATCAAGGGAAATGTCTCCGCAGTACTGGATAAAGTCATTGAGAGCGCTAGCGTATTCTGTGACGGTTTTGGAGCTACGGCCCCTCAGCTCAACATCCCGCAGAAAAAGTTGTCCAATTTGGGCAACCCTCTCTTTCACCTGCTGTTGATGGAGCGCCTGTTGACTCCTCGCAATTTTCTTTTTCAGCAGCTAGAAATAGATTTTCCAGCAAACTGTTTTGTTGGGATTCGCTTCTCTTGCGTCCACGTGCGTCCCGTTGAAGCTGATCAAGATCAGTCAGCTTTTTTCGAATTCGTTTTCCTTCAATGTAAATACGGCAGTAGACTGCCCCATCTTGTTGAAAGAATTTCTTTTTCTGATTAGCCATTGGACCTTTGCGTTTAGGTTAAATAAGATTATTGAAATTATCTCGATTAGATATTTACATAAAACCTCCTTTGTGTGGGTTGTGCAGTTACTCTTATGCTCTAAATAGCCAAGCTATCAAGGACTGGTTGAGCTTTTCAGAAGTTCCTCAATTTGAATGTCCCCCTGCCATAACTGCTGAATTTTTTCAGGTGGTGTCAGAACTTTTCTGCGTGCTTCATCAGAAATAAAAGTGTGAACTGCAAAGAAATGTTTTTCTGCCATTTTAACTACCTCTAATTTTCTAAGGTTACCAACATATTCATTGGAACAACGCCGATTCATTAGGGTGGATTAGTCTCTACCAGTTGTATCCATTTTCAGGATAGCTTGGCAAAATTTTATCCGAATTTCGGAAAGCAGTTTCGTATCGATGTGCTTCATGAGCCATTGAATTTATAAGTCTTCCTTCCATACCCATTTCTTCCAGTGTTCTGTATACATCCTGTTCACTCTTGGCGAGCCAATGACAGTAAGCAAAATCCTCATTCGTAATCCAGTGTTGAATAACTGTTGCTTTTTTACGTTTTGCATTTTCTTGAGCCCACTC
>AGAU01000310.1 GCA_000224765.2 SAR324 cluster bacterium JCVI-SC AAA005 | reverse complement strand
AATAAAAAGATATAACAGATATATAGGTGAAGATATATTTAACTCAGTTATAACTTCTATTACGTACAAAGAAGGAAAGATAATTACCCAAGAGAGTGTTATGGAAGAGCTAGACTATGACCCTAGTGAAGGCCAAGACTGGAACTGGGAAGATTATGAGTGATTGGGGAGACCTTGACCTCTTCAAAGGTTCTGATGGTTTCATCCTGGCGTTGAAGAATTTGTGCAGGGATAGGCAGTCGCATCACGGAGACTTTGCTCGTGGTGATGCGAACTTTTCGGACCATGTTTCTTTTGTTATAGTAAGGATTAGTCAGTCATAGACCCAATTACACTGCCAGATAAAATTGACCCGACCACATTAGGAGCAACAAGTTCATTGAATTTTGGAAAATCCTTCCAGGATTGGGCAGAGGCCATGTGGGCTTGAAAGCCGGATGCATCTCGATAAGCCTCAAATATACCAAGAAGTGTAAATCCAGTAGTTCCCTGACTCGGGTCATTATTTTTAAATTCAGGAGCTTTGGTTATAACATATACGATTGGATTAGGTTCTTCTGGGCCTTGATGAGTTTCTCGCATCCATTTTTCGTGACTCTGAAATATTTTCTCAGCTTCTGCCACCTTATTATCTGGCACGCGAAGCATCATCATAAATGTTGAAGAATCTTTGTTGACCTCAGCATTATTAGAGTGTCCCCCACCGAAAGCCACAGTAAGTGGAAAAAACATAAATGAAGCAATTGCTAATAGCCTAATCATTGTAAAACTCCACATAAGTTAATGGAACTATTGCACTAAAGATAATGCAAGATTGCTATAATTATGAACAATACAGTGTCTTTGGTCTCTGGAATTGACAAGAATAAAATTTGAGGCAGTGAGGCAGCCAATTTCAAATATCCCCCATTTTCAGCCTCTGATACAAAATAGTTGTTCGTTAAATCACAAAACAGGGGGTACAAAGTGACATCCCACCCCCATACGTTACTGATGATAGACTCTCCCTAATTTAGGTAGATATTTCAGGTAAATAGAAATGGATATTCAGATCCTTCACTAGCCTGATT
>AGAU01000311.1 GCA_000224765.2 SAR324 cluster bacterium JCVI-SC AAA005 | reverse complement strand
TTCAGAATGGTTCATATGGTTTAATGTTATTTGTTTTGAGCCTAATTGTTTTCTCGTGTCTGAAGACTTTAGCAGTTTGTTGTAGCTTTCCATCCGATCTCATTCTGTTATACCTCAGATCTGTCTCATTGCTTCTGCTAGATTTTACTCTTGGAGAGGGCACGTTTTAAGGTGCAAAATCAATTCATTTTACATTGAATTCTTTATTCAAATAAATCCAAATAATTCGCAATAAATCTATGTATGAATAAAGTCAGACAGATGATCAATTTTTGAGGAATACCCATAAACAAAATACTGCGTAGGCTTCAAGGCTCCGGTGGCATCAAGCCGATGATGAAAATTGCTTTTCCGCTGATGGTTTCCACTTCCACAGAAGCGATGTTGATGTTCATCGACCGACTTTACCTAAAGCAGGTCAATCAAGAGGCGATGAATGCCTGCTTGAGTGGAGGCTTTACATCTCTTGCCTTCATCTCTTTCTTCATTGGCATCATCGGTTACAGTACTGCTCTGGTTGCTCAATATTTAGGTGCTGGAAAGCATGCAAACTGTCCCAGGGTTCTAACCCAAAGTATCTTGTTTAGCTGTCTAAGTGTACCTGTAATTCTTATCCTCATTCCAGCTGGCAGATGGGTTTTGGCTACATCAGGACTCTCTAGTACAGAGGCAGTGCAAGCACAGACCTATCTCACTATTTTAATGGCTGGTGCAGGGATAGATCTATTTCGACAAAGCTTGAACGGCTACTTTGGGGGATTAGGCAAAACCGGGGTCGTGCTCTTATCCACTTTCGTGATGGCGATAGCTAACGTTGGAGCCAACTACATATTGATTTTTGGGAAGCTTGGATTCCCTGCGCTGGGAATCGCTGGGGCTGGTTATGGAACCGTATTCGCCTGGTTCATGGGCGTGGTCACGTTGAGCGTTGTTTATTTCAAGCAGATCCGATTTCCAGAATACCAATTGCTCCAAAGTTTTCTGTTGGATCTCAGAATTCTAAAGCAGCTAATCCGCTTTGGATTTGCCAGCGGGCTGCGGATCACTCTACTGATTTTCGCTGTTGATCTGACAATTCTAACTTTTCAGTCCTACGGAGTCGTTGTTTCTACAGCCATCACAATAATTTTCACTTGGTTTCAAACTCTTTTCATCCCAGTGATTGGTCTGGAGATTGGTACTATGAGCCTGGTAGGACGCTTTGTTGGCGCGCGCGATACCGACTCTGCTTCAGACTCCGTATTGGCTGGGCTTCTCCTGGGGACTAGCTATGCTCTAATCATCTCTTTAATCAGTTTATTTGCTACTCCTGCATTGATCGGTGTGTTTTTGGATTCGAATTCTTCTTCAGCAACTTGGAATCTGGCGATATGGGGAACCCAACTCAATGCCTTCATGATGTTCATCCTTGCCTGGTCCACTATTTTAAGTGGCGCGTTGAGGGGAGCAGGAGACACCTTTGGAACGATGACCATCTCTGTAGTTTTCTGGTGGTTTCAGTATGTCCTTGTGGTTCTTCTGATTCACTGGCTTGAACTTCCACCGGACGAGGTGCTGGTAATTCATGTTTTTAGCTCTCCTCTGATTTTTATTGCCTTAATTATACGTTTTAACATCGCAGACTGGCGAAAATTTGAGTTGGCCGGATAAAAATAGTCTCTGAAAGAATATCAGCCAGAGTCCCAATTTAGAGGGGAATAGGTTTTTAATCCTCAGGGGAGCATTATCAGAAGTGAGAAGAGTGCTAGAGGGCCAAATGCATCAACTACTTTTGGCAACTTGATCAGCAGGATGCTTCAGCAATGAACTCATTGCTTCCTGAGCCTTGTTCAAAATGCTTTGCTGGGCAGCAGGAGTAAACTTGGCGTAACGCTTTGTCATCGGTGAGCCTTGGGCATGTCCGAGTTGATGGGCGACTTCAGCTGATGTCGCTCCATTAGATAACATCATTGAAGCGATCGTGTCCCGCAAGCAATAATTTGGTCGAAACTCTTTTGGGATGCCTGCTAAATCTCTTAGTTTGCTGAAACGCTTTTTCAGACTATCTAATCTGCATAAACCATCGTCGCTTGCTGGGAATACGTACAAACTTTGTCGCAATATCTCAGGGCTCTGTTATAGTAATTCCCTTTGCTACAACAGCACTTCACGAACTTTTTCATTCACCGTTTGAAACAGTGTTTTGCTTTCTTGGTATCCCGCTTGACATAATTCTCCTGGTGAAAATCAACATCCGTCCAGAACAGCTTATGTGCTTCTCAAACCTTGTTCTTGTCTAACCAATTTACCTTTGATTTACATATTAAAAATTAGATCGTATTAGCACTTGTAGCCTATTAAAAAGATTAAACAATCATTAAAAGAAATCGTTTCATATCCTCTGTAACGCTCTTCAATTTCTGTAATACCTTTGTTTAAACAATCATCATCAAATTCTGACAAATGTGACCAGAATCTATTTTTTAACATATCAACCCAATCTTTTTTAGATATGTGTATTTTAAAATTTACTTCTTTCAAGGCAACTTCAAATCCACAAATTCTCTGTGCTTCTATAAATAATTTTATAGGCGGTTGTATCTCCCTCCATTTTTCGACAGCTTCTGAAAAGAAAGGGTACTCAGTTTCTTGATTTCTCGTAATTGTTAGTACGGTCCCATCTTCCGTAAGTTGATTGTAAATACCTTGATAAACCTGATAGATTTCATTCTGAGAGAAATGATGGATAATTTCTTTGAGCAAACATTTTTCATAACAAAAATTTTTATCTTTAACAAATTTCAATCCATCCATTAGAATGGGTTCTAAACAACTATAATTTTCTGCATAAGTCAGCATTTTTTTATTTGGATCAACTGCTAAAATCTTTTTTTTGAGTCTGCAAATCTCTGCTAGGGCAGACTCCGTACTACCGTTCCCACATCCGATCGAAGCTAATTTAGATTCTGCATTAAGATTTAGATATTTTTTTACATTATCTAAAATATTTTTTTGGTACCTTGTATCAGCTTCATAAAAAATACATTTAGAATAACTCTTACTTATTTTTTCGTAAAAACCGTAAATTTTTTTTTGATCAATCAATAGTTTAAACTCTTCACTAAAGTTTTATTTAGAATTGATTAAGATCCAAAAATAAAAGTTAGTTAACATTTTTTCAAGGTTAGTAGAAAAATTATTAGATCATTAAATTTCATATAGTAAAAGCATCAATATTTCTATGAGGGTTTGTGCTTACAGATTAGATCCTCTAAACTATTAAAATCGTTTACTAAATATTGCTTGACAGAGATTGAGTTGAAAACCGACACAGGAATCTTAGTGTAAAAGGGAGTAAGGTTTTTTTGTTACTCTTATGGAATAGTCATCAAATTAAGGAATCAGAGGCTGGCTGCTGCGCAAGGAATATCAACCACTTTTGGCACCTTGATCAGCAGAATGCTTCAGCAACGGACTCATTGACTCCTGTGCTTTGTTGGCGATGCTTTGTTGGGCTGTTGGGATGAACTTGGCGTAGCGGCGTGTCATCGGTGAGCCAGGGGCATGTCCTAATTGATAGGCTACCTCAGCCAGCGTCGCTCCATTAGATAACATCATTGAAGCAACTGTATCTCGTAGGCAATAATTCGGTCTGAATTCTGTTGGGATGCCTGCTAAATTTCTTAGTTTGCTGAAACGCTTCTTCAGACTATCTAATCTGCATAACCCACCATCGCTTGCTGGGAATACGTATAAACTTCGTCGCAATATCTCAGGGCTCTGATCTTGTAGTTTTCTTTGCTGCAACAGCACTTCACGAACCTTCTCGTTCATTGGTTGGATCAACGTCTGACCGCTCTTTGTATCGCGCTTGGCATAGTTTCTCCGATCAAAGTCCACATCTTTCCAGAGAAGCTTCAGTGCTTCTGACGGCCTTGAGCCTGTCCAGCCGATAAACTGATGCAGACGGGAGGGCTGCCGATCAGGGTAGGATTGCCAGACATCTAGCAGTTGCTGGAACTGCTTGGAGGTAAGAATTTCAATACGTTCGCTGTTGGGATCTTGCTTGGGCAACTCAATGGTCCAATCAAGGGCAGCACAATGGCGTTGACGAACTCCTGAGTTGATGATGCGACGCAATAGTTCAAGTACATTACGGGTCGTGGCAACACGATGATCCTTGGCAACTTGCCTACGAAGCCGATCTACGTCTAGTGGAACCAGTTCCTCTAGAGTCTTCTCCCCGAAGGATTTGCGCAAGTGTAAACCTAGTCACCCCTATAAAACCGGCGATTTTATCGGTGCTGAGGTACCCAAGGGCATTCACGCTGGAGTGTACAGCCCCCGCAGAATTGTCTCTTTAACAGACGAGACCAGAGTCAGGATTAGG
>AGAU01000312.1 GCA_000224765.2 SAR324 cluster bacterium JCVI-SC AAA005 | reverse complement strand
GGGGGGGAGGCTGCGCTGTGCAGCTGTGCACCAGAAAAGTTTATAGAAACAGGTCTGGACAGTGGGACAGTGGGGACACACACATAATCTTGCTTACCAAAACTACTACACTTTTGTCTGCCTAATATTATTTTTTAAATAGTAAATCTGGTAACAATTGGGGAGGTAGTTTTAACCCTTGGTAAATAAACCGCCTCTAGGTCAGGTATTTACTCGGGTGGGAGGGTTTTGATGAATGTATACTTTGGCCAAAGCATACATTCAGTAAAAAAGGGAGAGTACTGCACAGAATTCAATATTTAGTAAATACTAATAATTTTTATTTGACATGGCTAATTTTTAGATGTACATTCCTATGAAAAGAGCTAATTTTTGTTGACAAGCTTCAGCTGATTTAACTTAGATGAGTAAAAATAAATAAGTTTCTCTATTTTATCACCATATTCATAGTCTTCACTTTATACTTCTCAGTGACACTTTATAGGTCAAATCTAATTGAAAATTATTCATACATTTTGAATGAGAAATTCCAGTATGGAACTTTTTTTAGAATGCCTTTTTTTTACTTATGTTGAGGTAGACTACCACTATATAAACTACTGTGATAATTATTTTAATATGCTTTTTTTATCTTTTTTAAAAAATTAGAAATAGGGTATATAAACTCAGACATTTCGTATTAAATAATTAGAAATATTTCTAAATAATTACAATTTTTAACGTGTCTCTCGTAGTCACCTAAACTTTAGCTAAATAGTTTATCCTGTACTATGATCCTCTTCCTTTCAATTCTTGTAAAATAAGCAAATGTGAAGTTCTATAGCAGTTCCAAGTGATATGGCAGTTTCCTCTCCGTTGGGCCTAAGCTGAATCGAACTGTTAAGAATAAATAACTCTTACAGTTTCTTGGATGACGATAAGTTGCTTTCATCGTTTCTAAGTTCACATTTGCTGCTATTGATCCGCACTAGATTTTTTTCACTTGGTTTGGACTGCCACGCGTTTACTGACAAAACTGTAAATTGAAATTAAAGACACCAACGGATCACCGATCCGCTGTGCTAGATGATTTGTATCCAGATAAATACTGGGTATAAAGGGATTACTGCGCTCAAATTACATAAATAGTCGCAAAAAAATCGTAATTGCTTTTCAGAAAGGCAATTGGAGTAGCTTATTTATATATGTAATAAATATTATGTTTTACTGAAATTTATAAGCTTATTTACCCCCTACTGCTTTTCTCATTCTTCTTTTTGTAAAAGACAGTAGGGGGAATTGCTGTAAGATCTGGAAAGTAAATCCAGAACATCCAGCAATAGGAGAAAAAAGATGACTAGAGCAGAAGCATTTTACGAAGCATGGAAACTTGGGGGAAAAGAAAAGGATTTTTCTCTAGTCGATGAAATTTATCATCCTGACTATAAGGCT
>AGAU01000313.1 GCA_000224765.2 SAR324 cluster bacterium JCVI-SC AAA005 | reverse complement strand
TCAAACTTCCTAAACCAGATCCGGACTCTGAGCGCATTGAAGTACTGACAGATGGGCAGTTTCAAAAGCTTCACGAGATCTGGGCATCCTACCATGATCGACATATTGCTCATTTGCACCAGTTCATAGCCTGGAGTGGTTCAAGGCCATCAGAAGTATTAAAGCTGCTCTGGGTAGATGAAGATCTTACTCAACGTTTTTATATCAAGCGAGATACCAAGAGTGGCAAATCACTGACCTTCCCCATGAGTGCTAAGTTACATTCTATTTTGCAGCAGCAAAGGGAATTGCTGGATAGCAGTCCAGAAGCCATGCGAACTAGTAGTTTTGTTTTCCCCGGTCCAGCCGGTGGTCAACGAAAGTTACATTCCTACATTCGACACTTCCGTCGTATACGTGATCAAGCAGGGATTCCTGAAGACTATCGGTCCAAATATTGCCTCAGAGACACGATTACCCCAATGATGTTGTCAAATGGAGCCACCTTAGCTGAAGTCGCTCACCAATTGGGACATGCCCCTGGCTCGCCGATGACCAGACGCTACGCCAAGACTATTCCGGCATCCGAACAGAGCTTGCTAATAAGTTTCGGGAGCCTACGAGTTGTTTGTTGGGGCTAAAAAGTAGCTTAGCAGCCAAGAAAGGATGATACCTTTCACAGCTTGAGATTCCTGAGCTAGCTGTAATTTATCATCTAGACCAATCCAGTATCAGGATCAACTTATGAGGCTAGCGACTTTACCTTTAAGTATTAGTGGTGGTTATTCTCCTACACCTAAGACCTATCTAAGTTGATACGTTTCTGTTGCACCATCGAAAAAATCATTGGATAATTTTAACAAAACAAAAGGCTTAAAAGCCAGCCCCGAAAAGCTTGTAAAGAACACTTCTACTCAATATGTTAGAGGAGTAATGTGATAATTGAATTAAATCTGCATCAAAAACATAGAGTTTTGTTACTATACAATGTAGTAGGGATCTGGAGCTAAAATACCTAATTATTAACTTCTTACCCTCAAACTTTTTATTATTAAACTCTTAGCTAAGAATAATAATATAATATACCATTTTGGTAATTATAATTATATCAGAAAAATATGATTCAGCGTTATTAGATTAGCGATAATTTTGAACATTTAATCTAAATTCTAGATTCTTAATTGAGCTTAAATATGATTCTTGTGAATACGAATTTTAAACATGTTGTATCATTGATCACTTAGCTAAAGTTGTTCTTAAATATCCCGCTTCCACAAAGTTAGATTTGGTAAAATATATTGAAATTTCCTTCTGTGCTCACGTATCATCATCATTGAATCTTCTTCGTGAACTAACGTAAAACCATTACCCTTCATTTGTTTTATTAGTTCTTCTCGGGAATCTACCGTTTGACTACCTAACCTATATCCGCCCAGCCAAACCTCCTTGGGTGTGTACTCTTCGCTCCACGTGAAAGGTGAAGCAATCAACACCAAACCACCCGGTCGAATTAGACCGAATTGTCCACCCAATCGATTGAGGCATGCCTTTGGACTTGGCAAACGACAGACAAGATTAATTAGTAGTGCAGCATCAAGGCCAGTTAAATTCGGTGGAAGTGCGCACGCGTCAGCTTGCTTGAATTGAACTCGAGTCCTATCAATTGAAGAGTCGACTTGGGCTTTTACTTTCTCAGATACATCTCCCTCTAATAGTAAATCAAAACTATATGAACCTATAGTTTTAAGATGTGTAGCTACTTCAATAAATCTCTTACTTAAATCTATCCCTATTACCTGGTGAAAAGTACGTGCTAGCTCGAATGATGTTCCACCTACCGCGCAACCAACATCTGCTACGCTGTTAGTTGCGACTTGGAGTTTTTGGCAAAATTCTACAAGTAATCTGGCACATTTTTGAGGAAAATCGAAATTAATTGCCGAGCCTACTAGAAAATGTTTTTGGCTTAAACTTTCTGCATAATGAAGGAAAAGATATTGAGCTAAGACATTATCTGCTTCATAATTTGTCCTTGTTTGATTAGTTAGTTCACTGATCTTAGTTCCATAGCTATTTGATTGATTATTCTCGCTGTGAGCTAGTCTGAAGCCTGCATGTTGGTGGAAATGTGGTCTAAAGTGAAAGCGTGCCCACATGCTCGCCTCACCTCCAGTACTTACGAATGATCCCCCCAAAATCATATTATGCAGTCCATCAAAACAAGGAGTACTAAAATCATCGTAGATTGGATGAATCTTAAAACCATCAAGTGGATAAAAATCATCCTCACACCACTCCCATACATTACCTAATAAATCAGAGTGACTTGTTGTACCAGCTGAAAACTGATCAACAGGTGTTGGCGAACCATATGCTAAGTTAAGATTGCAATTCCCTTTTTCCCCCATTTCGTCACCTCCATAATTTAAAACTGGATCTACAGAGTAATCTGGCGTGACATCATTATTTTTTTTTCCAAGTAAGGATTGATGTTCAACTTCCGTTATCAATCGATAATTTTGATGTTTTTTATTGGTTTCATTTTTCCAAGCTGAATATGCTTTTGCTTCATGAAAGTTCACTTCAGCAGGCCAAGACCATGGCATGGGGTGCAATGTGAAAATACTCCGGAGACGATATTGATGGAGATTTTGTGGCCCGACTGCAACCCAAAATGTTGGCCACTTGGCATTCCGAAAATTTTTCCATTGCCATCCATCTTCACTCCAATATTTCTGATTCTGATACCCCCCTCTCTTTACAAATTCTAAATATTCTCCATTACTTACCATAAATCGTTGGGCATTGAACATTCCAACTTTTTTGGTTTTCCTATCACCATATTCGTTATCCCATCCGAATGATGGCCAAGCATGTGGTTTTCCTAAAACGATTTTTTTTTCTGCACAAACAAGCTCTTCATTTTCTGGATAATCTTTATTTTGTTTTGGATTCCAAATGTCTGTCACTGGTATCGATTTGTGTGCTGAAGGCCAATATTTGGGAAATTCAACAAGGTCAACAGGTAACTCACGGATTAAAATTGATGATGTTTCTAAATGTATTCGTTCATGTTCAAAACCCAAAAATAAGGACCATAATGGGTGAGACTGCGTTATTGGTGACCGATCTTTATCAAGATCTGGATGGTTCAATATCAAGGCTCTTATTTTTTGATATACATTTTTCCTATACTGGTTTACCTCCTTAACGGTCGGCCATTCCATTTCATTTTTGGACAGATCATCCCAACTCATTTCGTCAACTCCGGTCTCAAACAGCTGTTCATAGTAAGCGTTGATTGGTTTATCGAAAAGTCCTGCTAATCGAAGCTTGTTTACATATAAAACTGCTGGATGTCCATAGTAAAAGATGAGTGGATGACGTAGTCTATGGAATGGAGGTAAGAGGAAAGTTAATTCACCTTGCAACGATGAAAATAAAATTTCTGTAAGGTTCCATGTATTATCAAAATAGTCTAATACTTGTTTTCTGTTAATTCGTAATAAATTTGGCTGAGGTAATGATGATAGGCTTCCATTATTACCCATTCCTGGGCAACCTTCTGGGCTATCATATGCCGATGTCCACCACCAGCTAGGCCTTTCACCTATTAACTCTGCTTCTTCAATATTTAACTTATTTTTTAGAGAGTTAACCCACACTTTAAGTTGGGGTACCCCCTGTTCATCAAGATTTGGATTTCTTGTATAGTCTTTCAAATAACTTGGTAATTCCAACATTTATATAGCTTTCTAAGAAGAAGTTTTAGAATCATCAGATGGCAATGTCTTATTAACCAATTTGGTTCTATGAAATCTGAGAAACTTTGCAATTTTTTTTTTAATAAACATTTAATATCAGACATTTAAAATTTTTTTAACAAGTAATTCTGTTCATTTTTTTTAAATTTAATTAATTTGAATATCAAATATTAAACATTTTAATATTTGGAATTCATTTTATAGAATCGTACATTTTGTTTGACATTAATTGTGCTAGATTTTTGGCTAGCAATCTATACGATTCTTTTTGAATATCACCAATCAAACGATTTTTAAATCTTAAGTTAGCTTCGAATTTATCATTATTACGAACTACATACTTCATATGCTTATGGTTTATGTTTCAGAACTCACATTATTGAAAAGAAATATGACCTAGCTTTATAATTCTCATCAATTTTAAAAATACAAATTGATGAGAAAATACTGAATCTTATGGTAAGTAATTAGGCTCAAAAAACCTTTGATGAATTCTTGTATCTTGTAGTTTCAAAAAAAATTAGATTAGAGAACCTTTCAAATAGCTTTTTGTAAAATTGAATTATCTTCAGTTAACGAAATGAACTTCAGGACTAATCTCAGCAAGACAAATAATAGGAATAAAATTATTTTCAGTACTATCTATGTGAGATCTTTCTTAAAAATTACTCGGAAGATCTAAAATATATTAATGTTCTATACTTAATTATGTTGAATTAATTTAGCATAAATTTGGTAGAGCTTTTACTCAACATCGTACAAGGGCGTTTCAAACGTCAAGAGGTATGATGAGAGGATCTTCTACATCACCTATCGACGTTCAGAGAGCCGCAAGTTATACGAAGAGAAGGTAGGACGGAAGTCTCAAGGCTGGACAGTCGCAAGAGCAGCTGCAGAACGTGCCAGACGGATGACCGGGCAAGCTCAGACAAATGAAGAGAAACGCCAAGCTTGTAAACTAGCCAAATTAGCGGAATCAGAGAAACCGACAATCGATCGACTTTGGCAGATCTACCTTGAGTCGAAGGGAGATTCTCTGAAAGGTCTCACCACTGATAAGAATCGCTACGAATTACATATTAGAAGTACGTTTGGTAAAAAAACACCGAATGAGCTTGCCCCACTTGATGTAGACAGACTGCACCTAGATCTGCTTAAAGAACACAGCAGCAAAACAGTGAGCAATGTTCTGGAATTACTCCGGAGGATTGTTAACTTCGGTATCCGCAAGAAACTCTGTCCAGCACTGGACTGGACAATTCAACTGCCAAAAGCTGATCCTGACTCTGAGAGGATTGAGATCCTGACTGATGAGCAGTTTAGAGCGCTTCACAAAGTTTGGGATGACTACCCTGACCAACATATTGCCCACCTTCACCAGTTCATAGCATGGACTGGTTCAAGAGCCTCTGAACCACTGAAACTGCTTTGGACGGATGTTGATTTCAATCAACGTCTTTACACAAAGCGAGATACGAAAGCGGGAAGTCCCTCACCTTTCCAATGAGTGAGAGGTTACATTACATTCTAAAGCAACAACGAGAATTGCTTGAGGACTGTCCAGATGTGATGCGGACTAGCAGGTTCGTCTTCCCCGGCCCGGTAGGGAGCCAACGCAAACTAGATTCCTATCTCCGCCACTTCCGCCGGATACGGGATCTAGCAGGAATTCCTGAAGAGTACCGTCCTAACTATTGTCTAAGGGACACTGTGGCTTCTCGCCTTTTATCATCTGGTGCTACTCTTGATGAAGTTGCTTATCAACTTGGTCATTCACCTGGTTCACCGATGACGAGACGCTATGCCCGATTCTTAGAATCCGCTCAAAGAGGAATTGCTGATCGAACCCAGAGAGTGATGGATGAGATGTTAAGACAAGAGCCGTAGGGATGAATGCATCTGTTCAAGACAGTTTAATTGTGTGTAGTTCTAACTTTATGACCCAATAAACCTAAGAGCATAAATCAGCAAATTTCCTCTCTATAATTTTTGAGTGAGGTGTTTGAAAAA
>AGAU01000314.1 GCA_000224765.2 SAR324 cluster bacterium JCVI-SC AAA005 | reverse complement strand
ACTTAGTCTATTCATGATCTTACTCAATAAAGCTGCGTTACTCATTCAAACAAGGTTGATGTAGTTTTAAACTTGAGAAAGACTCAAAGCCTACTTGAATCGAAGAATTTTTCAATATCAACTAAAAGATAGATCAATCTGAGAACTGATGATTTTGCACTTACCTCACGCTTCTAGATTTATTCCAGAAAATCTTCGGGATGACTTCCTTTTATCAGATCAAGAATTTCAGGAAGAACTAAACCGGATCTTTCCAGTACTAACTTGGACGGACCTAATCCACGTGATGATATCTTTCGAGTTACTAACCTGTCTGGTACCAAACTCGCCACAGCAAAATTAATACGTGCTAATCTGGGCAGTGCCAATTTATGTGTTGTCGAATTCTATTAGGCTGATTTAAGTGGCGCTGATTTAATTAATAGCGTTTTTGAATTTGCGAATCTTGTCGTAACTACAAATACATAGGGATAAATTAACATGAAGGGTACAGAATTTATTGCAAAAATACTTAAGGCAGAAGGAATTGACAGCGTAACATGCTTTCCTTCAAATCCATTAATTGAAGCTGTTGCAAAAGAAGGTATCAGGCCAATTTCTTTCCGCAATGAAAGAGGCGCGGTTATGGCTGCAGATGGTTTCAGCCGAATAAGTCAAAGGAAAAAATTTGGTGTTGCTATTGTTCAATCGCAAGCTGGTGCTGAGAACGCGATGGGAGGGATAGCTCAGGCCTACACGGACAACATTCCGATACTTTTAATGCCGGGAGGAATTTCATTGAGTCAGTTAGGTGTAAAACCTAACTTTTCTGCATTACAAAATTATCAGGGATGGGTTAAGCAGGTAGAATCTGTGCTGTCTCCCAATGAGGTCGGCAATGTTATGCGACGCTCATTTAATGCATTGAGGAACGGACCCCCTGGGCCTGTTGTAGTTGAAATGACATCAGATGTGTGTTCCCTTGAAATTCCTAAGGACTCTGAGAACTATTGCTCTCCAAGATCGGCTAAGGTAATTCCTTCACAAAATGATATCAGGGATGCTGTAAAATATCTGATGAAGGCAAAAAAACCACTTATTTGGGCTGGTGGTGGTGTATTAATGTCAGGTGCTTCAAAGGAACTAAAAAAATTAGTTGAGTTTACTGGAATACCAGTTTTTAGCACTATGCAAGGGAAATCGGCTTTTGATGAGCGACACCCACTTTCTCTAGGTGCAGGTTGTGGAACAACAACATTAGCAGCACATAATTGGTTAAAGAACTCGGACGTGGTATTGGTTTTAGGATCCAGCCTGACACGAACACCTTATGGACAGGTTTTGAGTTCAGAAAAAACACTACTGCACAACACCATAGATCCTGAAGATCTAAATAAAGATGAGTCTGCAATGGTAGGATTGATTGGTGATACCAAATTAACCCTTCTGGCCTTGATGGAAGAGTTTAAAACAGAAGGTTTTAAAAAAGATAATGGTGAAGTGACACGAATAAAGAAAGAAATTAATGTATTAAAAAAGAAGTGGATGCAAGATTGGAATCCAATCCTTAACTCTGGTGAAATTCCTTTAAATTATTATCGCATTATAAATGAAATCTATAAAAATATTGACCCTGAAAATAGTATTGTAACACATGATGCGGGTGCACCAAGGGACTGCATGGTCCCTTTCTATAATGCAACATTGCCTAACAGTTATATTGGTTGGGGAAAAACAACGCATCTAGGTTTTGGGATCCCACTCATGATTGGAGCAAAAATG
The DNA here is from genome assembly GCA_000224765.2 of SAR324 cluster bacterium JCVI-SC AAA005. Classification (GTDB taxonomy): domain Bacteria; phylum SAR324; class SAR324; order SAR324; family NAC60-12; genus JCVI-SCAAA005. The sequence continues at coordinate 5,091 of AGAU01000314.1, read as the reverse complement.
GCTCATCCTGATAAATTTTGTTTGAATTTAATGGGTGACGGTGCCTTTGGAATGTCTGGACTTGATCTAGAAACTTCAGTACGTGCTGAACTTCCTATTACCACAGTACTTCTTAATAATGGGGCCATGTCAACCTATGAAGGGACTAGTTTAATTGGTCCTGTATCGAAAAAGGAATATGGGGTTTCTTCTATGAAAGGAGATTATGCGAAAATTGCAAAAGGTTTGGGTGCTGAGGGTATCAGGGTTGAAAAACCAAATGAACTCGAAATGGCATTAAAAAACGCACAACAACTCAACAAAGACGGTAAGACAGTTTTGATTGATGTTATTTCAAATGTTGAAAGTCGGCGATCCAGATTTTAATAAAGTAATCTACAAACAGTTGTTAATTCAAAACTTCAGATAGGTTCCTAATTACGGACTAAGGTAAAGACCTGTTTTCCTAGCAGGCCTTCCCAGAAGCAAACGCAATCGTGTTTCCTGTCAGCAGACTTATGGTGGATCCATAACGCTTCTTAAACGAATCTCAAGAGCCAATGTGCCAAGTCGGTATGGGTGTAACTTACACCAGAGGATCTTTACGTCAGCCGCTACGTGAGCAGCCCACTCAAGGAAAGCGTCAAGAATTACTGGAGCGATACTACATTCCTCATCACCAAAAACTGACAGAGGCAGTTGAGGAGTCTCTCTTGGCTAATGGCCATTGCCTGATTATTGACGGCCATAGCTTCCCTGCTCTCCCCCTACCCTATGAGCTAGAACAAACTTCTTTTCGACCAGACTTTTGCTTAGGTACGGATGACTTTCATACTCCTGAAGAACTAGTGGCAAAGGTTGAGAAGATATTAGAGAGTTGCGGCTATTCAACTGCTCAGGACCAGCCTTTTAGAGGGACTATTGTTCCGATGGAACATTATCACAAAGACGAGAGAGTCCCATTATTGATGATTGAGATCAATCGTTGGATTTACTTGGGAGAAGGTTGTTCAGTTGATTCGGAGAGGTTGGGAATGTTGGTCGAGATTGTGGGGCGTGTTGGAAATGTGCTATTGAAGAATTAGTTTTTCATTTTACTTGGTTGCTGAGATGAACCAAGTAGAAGAGGGTGCCCAAACACCGTCATTGCGAGAATATTTTCCCAATGTTTCTGTGAGAGCGGATCGGACAGTTCCTCTCAAATTCTCCCCATTTTCTCCAGCTAATCGGATTATTTCACCTGCGGGACCAAGTTCCATTGCAAAACTTACAGCTTCCTCAAGGTTCTTACCCACACAGATTTCGGCGTCATTTCGTTCAAAGCTGATCCGTTCAAAGCCAGCGCTTTTAAGCATACCACTCACCATGTCTGCACCTGCCATGGAAAAGGGGCCTGGTCCACAGTGAACTTGGTCAGTCTCTTCATGCGAAACAACTGGAACAATTTCCTTAACTTTCAATTCAGCATCATAAATCCAAGGGTTCTCTTCACGTTTGCGCCAAACAATCATATCTAGTCGTCCCGATGCCTTGAGGGAACTATGGATGTTCTTCATGGCTATGCCAGGCAGATTAAAAAACATAGTGCCAAAGCGCGAGAAAACGTAATCATATGGACCTTGCAGGTCATCGCATTGCACATCTGCAACTACAAAATTAGCATTTTGAAGTCCTAACTCAGCTTTACCTGCCTCAGCTGCTCGAATAAACTTTGAAGCACAATCCACTCCAACTGCTTTCCCATTCCGCCCAATCATATCAGCTAACTTCAGGGTGGTATCTCCAAAGCCACAACCTACGTCTAGTACTCTAGAACCTTTGTGGTGGATATTGCGCTCAAGCAAAGTATTACTGTGTGAAGACAAGCCATCAACAAGAATATGCTGAAAGCGTATAAATTTATCAAATAATACCGTATTCCAAGCTTCAATAATGCTATCATTGCTCATTAAAACCTTATACTTTGTGTTGCATTTCTGTCATGCAAAAAAAATTAATAATGACTATCAAGACCAAACGTGGGGAAATTCTCCACTATTATCCTGAATTTTACTAAGATAGCCTGTTACTTTCCCAGGCTCCATTCTAACTGAAAGCTGCATACAGATTCGTATTCTTCTAAAAAAAAGTAAGACGCAGTATTTAGTGTATACTTCTTCAGGAATGCAGACAGTTTTTCCTTGGTATCCGTCATCGAAATACTCAGGAACTTACCATCGACACTTGGTCTATTTATGGCGTTCCTTAATAAAACTGATCTTTGAAGGTTGATTTAGTGAAAAAACCATATTTGCTATGGTAATAAATATGTATTAGATTTAACAAGATTAGTGTAAAAAAATTGATCAAATAACTAAATCTTTGAACTTATTTTTAGCATCAAGATTTTCAAAATGAACTTTTTCAATTATCTCTTCAAGAAGCATCTCGGGATTTGCTTCTTTAAATTTCCTGAGTTCCTCAATTTTTTCCTGAGAACGTCCGAGAGACTCAAGACTTGCAATCTTTGAGGCCCATGCAAGTGGATGCCTTTTTCCAATTTTCTTATCGTACTCAAGGCATAAATCATAATCACCTTTCACATATGTCCCAAACATTACATCACCGATCCGCTTATCTGCATTTGAAGCACCCAATCCCATTGGATCTAATTCATATGCTTTGATTAAAAGATTAACTCCTTCTTCAGCCCTATTTGTAATCACAAAAAGATCTCCCATAGCCGAAAGAATTCGGGGATCGTTAGGGTTTATGTTGCAAGCTTTGTTTCCGTAGTATTCAGCTTGTTGAAAATCTTCGAAAAATTTGTTGATTTCACACAATAAACGATTGCATTCAAAATCATTTTCATCTAATTCTGAGGCTTTTTGAATCATGGCTTTGATTTCTTCGAAAGGGTTTTCCATCTCACCCTCAAGGTAGCCATTTCCCAATCCTTGTCCAATCGAACAAGCTCGCCATGCGTACGCTTGAGCATTGTCAGGATCGGCAGTAATTGACTTGTCAAGCATTTCTATAGCAGACAAGACGCCCTCTTTTGAAAATTTATGATGGAAATCTCTCCCTCTGAGCAAATATTCATAAGAAGTTAAGTCTTCGGTGGGTTTTCGTTTAGCTCGCTCGAGGCTAACTAGCTCTAACTTACCAACAAGGGCTACCATAATCTTGCGAACAATTTCATCTTGTACATCAAATATATCTTCCATTGTCCGGTCGTAGCGTTCATTCCAAATCGAATTACCTAAACTTGGGTCAGTTAATTCCACAGAAATCCTTATACGATTACCAGATGATCTAATACTTCCTGTAGCAATGTAATTAACATTAAACTGCTTCATAATCTGGCCGTTATCGAGGCCTTTATTTTTACATCCAAATGCTGAGTGTCTTGAAATTATCTCGATTGAATTCAGTCGCGAGAATTCAGTGATAATGTCCTCAACAATTCCATCAACTAAAAATTCATTATCTTCGTTGTTATTGCTGTTTACGAAGGGTAATATAATTATACGTGGTTTTTCATTTTTTATTGGGATTGATTTTTGATCATTTCCTTTGTTGACATCTGGGCCTTTATCAAAGGCTGCCGGATCTGAACCTTGATCAAGCACTACATGATAAGTTTGGACAGGGTTTGCAATGTTTTTGACCTCATGGGCTCCAACATTTTCAAATATTAGTTCAAGTTTTCGATGTACCTCATCATAAAATTTCCCTGAAATGCAAATTCCTCCTGGCTTTGCAAGAGGCTCCATCCGGGCAGCAACGTTAACTCCATCTCCAAATAGATTGTCCCCTTCAACTATAACGTCCCCAAGATTAAGTCCCACTCGAAACTGCATTTGATCTTGTGGAGACACTGCTGAGTTCCTGTCACGTAAATTTTTCTGAAATTCTACAGCTGCGAGAACAGCATCAACTGGGCTTGCAAATTCAGCTATAACAGAATCTCCCGCTGATCCAAAGACCCTTCCGTGGTGCTCCCTTATCGCGCCATCAGTAATTTCACGACAAGCTTTGAGATTGACTAAGGTTCGATCTTCGTTTTCTCCCATCATCTTACTAAAGCCTACAACATCGGCAGCAAGGATAGCTGCTAATTTACGTTTGGGGCGACGATCAAATAGTGGTAGATCTTGGTTCGACATTACTTGCTCTCGCTTAGGTTAGAAAACCTCAAGTGGGGGTAAGATTACTAGATTCAGAAACTTAGATTTGCTAGCTGTTGGTATATTGGATTTTAAGATATTGGACGACAAAAGATTAGCAAAATAGATGAATTATTCAATACCAACTAAAAGGCAGATAATGATGTTGCGTTCTCCAAACGGCCTTCCCAAACGCAATCGTTTTCCTGTTAGCAGACTGGTGGTGTATCCAGAGCGTTTCTCAAACGACTCTTAAGAGTCGATTAGTCAGGTGGGCATGGGGTTTAACTTGCACAAGAGGATCTTTGTGTCAGCCGCTACGTGAGCAGCCCAGTCAAGATAAGCGTCGAGAATTACTGGAGCGATATTACATTACTCATCACCAAAAGCTGGCAGATGCAGTTGAGGAGTCGCTCTTGGTTAATGATCGTTGTCTGATTATCGATGGCCATGGTTTCCCTGCCCTTGCCCTACCATACGAACTAGACCAAACAGCTTTTCGGCCAGGCTTTTGCCTAGGAACGGATGACTTCCATACTCCTGAAGAATTAGTGGAAAGAGTTGAGAAGGAACTAGAGAGTTGCCGCTATTCGACGGCTCGGGATCAACCTTTCAGTGGAACCATTGTTTCGATGAAGCATTATCCCACAGACCAAAGAGTCCAATCACTAATGATTGAGATCAATCGTTGGCTTTATTTAGGAGAGGACTACTCAATGAATCCAGTTGTTTCAGATCTATATAATGGAGAAGACTATAAATTTCATTTAGAATGAATTCTCTAATTGAAGACCAATCGACAAAAAATGATTGTATCTAAGTATTTGAAATATCAATTAGGAAAAATTGATAATGATAAATCAGACTGTTCTGAGTAAATATTTCTTACTCTTTGTTGTACTTATCGTGACTTCCTGCGCCGGTAACAGTGGCAGTTCTAATACATTTACAGATAATGCTACCA
>AGAU01000315.1 GCA_000224765.2 SAR324 cluster bacterium JCVI-SC AAA005 | reverse complement strand
CCTTCATTTTGCACACGGAGAAATGGTCGTTTTTGGGGCTTTTTTTGGCTACAATTTTTTTGTTGATGTCAATTTGCCATTTTGGTTAGCTCTCATACTTTCTATGTTCGCAACTGCAATCATGGGAATTTTCATCGAGAGAGTCTTTTATAGGAGATTAACACTTGGAGGTGGAGGATACACTGTTGCTGGAATGGGAATGGCCATTTGTGGTTTTGGGATGTCAGTGATACTTAAAAATTTAGCTTACCTAATTTGGAATCCGACACCCAGGCCATTACCTGTAGATTTTGGTGCTCCAATCATTATAGAGGGCATATATCTTCCTATTTCATATTTTTGGATAATTGGTTTTGGTATCTTAGTAATGCTGGTATTGAACCTTTTTCTCACCAGGACCAAGTACGGTATAGCTACAAGAGCTGTTGCACATAATAAGGACATATCTTTCCTCGTTGGCATCAATGTTCCTTTTATGATTTCACTGATATTTGGTTTAGCTGCTGGGCTTGCAGCAGCTGGAGGTGTTCTAGTTGCTCCAATGCATTTTATTGAAATCGAAATGGGATTAGTAATACTTTTGAAAGGATTTGCTGCATCTGTTGTAGGTGGTTTTGGAAGCCTTCCAGGTGCAATATTTGGAGGTTTAATCGTAGGTATATTTGAGAGTTTAGGTTCTGGCTATCTCGATGGGAATCTTAAAGACGTTTATGCATTTGTGTTAATGATTGTTGTTTTGTATTTTAGACCAAATGGCCTTTTTGGTTACGAAGTTGAAATGAAGGCTTAAATATTTGCAATGACTTATGAATAATGTAAATGTTGGGATA
>AGAU01000316.1 GCA_000224765.2 SAR324 cluster bacterium JCVI-SC AAA005 | reverse complement strand
TTTTTTTAGGGACTGCTGGATTTTATTCAAGTTCTCTCAGGGGTGAGAAGAAATCTATGTTCTCTGTTGCTGAATCAGCAATTCAGTCAGCTTTAGAACTTGGTATCAATCACATTGACACAGCTAATATTTACGGTAATGGAGATTCAGAAACCGTAATTGGTAGAATCTTCAAAAAAGACCAATCTCTTAGGAACAAAATCTTTTTACAGACGAAATGTGGAATTAAATTTTCTAAAACTGATAATAAAATTTATTACGATACCAGTAAAAATCATATAGTTTCGCAAGTAGAAGGCAGCCTGAAAAAAATGGGTACTGATAGATTAGATTCCTTGCTTATCCATAGACCCAACCCGTTGATGTCTGCCAAAGAAATCTCTGAAGCGGTTATAAAACTTATTGACTCAGGGAAAATATTGAATTTCGGTGTCAGTAATTTTTCACCGTTTCAGATCGAACTTTTGAGAAAAAAGATTCCTTTCCCCATTTACACAAACCAGATTCAACTTAATCTAATCCATACAATACTTCTCGATACTGGAATCGAAGGTTTCAATGAATCAACCGAGTATCCTATTGGTGCTGGCACGTTAGAATATTGCCAATCTAATGATATCATTATTCAAGTTTGGTCTCCAATCGCCCGAGGTGTCTTGACAGCGCATAATACTGTTCCCACGCTTCCTAACTACAATTCAAAAATCTCTATTTTGAGAGAAAAATTATCCAACTTATCTATTAAATACGAGTGCACTCCAGAATCCATCTTAATTGCTTGGCTACTAAAAATTCCATGCAAAGTTAGTCCTATAATCGGTTCCCTAGATTTTCGTACTATGAAAGCCTGTGTTGATGGAAATAAAGTTAAATTGGATGATGAGGACTGGTATAATTTATATCGTCTTTCTAAGGGTAAAGATTTT
>AGAU01000317.1 GCA_000224765.2 SAR324 cluster bacterium JCVI-SC AAA005 | reverse complement strand
TGATTCGACTGGCTCCCCAAGCTGGACTCGAACCAGCGACCCAATGATTAACAGTCATTTGCTCTACCAACTGAGCTATTGGGGAACTTATCGAAAACCAATATATATATCTGACTGTTTTGGAAGTGCAAGCAGTTTTTAGTTCCCTAGCCTCGTTCTTACCTGTGAAAAGATTGACATTTTTAGGTGGATTTCTATGTTTGTAAGTTTCTTAATAGCCAACCAAAAACTTTTTCAGGAGCGCAACGAACATGAAGGAAATCAACATCAACGGCTTCCAAGAAACAATCATCGAACGCAGTGATTATCCCCCCGAGCGCTGCAAGGATATCCTCGACCATGAAACAACGGCAATACTAGGCTATGGCCCACAAGGACGTGGGCAAGGTTTGAACATGCGAGATCAAGGCTTCAACATTGTCTTAGGTGTTCGTCCAGGGCGCAGCTGGGACAAAGCTCTCGCAGATGGTTGGGTTGCTGGAGAAAATCTTTTTGAGATGGAAGAAGCTGCTCAAAAAGGAACCATTCTTCAGTACTTAGTATCAGATGCTGCACAAATCTCTCTGTGGCCAATGGTTCAGGACTCTCTGAAGGATGGAGATGCCCTCTACTTCTCACATGGTTTCGGCATTGTCTTCAAAGATCACACTAGCATTGTTCCTAAAGCCAATGTTGATGTGATTCTCTGTGCCCCCAAGGGCAGTGGCCTGACCGTTCGCACTCACTTCCTCGAAGGACGTGGCATCAACTCTTCATTTGCCATTCACAAGGATTACACTGGCAAGGCTAGAGATCGTTGCATTGCAACGGCATTTGCTATTGGTTCTGGACATCTTTTTGAGACCACCTTTGAGCGAGAAGTGCACAGTGATCTCACCGGAGAACGCAGTGTCTTGATGGGAATGCTTCAAGGGGCTTTCCTGGCTCAATATGAGGTACTCCGTGAGCACGGGCATTCCCCATCAGAAGCTTATAACGAGACCATCGAAGAAGCTCTCGAAAGTCTTTATCCACTGGTTTCGCAGCGTGGAATGGATTGGATGTATGCAAACTGCTCAACGACCGCTCAACGCGGTGCGCTTGACTGGGCGCCCAAGTTCCATGCTGCGATCAAGCCGGTCGTGGAGGAATGCTACCAGAGCGTGATTCGTGGAGATGAGGCCAAGCGATCTATTGAAACTAACTCACAGCCTGATTATCGGGACAAGTTGGAGAAGGAGCTGGAAATCGTGCGCAACCAGGAAATGTGGCAAGCAGGACAAGTGCTGCGTCCACTGCGCCCAGAAAATCAGTAATTCGCAGAGCAAAGAGCAATGAATCTTCCTCTGTTGACAATGGAATCTTTTGTAGATTGCAAATTTCGGAACAGCGTCTAGCTATTTGCTGGATGAAGCGGTAGCGTTTGTACGCTCCATATGGCCCCCATTACAATTTTTGCTTGGTACTATTTCCCCAAATCCGTTAAAGCCCAACAGAACCCTTTTCGAGTTTCGTGTGGGTGACCTTATCTATTCATAGTTGCTGGCTAGTATCAGTCGAGAAAATTGGGTGACTACTGAACGACTTCGCCTCGGTTTTCATCAACTTATCCTGAGGTCAAAATGCAGCCACTGCGTGTTGATAAACATTTCGCCTAAGTGAAGAAACGATGAAGAATTGGTTGCTGAAGAGCGAGCCGAATGTTTTCTCGCTAGAAGACCTCAAGAACTGTCCTAATATGACGGAGCACTGGGATGGGATTCGTAACTACCAGGCTCGAAATCTGATGCGCGATGAAATGAAAGTGGGCGATCGGGCATTTTTCTACCACAGTCGTCAGGCTGAACCTGCGATTGTTGGTACTGTAAGGGTTGTCCGTGAAGCATACCCAGATCACACTTCCTGGGATACTACGAGTAAGTACTTCGATGAGAACAGTTCTGCAGAAAATCCTCGCTGGCTAATGGTAGATGTTCAGTTTGAGAGCGAATTTTCGCTTCCCATAACTTTGAAAGCGTTGAGAAATATTGCCGAACTGAAAGAAATGTTTCTTCTGCGTAAGGGAATGCGCCTCTCTATTCAGCCTGTTACAGAAGAAGAATTTGAGTTGATTCTCTCACTTGTAAAGGATTGAGTAATCGTCACGGTCCCAATCCTGCTTTAAAAATTCTACTTTTCCTTGAACAAATTCCTCTATCCTTCCCTGTTCGATGAGGTTCCCTGATGGAAATCGGAGAAGAAACACGTGTTTTGATCGTGGATGATTTCAACACTTCTCGCAGGATGATTCGCCAGACAATCAAAGATCTGGGTACTGAACTTTGCAATGAAGCCAAAGATCCTGACGAGGCGATCAAGTTGCTGGAGCGCTATCAATATCACTTGGTACTGGTTGATTGGTATTTGGATGGTGTACGAGGTGTGGACCTAATCAAGCAGATCCGAGCAACGCATTCAAAAAAGTCGCTACCGATTCTCCTGATGCTAATGGACCCTTTAGACGATCAGCTTGCCATGGGGAAAGCGGCGGGGATCAGTGCTCATATTCTCAAACCTTTTGATGCAGGGACTCTCTCTAAGGCACTGATGGGGTTTGAATGAGCAAGGTGATCAATTTCGCTGAAAGGTTGGCAGATCGAAAAGCAAAGGAAGAAAGTCGCCAAATTGAGGGCTGGTTAATTTGGCTCCATTGCCCACAGTGCAATACAATAGAGTATACTGAAATGAGGATGCCCGGAGGTCGAATCCATAAGTGCGGCACCCTTGTTGAGGAAGAAGAAATCCCGATTGACATCCGAGCTGAATTCACAATCTCACAAAGAAATCTGGACAAGCTAGATAAACTTGAAGAGAAACAAAAATCGTCCAAGGTGATGAAGTTTGTTGGTGGAGGAATGAAGTCGTTGATTAAGCAACTCCGAGCACGTGAAGAAGAGTATCAAAAGCGCTTGCAGAATATGACTTCAGAACGTTTGAGCAATTACCCAGAGCAATGGGATCCAAAAGCCCAGGGTGTCGAAATTACAGTCAGTGAACCCCTCGGACTTGAAATCACAGCAGCTCGGCAAGGTCATCAGCTGTTCACCGATAAGAAGTGAGCATGCAGTATCCCGAGTCGTTGGATCGCTTATCCCTTGAGTTGTCTAGGCTACCTGGAATCGGCAAGAAGACTGCGCTACGACTCGCCTTTGGGATACTGAGGTACACTCCTGAAGAAGCTGCGAATCTGGCTGAAGCCATTCGACAAGTGAAGGAAAGAATTCATCACTGTAATGTTTGTCATGGCTTCACAGACCTTGGAACTTGCTTGGTTTGCAGTAATAAAATGAGGAATCAGCGACTTATCTGCGTGGTTGAGCAGCCCAACAACGTCTTCCAAATCGAACGAAGTAGGGTCTATCAGGGCGTTTATCATGTGTTGCTTGGAGCTCTGTCTCCATTAGAAGGAATTGGACCTGACCAGTTGCAAATTCGCAGCCTACGTAAACGGTTGGAAAAAGATGGAGCAGACGAGTTGATTCTGGCAACCAACCCTACAGTACAGGGTGAGGCCACGGCTGGATTTTTGCAGTCCGAACTAGCAGATTTGGTCCCTCAGATCACCAGGCTTGCCCGTGGCCTGCCAGCAGGAGGAGACCTAGAATATGTGGACGAGATCACTTTACAAGAAGCGTTTTCAGGAAGGAGAGGTTGGCATGACTAAGTTGTGGTGGGGAATCCTGACTGTGATACTGGCAATGATGAGCTTGGCTGCAACGGCTGCAAGTGCTGTAGAGAGTTCTTGCTTGGAACGTTGTGTGGTAGAGCATCCTCAATACGGCTTTCCTCAATGCCGAGAACTCGGTGGTTTTCTAAAGGGTGATACCTGCTTTGAGGTCTACAATGATTGTTTGCAGAGCTGTCAAATGACCAGCACTCCATCTCGCTTCATACCGCCTCCAACCCAGACTGCCAATCAATGGCGACAGCGATCTATTTGTGAAGATAACGTCTACAATTTCCCATATGAAACAGCGTCTGGTGAAGTGAGGATAGATTTCCGCTGGAGCGGACAATGTGAGTGCTACAACGGTCAGTTTTTTGTGGCGGATTGTGGACACGAATCTGTAACCTGTGACGAAGTCTGTGCGGGCACAGCGAGCTTCTGAAAATTCCTACATTTTGATCCTCCTTATTTCTGCAGTATTTAGAGAGTTTCAGCCTTGAGCGTCCTGAAAGAATTTGAATGGAGGGGTTTCTGCCAGCAACAAACCCACCCAGAGGAATTGGCATCTCTGATGGATCAGGAATCCATCTGTACCTACTGTGGGTTCGATCCAACCGCTGATTCACTGCACGTTGGTCATCTGATTCCGATCATGGGATTAGCCCACTTCCAACGTTATGGCCATCGAATCATCGCTCTGATGGGCGGCGGTACAGCGATGGTAGGTGATCCGAGCGGGAAAACTGAGATGCGCAAGATGCTCACTGAAGAGCAACTTCAGCAAAATATCGAAGCTATTCGTCCACAATTTGGACGTTTTCTCAGCTTTGATGAAGAGAATCTGCAGATAAATAATTCGGAATGGCTGCGAGACCTAAACTACCTAGATTTTCTCCGTGAAATTGGACGCCATTTCTCAGTCAATCGGATGCTTTCATTCGAAACCTATAAGACTCGTCTGGAAACAGGCCTCTCTTTTCTAGAATTCAACTACCAGCTTCTGCAAGCTTACGACTTTCTAGAATTAAGACGACGTTACGGCTGCAACTTACAACTCGGAGGCGATGATCAATGGGCGAACATTATCTCTGGGGTGGACCTGATCCGACGAGTTGACAATCAAGCAGCATTTGGTTTTACATATCCATTGTTGACTACAACCAGTGGTAAGAAGATGGGTAAGACTGAATCTGGAGCAATTTGGTTGGACCCAACAAAAACTTCGCCCTACGAATACTATCAGTACTGGGTCAACCTGGATGATGCTGACGTAGCTAATTGCTTAAGACTGCTTACCTATTTGCCGCAAGAACAGATTGAGGAGTTGGAGCAGTTGGAGGGTGCGGATATTCGCAAAGCCAAAGGAGTCTTAGCTTTTGAAACAACAAGCCTGGCACACGGTGAGGAAGAAGCCCGAAAAGCGGAAAAGGGTGCTCAATCAGTTTTTGGGGGTGGTGGGGATCGGAGCCAAGTTCCGGCAACTGAGATTACCCAAACACGAATGGCCGCAGGTATTCTGTTGTTAGACCTATTTGTAGAATTGGGAATTTGCCCAAGTCGTAGTGAAGCCAGACGTTTAATCTATCAAGGTGGTCTTTACTTGAATCAAGAACGGGTTGAAGAATTAGATGCTACTTTGGCTGCTAGTGATTTTGTTGAGGGCGAAGTCCTTTTGAGGGTGGGGAAAAAGCGATACCATAGAATCATTATTCAAGATTGATCTCCATCATTAGAAAATCACGGTTCTGGCTTTAGATATGTCCTTGGAGCAGAGATCAAATGATCAGCTTAAAAATTTTAATACCAACTCGAATGTTACCCAATTTCCTAATCCTTACCATCATCAAAATTCCAATGGTGCTAACTTCTATCTCTTAGAGCTATCACTCAGTTTGAAGCGATATTGGTGGCTATTCTTGGCCAGTGTCCTGATTGCTTTTCTTGGTACTTTGTTTTATTTGGAGTACACTCCAAAAATCTATAGGGCTCGAGTCTCTTATGAAGTCTTTCACCTAAATCAAGTCAACCTTCAGCAAAAGAATGACGAAGGTAGAACAATCGATCTTGAAAAAGAATTCCTAAATCAGTATACAATCGGCCTATTCCAAAAAATTGAGTTTCTTGCGTTCTTTCTAAATCGCACTGGCTTGACCCCTCTGATTCTATTTGATCTGTATGATCCCACCACTGATACCTATGTCTTACCAAACGATTCACTCTCCCCAGATGAATTTGCAGCTGCGTCACTGATTGGAGATGCCAAAACCCCCGTCTTTGTATTTCATACTGAAAATTCATCTGGACTGACTTCGCTAACAGTCCACTTTCGTGACCCAGATCTGGCATCAAGCTTGGCAAATGATGGGTTGCGTTGGGCCAACGACTATCTACTCTCTCTAGAAATTATAAATTTGCAGCGCGAATTAGGTATTCTGAGCCAATCCTTGAGTAAAATGGATTCAAATAAATATATCGAATTGAATTCAGCAGAAAAAAAGCATTCATTCTCTATCAGTCCTTCAGTTCTGGAAAATCTTCA
>AGAU01000318.1 GCA_000224765.2 SAR324 cluster bacterium JCVI-SC AAA005 | reverse complement strand
TGATCGTCGTCTGAACCGTCAGAAGGGAGCCAAGGACCCAGCAGAGTGGTACCAACCAATCCGGCCTATAAAACCCAATATGCAAGGGCTTGGGTAGCTGTGAAGCTCAAGTGGGGATTGACAGCTGATCGACAAGAGTTGGTGGCTTTACGAAAGTTGCTTGGAAATCAAGTCGAGTTACCGAGAGAGGCACCAGAGATGAACTGCAATGCCATTGGGCAGTCCAGCCAGCTAACATCGCCCTCAGCGGGTTTCAAAGTGGTTTGTGGAAGTAAACGCTATTGCAGCCAAATGAATTCTTGCGAAGAAGCGAGAGCTTTTCTGAGTCAATGTGGACTCAGCCGCTTGGACGGGGACAAGGATGAAGTGCCTTGTGAAGTGTTGTGTGAGTAGTCAGGAAGGATCTACGGGATTGTGCTTTTCGTAGATTGATCAAACAAATGATTTTTTGCAGCAACTTTTTGAAACGCTTTGCAACGAACTTCAACTAATCATAATAGCCTGACGACAATTATGGATTCAGACATCTACAGCAATAAGTTCTCAGTGTCCTCAAAGATTGCCTGTCTAGTCAGAATGAACTACTGAGATTTAAGGCTGCAATTACGATTGTAGAGAAGGTAGGATCGATTACAAACGGGCCGGTCTATGTCGATGAGATCCAGCACAAGCAGCAGCAAGATGAGAAGTTTCGGGAACTGACTGATTGAGGTGAGTTTTGAATGGTGTGATATTCC
>AGAU01000319.1 GCA_000224765.2 SAR324 cluster bacterium JCVI-SC AAA005 | reverse complement strand
TAGTACTCACGGGCAACCATGCATCTGAGCTCTGGTGTGAGCTTTGAGCTTTCGCCATACTCAAAGTCTACACACCAGATCTGCTGGAATTGCTTCCCTTGCAGGAAGCTCAGGCGGCTCCTCGCAATTGGAGCAGAACCAGATGGTCAGGTCGATCGATGATCTTGTTTTTGAAGGCAATCTCCAAAAGCTCATTCATCGA
>AGAU01000320.1 GCA_000224765.2 SAR324 cluster bacterium JCVI-SC AAA005 | reverse complement strand
TTTGAGATCATTCATCCCTTGAGCAACTGAAAATCCAAATGTCACAAACATTCCTAAAAAGAGAATACCCACAAAGGTTAAAATCAATAACCAAAAAAAATCGTTAAATCCACCAAGGTAAATATATGTAATCAATGCGATAGGAATTGCCAGAAATGGAAGTAAAAACGAAAGGCATAGATATCCAGAAGATGAACTGCCTCTCCGCCAAAAAACCAAAGAAAGAATAATTGAAGTCAAAAGTAATAGGAAAAACGGAATTATTAAAAAATGAAATTTGATGATCCCAGGACCAAGGTTATCTGGGGGGTATTTAGTTAAATTAAGTAATTTTTCGTTAGGCCAATAAGCTAAATCGGCAAAATTAAAGATGCTTACCGTTAAGTAAAAAAGAATAGTCGTAACATAAATTTTGTTGAATATTGGAAATTTAATTTCAAGATTTAATGTTTTTCTAAAAAATTGTATTAGGAGTACGAAAATAATTGGTAAAAAGGAAATCATCCCACTTGTGGAGGAAATTGCAGGTCCCAAGATATAAGTACCAATTTGATTTTGAAAAAATATTAGAGTACTCAAGAAGGATATTAAAAGAAGAGTCAAAGATATCCAAAGATAATTTCCTCTTGAAATTAAATAGACAAAGAAATAATAAAATCCAAACAATAAAGTTGGTGTTATGAACGCGACATTTCCAATCAAACGATAAAATTCCTTATTTCTAAGTGATTCCCAAGTACCAATCATCATGCGATGATAATTATCTTTTGAGTTGAATCTTTCTACTGGATTATTACGAAAAAAATTGTAAATAAAACTCACCTTATTCTTTGGGATCTTCAATTGATATGCACCACCAATGTTATATTCCCCCCGGTGTTCATTGAATCCTAACTTCCAATGATCATATTCCTTAATCCCCATTGAATTTTTAACGAATATTTTTTTCTCCCTGTTGAAATTGTGCGATAAGCCAATTTTATCTGTAGAGAGATTATTTCTAACTTTAAAACGAACCCAATAACCTTCTACCATTGATTGTGGGTTAGATCGCTTATCTGACCAATCTGCCTTCTCTAGAGTTTCAAACGAAACAGTTTCGTCAAAACCTTCCAAAAATTTAAGATGTTTATTAGGTATTATTTCAAGTGCTTCTGATGTAATTATAAATGGTTCTTGTGAGTGGCTCTTTGATGAGATCAAAAATATTAAGATTATTAAAAAGAGTGTGAATCTAAATATTTTCATAAAGAAGTACTGTTCTGATGAATTCATAAAAAATGATTTATTAGTAGGTAAAAAAACAGATCTTGCCAATACTGTTACCAACAGTCAAATCGTCGGCTTATTTGAGCCTTGTGCCCTATCAAAATTACGATGTGGATGACTAAAACTCACACAACTCCTAGCATGTCCTTTTAAAAAGACTTCTTGGTGTGTAACTCGGTACTACGTATCTCGTTTCTAAATCAAGAGTAGATTCTTGATTGGCTTTGTTGAAGTGTGGACAACTAAGCAGAAGTCAATGTTCTCACTGTTGTCAGAGAGGGTCTTGAAGGTACTTAGTTCCTTGTAGGAAAGGGCGGAATCACTGTCTGATCTGAACTTTGATTGAATTGACCAAGTTTGCTTATTATAGATTTCAGCAAGGAAATCGATCCCAAAATCTTGATCTGGCTTCCAGACATTCTTAAGGAGGAGTCGATATTGGGGAGCTGTCTGCAAGTAGAGTTGAATAAATCTTTCAAAGGCATCACCTTTATCTTTTGGTTCCTCCAGAGCAGATACCCTCTTTGGAGTTAGCTGCTTGATAGTGTTCAGCACAGAATATTAACAGTCCTCAATCATTAGGAGTAGATAGGTACTGGTTGGAATGGTGAGATGAGTAATTTGGATGCCTACAGGGTTTCAAAGGCCATCAGAGCAGAAAATAGACAGATTTGGACTAAATTCTGTTGTTAAACCTGCTAATTGTTTTTGTTGAGATGAAAACTGAATTAGCTCCAGATGAGCAATCAGAGGAGACCAAGCAGATACGGGGATGGTCATCGGTGTATACTCTTCATTTACTATACATTCATCAATTCCAGCAAACTTAGTAAAAACTTAATCTGTAGCAGATTAGACTAAGCAACACTCAAAGCAGGCATCAATTATTACCTGATCTATTGTTTGATAAATAACATTAGTCAGACAGTGCTGCAGTGATTTGGGGGATTATTTGATGGGAGATTACGTCAATCAGGTTTTCGAAGATAAGAATTTAGAAAGCGTAGACGATTGAACCCACTTCCAGATATGACGAATGGGGCCTCGGGTATAAAGTATTCTGTTCAAGATTTATGGCTGGAGTACTCCAAAGATCTGCTCCCTTGAAGAAATTTAATTCAAAACTTTCTCCAATGTAAGAGTACAGATAACCTTCAAGATTATAGGCCAATCCAAAATAATTCATTCTCCCCGCATATATTTATGACTTGTTGCTACAGATACCTTTTCTAAACTTCCTGCCGTTGAAACCCCTACCCGATGGTTCCCCTTCAACAATGTATGGATCACAAAGATTTACTGCATAATGACCTTCCGTGTAACCAACGCCTAATCCAAGCCCTATTGATATCAGGCGATGCCTCTCACCTATTGGGATGAAAACTCCAAGACTTTTGCCAAATACTAACATATATAAGTTTAAATCCCCACTCAAAGAGGGTTCAGATAGAGCATCAATCTGGGATTTATATTTTGGGTGTCTTAGAGTAAATACATCGATATTTGTCTGCTCTGAAGTTATGGAAAAATTTTTTGAACCATTATTACTCTGATTGGTATTTATCAGACCCGGATATGTTGTACCTTTCAATACAGGAGCCATATCCTCTACAAAGATTTGTTCAAGGCTGACAAACCAGCTTGTATAGGCCCAATTGCTTAGAAGGTCTTCGTCAAGTTGTAACGCAACAGGTATAAGCTGGTTTTCTGGTTTAACACCCGTTGCGCTCTCAGCATACTCCTTATCGCCATCCGTAATGCTTGAACTATCAGAATAGACACCGCCTCTGAAATACAGTCCAAATTTCCTAGGCTTAGTCTCAGCATAGGCATACCCACCAAGTACTACCAGCAGTAGTATTGTGAGCAGAAGGGATCTGGATCTCATCAGATCTCCAGCTTTTAAGACGGTCGGCCGAAATTGTACTCGGGTGAAGCGACACAGCTCTACTGAAGGTCATGCAAGGACTCCCCCTATTGTTCGACAACTGCGGATTGTTTGCGGGGCTATGGAGAGGTAATCAGTGGGTGAAGTGGCAAGAAAGGAAGGTAGGATCTACGTCAATGCTCTTTTCATAAATTAATTTATGGCAGGATCTATAAATTTAAGAATGCTTAAAATCTGTAAACAATTGAAGCATAATTAAGGTATCCATAATTGAAGGCAGGATCCATAATACTCGAAGGTTTCAAAACCGCTGATTCAGCAGGATCAATATTTTTTTCAGCTTCATTAGCTGCCGCACTTGCCTCAGATTCAGCGCTTTCATACGTGGGTTGATTTATATACATATCCGCTTCAAAAAAATTAAATTCTATGCTTTCACCAATATATGAATATAATTTAACAGTTCCATTACCTCCTAGTCCAAAATTTGAAGAATTTTGTTTGTATAAATTTATTTTGTTTGAGCATTTACCTTCTCTATACTCTTCCAACAGTGGCCCTGTAGGAGAAATGATTCCTCCAGCAACTATATAAGGATCACATATATTTATGCGATATTCTCCAATTGTGTAAGAAATCCCTAAGCCTAATCCAAGAGTGAATAATCGGTGATTATTTCCCAAAGGTATGAAGACCCCCCACGTCTTACCTGCAACTACTGTTTGCACATCAAAATCTGCACTCATTGAAGGTTCTGATTTACTATCTATTAGTGAGTTATATTGTGGATAATTTGAAGAGAATATAGCAATCAAAGTTTGATTTGACTTAATTGAAAAATCATTTGTCTGCCCGTTAATAGTATTCAACTTTATTAAACTATCGTAAGAAGTCCCACTCAAAATGGGTGGTGAGTCATAAACAGATGATTGATTGTAATCTAAAAACCAGTTAGTAAATGACCAGTTGTTAATTAAGTTTTCATTAAATTGAATATAGATTGGGAATTGTCTATATCTTTTGTTATTCACATCAGAAGAATAGGAGATATAAGTGTTGCTATCACCTGACCCTTTACCGCGAAAACGAGTCTGGTCCTCATAATAACCGTATCGAAAACCGATTCCCAATTTTCTCGGGTTAGTCGCATAACTTTGCCCACCAATTACTATCAGCAATAATATTGTTAGAAGAAGGGATCTGGATGTCATCAGATCTCCAGTTTTTAAGACGGTCGGCCGAAGTTGTACTCGGGTGAAGTGATACAGCTCTACTGAAGGTCATGCAAGGGACTTTCCCTTATTGTTCGACAACTGCGGATCAGTAATAGTTGGCAATGGATTGATTGATATGGTGAATAGATATTACAAGTGATTGGACTAGAGCAGGCATGGGTTTTTGAGAAAGAATCTTGTTCAAGAGATGGATGAGTGCCGAACTTAATTTTTATGGTTAAATCTTAGAGGGCTACCTCACCGGATCAATTTCTGTGGATCAACACGTCTCTGGGCAACTGGTCGTATGTTCTGCGTGCTCTGGAGTTGAAAGTAAAACTGGCT
>AGAU01000321.1 GCA_000224765.2 SAR324 cluster bacterium JCVI-SC AAA005 | reverse complement strand
GGGTTGAGTCTAGTCGCGACCCTCTTGCTGGCAGTCTTGTGCTGGTGGGCTGGAAATTACGAACTGGTGCTGTTCAGTTTCGCCCTGGCGGGAGCGGTTTTCGGATTCTGGCTTTTTAATAAGCCCCCAGCCACGCTGTTCATGGGAGATTCTGGCAGTATGCTGCTAGGCTATCTGTTAGCAGTCTTCTCGGTCAAAGTGGTTGCTGTGACCGGCAATAGTTCTGTGTCCTTGGTACCTGTTCTTTTGCTGGGTATCCCGCTGGTGGACACGGCCTTTGCCTTTTTACGACGCTACCTCAAGGGAATCCCCTTCTATGCTGCGGACAAGGATCACCTACATCATCGTTGTTTGCAAAAGGGCCTGAGTGTCTGGCAAACCACTCTGCTTCTAAATGCGTTAGGGCTCTTCTTTGGATTGCTCGGCGTCGTTGCCCACCTCCATTCAGCGGTCGCCTCTCCACTATTCATGGGCTTTGTGTTACTTGTCTACGGTCTGCTCTACTGGTTGGAGTACGATGTGATCGTCCGGCCCTCCAATGTGATGCGATCTCAACCACAGTTGCGGAAACAACGGGACTTAGTTCGGGTGATCTCTGAGAACGCTGAGATCTACTTTGCCAAGGATCTTAGCACCACAGAACTACAACACAGTTTTCGGTTCTGGGCAGAGTTGTTGGATATTCGAGACTACGAACTCCTGCAGCAACAGAGTTTGCTTCATCGTCAGGGAATTGTCGTAGCCGCTAAAGAAGATAGGCTGCTAGAATTCTCCCATGACTCTTTCCTCCTGCGTCTTCGATTACGTCAACAGAACCTGCTGCAAGACTCTGATCTCAAGGATGAGTACCTGAGAATAGTCGTCCCTCTCTTTCTGGAACAATACGAACACCTACACCAACCTGCTGAAGACAAGCCTCTCCGAGTGATTTCAAGAACTCCCTGATCAAATATTGTCCTACGTTTTAGTAACGCTTTGTTTCGAAGCCTTTCTTTAATTTATTTTCTATGGCACACCCTCAGCACTGTATGAAGATTATGTTCGGATTATCGAGAACTATTATAAATTTGGAACGCATAATTTGATGGAGCCCAATGCCTTGCCCCTAAACTGGGTCTTAAAAGATAAAAGATTGTTCAAGTTTACTTAAAAAATTTATGATATCACAGATCTGGAATAGATTCAGAGATTCAATCTTCCTTCTGGGAATTTTAACTTTCTCTCTACCACTGAAGACCCCTGTAATCCAACTTTATCTTGAGAACGCATTTGGTTTTTCATTTCCGATCCAACTTAGTACCAACACACTATTTTTGCCAATGTGGCTTGGAATCACTGTGGTGGTAAATATGCTTAGGCTCCCAAGAGTATTGGGGCAGCTAAAGTTTCCACTATTTCTTATGGCAGCACTCTTTTTCTGGATGTGGTTAGGAGCTTGGTTTAGCGAATGGCGCGGTCACAGCCTGAAGCATGCGGGTCGATATACGATTTATTTTCTAGTTTTTTTGACCTTGTTGATCCTAGTAAGAGCTCAAAATATCCGTTCCATGACGTCAGTGTTACTCGGTTGGTTTTTATTCATCAGTGGATTAACCCTAGCTGAGCAACTGTTTGCTGATTGGCGGTTGCAACCTTGGTTTGCATCTATAGGTTTGAGATTGGACTTACACTATCCTCCTGAAACTTCTCGTTTAAGTTCTATATTTGAAAACCCCAATCCATATGGGCTCATCTCTGCTTCTTTGTTAGGTATTGCGGTGTACGGACTTTCGCAAAAGTTGTGGGTATTGGGGTCTTTGAGTACTTGTGCTGCGATTTGGGGAGTAATTGAGTCAGGTAGTCGTAATGCTGCATTAATCCTTTTTTT
>AGAU01000322.1 GCA_000224765.2 SAR324 cluster bacterium JCVI-SC AAA005 | reverse complement strand
AGGTGGTTTGGGTTGCGTCACAGAGAGTCGTTCTGGAGAGAGTTTCTGGGATCAAACAAATTGAAAATCGATCTGGCTCCACATCAACGACTGTTAGGCTTACTCCATCAACTGCAATCCAACCTTTGGGGACTAAATAGTTGCTCCATTGTGGGGAAAGTTCGATCCAGAGTTTGCGATTTCCCGGAGTCTCAACGATTTCAATGACTTGGGCTTTACAATCGATATGGCCATTGACCTGATGCCCACCAAGTTCATCTCCAATTCTAAGAGATCGCTCAATATTCGTGTGAGAACCAATTTGCAGCATTCCAAGATTTGATCGATCTAAGGTTTCCTGAATTATATCGAATTCTGCCCATGCGCCTTCCTTAAAACATACAACAGTGAGGCACACGCCGGACACCGCTACACTTGCTCCCAGTTCTAAGCCAGTACCCATTTCGTCAATCTGTATGCGAAGCTTTAGCCCACCGCTATGACCCCGCGAGAATAGGATCTCTCCTTTGCCCTGAACGATTCCTGTAAACAATTTAGCCTTTCTCGGTGTGTGTATAAACCCCGTCCCAGTCACCAGGGGGAGGCTCACTGATGAAGCGTTCACAACGCTCGATGTAGGTAAGACATGGCCCATCATTTTCGAGGAAGGTCAAGGCTTTGCGGAGGTGCTCGATAGCAATTGGATAATCACGATCTTTGTAACAAGAAAGGCCCTTTTGATAATGCTCAAGAACGTCGGTCATTGGGCCAATGAGCTTATTCTTAAAGTCTAGGACCTCAAAAACTGGAACAGGTTCTTTTTTACCAACCACTCGAACAATGTCTAATTCTCTTGCATCTACATAATTTTCGGCACCTTCCAAGTGTTCCGTACCATAGTAGGTATTTCCTGAGATCATCGTAAAGGTTTTATAAAACTTGTTTGCGCCTTCCAGACGTGCAGCCAGATTGACCGTGTCGCCCATGATAGTATAGTCCATCCTTTGCTGTGATCCCATGTTACCGACCACGATTGGGCCGCTGTTGATCCCCATTCGTGCAAAGAGTTGGGGGCTACTTTTTTCTCGCCAGTCCTTACGCATTTCAATCAGACGCTTTTGCATGTCAATTGTTGCAAAACAGGCAAGTTTAGCGTGATCAGGTTGATCCAAGGGAGCTCCCCAGAATGCAATGATGGCATCCCCTTCAAACTTGTCTATAGTACCAGCCCTACTGGAAATGAGATTGCACATCTCAGTAAGGTATTCATTCAGTAATGCAACAAGTTCTTCAGGCGTGAGACTCTCTGAAATCGTTGAGAACTTCTGAACATCTGAGAAGTATGCAGTCATTTCACGACGCTCACCACCCAAACTGAGTTTTGTGGGGTCCTTGACGATTACATCAATCACACTTGGAGAGAGGTATTGAGAGAAAGCGTTCTTGATGAAGGCTTTTTGCTGTCTCTCTGCCATGAATAGATAGAAGTTTGTAGCGAGCATACTGAGAATCATTGCAGGAATGATATAACTCATTGACAATACATATCCATGATAAACGTAGGAATAAATTGTAATCCCAGCATATGAGAATATTGCCAGCAGAAATATTATATTTTGAAACTTATTACGGCTGGCGATGAACAAAAACAACAACATCATACAGATAAGAACAACTGCCTCCACTTTGCTACTTGCTGGACGAATAGGGGCGCCATTCATCATCGTCCAAATCGTATCAGCTAGAATTTCAATCCCATAAATCTCTCCAACTGGGGTTGAAAAAATATCGTGAGACACTTCGGTTGTATCACCAACTAGAACGAGTTTGTCTTTTACCCAGTATTCTAACTCATAGATTTCATCTTCATCCAAATCTTCCAGACCGTAAATCTCTCCCTCATAAAGATTTAGGACCATTGCTGCGGTGATACCTGCGTATTCATGGAGAAAAGTAACGCCTGGTTTGTGAAGCGGGTAATCCAACCAAAGATCACCATTTTGGTCCAGTTGAATTTCCTTGTCTCCAATGTAGAGAATGTTGTCCTCTAGCCGTGGTTCAATATTCCAATACATAGCTAATGCTTGAACTGCCCAAGGCCAGATGTTGAGTTCATTGACAGCCTGATCATAGAAACGAAGCCGGGAGAGTCGGTTACCTATCAAAGTATGGTTGGTGTAACCAGCGATGGTAGCTTCCTGCAGAACAGGAGTTGCCGCTGTGACTCCACGTATTTCTTCATTTACAAGATTCAATTGACCCACCACCATGGTGTTTGGCTTTTTTCCAAGTGCTTCTGCCAAAATAGGGTCTTCACCGTAGCCATTTGGAAAATCCATAAGCATATCAAGCGCAACGACCTTGGCCCCCAATTCCTGTAGGTTGGTTACAATCTCAGCAATGTGTTTGCGTTGCAGTGGCCAACTTCCATATTCAGTAAAGAACTCTTCGTCAGTATCAACAATCACCATATCATTTTCAGCAAATGCATAAGCTTCAGGATTTGCAGTGTGCCGTAAGATGTGGCGATATCCCTGCAGCTGATTTTCTAATCCTGAAAATATCTCAAATTGCTCGGCAGGAATCATGGCTAAGAAAAGAAGGATCGTGATCCAAAAATCTGGTCGGAGAAGTGCCTTTTTCATGGAACTGTTCTACATTTCGGTGGGAGAGGAGGCATCTAGAGAAGATGCCCAAAGTTGGTGAGTAGTTGTTGCCTAGAGGTTTGCCTGGTACGCCTTGGTTGTTTCTTCCTGTAAAGAGTCTAGTTTCAGGCGTGCATACACTTCAATGATGAACGGACGTAGATCATTGATATCTTCATCATCATTGTTTTTGCTAAAGAAGGACTCGTAAGTTTGCATCGCTGGAACCAGTAACTTATGATCTTTCAGGACACCTGCCATCATAAATCCGTCAGAGTCATATTGCTTGACAGCATTCAGGTCATCTTCAAACTTTTTCAATTTTTTGCCGCTTAGCCAAGAAAGTCTCCTTGTTTTACTCTCACTCAGGACATTCCCATTCTTGAGTACCTCAACCCGATATTTCATAGATCTCTCTGAGAAGGGATCAATTCTATAAAGGACAACTTTCTCTGTAGTTGCTGGAACATTGTAGGAAGTACCACCAACGTGCAGGCGGTAAGCGTATTCAACCCCTTTGCTTTCCCAGGCTACCATAGGGTATTCATCAGTGAGGGACATATTACCAAGATCTATGGTAAGTTCCTTGCCCGATTTGTTTGCAGAGCGTCGAACTGTCGTATATTTCTGAGTAGTTGCAAATTTTTTATCCAACCCGGCCAAGAGTTCTCCGGCCGCTTCTTTAGAACCCAGTTCTCCACTTACTAACTCCATGCCGGAATCAGTAATTTTGATCTCAGAATTGGCTAATAGGTTGGTGGTTTCCTGAGTGGCTTGATTTGCAAATCTTGCCTTACTTCCCTCATTCAGTCGAACCATAGAACCAGGAAACATGAGTTTGTTGCGGCGTACTGGCTTCCAACGCTTGCCATTTTTGCTGTATTCAACTTTTCCATCGACATCAAAGACCATTCCTACTGGCACTCGTTTCGCCTGTAATATTGTGGGTGCAACCAGAAAGGAGACCAAGGCGAGTAGGAGCAGAGAACGCATGATTTTCATAGCCATCTCCTGAATAATTTATGGAAACACTTTAGAAATCTTTAGCAGAAAGATTTCTTTTAGGTGTAAAGGGCCGGAACGACACACTAACTGGACAAAATTAATAGCTAGTATAGGATTCTAGAAGTGACAACACAAATCCCTTTCACTTTGCTACAACAGTATAGGTTGAAAGCATTGAAAAGAATTATCAAATTAGGTTTTTAAAACTCATTTAAATAAAGAAAGTCAGATTTGCAGCACAAATTGAACACTGAAGGTTGATCGTTGACTTTGTTGCAAAATTTTCCTTGGCTCTGGTTGCTACTTGGCGGTAGTCTAGGGACCGTGAGTAGATGGTGGATCAGCCTACAATTTCAGATTTGGTTGGGGGACCAATTTCCTTATGGAACAATTTTTGTCAACGCTGTTGGATCCGCAGCTTTTGGAATTTTCGTCGTTCTGCTTGAAAAGCACTCTGGGGCAAGACTCCTCATCCTGAGTGGTTTCATGGGAGCCTTTACTACGTTTTCGACCTTTAGTTACGAGTCTGTCCTCCTCATGCAAGCTGGTGCTTGGCGTACAGCACTGCTGAATATTAGCCTAAATTTATTTGTAAGCTTGAGCTTGTGCGGTTTAGGAATTTGGGTAACCCAAACACTCCGCTCCTAAAACTTCCTAATCATCGGAGAATCTTCTGTGCTTCGTAATAGAATCCTGTCTGTATCAGCATTGGAAATCTTGGATTCTCGAGGGAACCCAACCCTAAAAGTCTCTGTTCTCCTAGAAGATGGGACTAAAGCGGACGCCTCTGTTCCCTCAGGGGCCTCGACTGGTGAGAATGAAGCCTTGGAACTGCGTGACGGCGATAAGAAACGTTACGGAGGGAAAGGGGTTCTTACTGCGGTGGGGCATGTGAACACTCGAATTGCTCCGGAATTATGTGGCTTACAACCAGATAACCAAGCAGAGATTGATCGAATCATGTTGGAGTTGGATGGGACACCAACAAAGAAAAAACTAGGCGCTAATGCTATTCTTGGTGTTTCGATGGCTGTTGCTAAGACTGCTGCCATCTCACACCAAATGCCACTCTACCAATACCTTGGCGGTATTGGGTCATTTCGACTGCCAGTGCCAATGATGAATATCCTGAATGGGGGTGAACATGCTGACAACAGTGTGGATTTGCAGGAATTCATGGTTATGCCCAACGGTTGTTCGACTTTCCATGAAGCCCTACGGGTAGGAGCTGAAGTTTTTCATGCCTTGAAAAAGATATTGTTGAAGCAAAACTATGCAACTGGGGTTGGAGACGAAGGTGGGTTTGCTCCAAATTTAAGCAGCAACGAAGAAGCTTGTGATTTGATAATTGAGGCAATTCATGCGGCTGGTTACTCACCTGGCAAGGATATTTCTCTTGCGCTAGACGCTGCTGCAAGTTCATTCTGCGACAAGCAAAATGGACAATATGACTTCCGTTGGTCTGGAACTGGCAGGCGGTCGAGTGAGGAAATGTTGCACTTCTACCAGGAAATGTGCGAAAAGTACCCGATTATCTCGATTGAGGACCCTCTTGATGAAAATGATTGGTCGGGCTTCACAGCAATGACTGAACAACTCGGGGAGAAGGTACAGATCGTTGGTGATGACCTCTTCGTAACGAATACGCGATTTGTTCAGCAGGGCATTGAAAGCAACGCTGCAAACGCAGTTTTGATCAAGCTAAACCAGATTGGAACAGTCACTGAAACTGTTGAAACAGTACAACTATGTCAGAAGGCAGGCTGGAACTATATTATCTCTCATCGAAGTGGTGAAACCGAAGATACTTTCATGGCAGATTTTGCAGTAGCCATGGGAGGAGGACAAATTAAGACCGGTTCTGCATCACGTAGTGAGCGAATTGCAAAATACAATCGCCTGCTAGAAATAGAGGCAAGTCTTGGTGCTTCAGCACAATTTGGACGCTAGGAGTCCACAGAGCATTACCTGTTCAAACTGGAGGATTGATGTTTTGGAAACGTAAGTCAGCGAAAGTAACACAGGCAGAGACGGTTTATCTGCCCAAAGGCAGTCAGGGAAGCGGCCATTGGAACTGCACAACCCCTGTACGAATTGGTGGTTACTTTGAAGGTAGACTAGATTGTTCTGGATTGCTCCTCATCGAAGCAAGTGGGGAACTCTTCGCAAATGTGTGGGTCCGCCAAGCTGTTATCCATGGACGTGTAGAAGGTGATTTGTACTGCCAGGAACAATTGGTCTTGCATCCTACGGCAGAAGTTACCGGCAATATCACGGTACCACCTGGTGGATTCGTGATGTTGGACGGAGCAAAAATTGGTGGCGGTGTTCGCTCCTGGACAAAGCACCACGCTGAGAAGAGCGAAGAAGTTCTTCAGCAATTGAATCGCAAAACTAGAGGAGTTCTCTCTAGAGCAGAATTCGATGATGACGACGGTTTCACGTCTGATCCAGAACAACTTGTCGAGCAGAGTCTTCACTACCTAGTATGATTCAAGTTACTACCTAGCTGGAAACCTTTTTGTTCTGGCTAGGAGTAGATCTTGGTCTCGCCTTGACATTCACTCTTCGTAAAAAACGTTGGGGCTTAGTCTCCCCACCGCAAAGGTTCAATTGCATCTTCGCTGAATTAGCATTGGCCAGAATCTTTTCCGATTGACTACAACAGACAAGTTTGAACGAACCTTTTTGGGTTCGTGATACAATTCTAAGCCTCACTTCAGACCCTAGCTCTTTACACCTTAAGCTTCGTAAAGTACCTATCTCAATTGTCAGCGTGAGTATGATTTCATCAAGGTAGGAGTCGCTCTGCTCCTTGCGAGTGATGGGCCTCCATACTTGATGTACATGGCGATAAGTACAACTGGGAGGATTCCTGCGAGAATCCAATTAGGATAGAATTTATTGGATTTTTTAATTTTCTGAAGCGCGGCTTGGTGATGCCAGTCCCCCATAAATTGTTGGCAAAGAGCCTTGCCAACTTTGCGTCTGCGATGGAAGATACTTGTTGCTTTCTAATGAAGCCATGAATCACTGGTGATGTTTAGACTGATTACTTTGGTAGAACGGTTTGTCAAACATCCATCCTTAGAACTTTTTAGAGAAACAGGAGCGACGCCCATTTAATAGCAATTAGTGGGCTACATAAAGCTTACTCTACTTAGGGCCTTTTGGGATCAGTGGACTCTAATTGGCACAATGAAACCTAATCTTTTGGAAAATTAGCGTTTCAGTGCTACCAGCCGGTTGAATACTTTTGGGAAAGTGTAGCATGATGCCTTCGGGCTGAAACTGGTCCTTGTTCCTATGATAGTGCTTGGGATTCTATCTATCGGCCATGGCGGGACTGTTCTGGAGTAGTTTTGGATCTGGCCACAACCAGTAATGCTCAGGGAAAGATTCATTTTTGTTGTGATCGAGTTCAACTTGGCATCTTGGATGAATCTTATTCGTTGGTTGCAGTAGCAGGATTAGCAGTTTGAGATCAAGGGAGAATGGACCCCCATTTCTATATGGTCTATTATGCGTTATTGACAGGGCTACTGGGGTTTGGGGAATAGGTTTCAACCTCAGACTATAATTGATATTCGTACTCTTGATCAGAGACTTCTCGTTGAAGAGGCTCCCCGCGTAAGTGCCGAAGTGCTTCTTCTGCTGATTCCAGTTCCATCCGAAATCGACAATCGTATGAGCAAGAACCAATATGGGGGGTCATGATAAGATTCTCCAAGTCTGTCAGAGGACCTTTGTATGGCTCCAATTCAAAAACATCAATAGCGGCGCTTGCTAAAATGCCGTTTTGTAAGGCCCTAGCCAAGGCATCTTCCTCAACGATTCCACCTCTTGCAGTATTGACTAGAGTAGAGCCTGAAGGCATCAGCTTCAGTTCTTCTAGCCGAATCCGATGCCAGGTTTTTTTGTAAAGAGGTACATGGATCGACAAAAGATTAGACTTGGTCAGCATCTCTTCAAATTCTACCTGCTGAATTCGTAAACCATATTTTCGCAAAGCTTGAATTTCCTCTGTTTTGTCCAAAGTGTCGTGTATCAGAACTTCTTTGGGCCGAAAAGCTGTTAGAATACGAGCTACCTGACTGCCAATTCTTCCAAAGCCAAAAAGCCCAATCACGGAATGCTCAAGTCTCCGACCACTAGGCCGACTCCACTGACCATCTCTAAGACGGCGATCTAAATTACCAACATGCCGACTCGCAGATAGCATTAGCCCGATAGTCAACTCTACAACGGCCATGGTCACAGCGTCCGGGGTGAAGCTCACACAAATGCCCCTACGCCTACATTCATTCAATGGGACACCATCCAGACCAATCCCTACCCTAGAAATCATTTCGAGATTTGGGTTTTGCTCCAAAAAAGGCATCAAATTTTCTGTACCAGCGAGAAGAACTCTTGTTTTACTTGCACGTTCAATCAACTCATTTACACCTAGTTTACGGTGCAATTCATTGTAACTTACGCTGAAATCTGAATCATCAAGCAACTTGCGAGGTTGTGGATCATCGGCTCCAAAAGGATAGGTAGAAACAAAGACATCCATGGTCTCTATTCATCCGAAACTGTGATTTGTAGTTGCTCGCCCAAACCATCGACTCCTAACCGAACTTCTTGTCCTGGTCGTAAGTAAACTGGATTTGGTTTTACGCCCATCCCAACACCTGGTGGTGTTCCTGTAGAAATCACATCACCAGGCCGTAAGGTGAAAAATTGACTTAGATACGCAACGAGGTATGCCACTCCATAGACCATTGTGTTCGTTGTGCCATCCTGATAACGATGACCATCTACCTCAAGCCAGAGTCCAAGATTTTGAGGGTCAGAAATCTCATCTGTTGTTACTAACCACGGACCGATTGGGCCGAAAGTATCACAACTCTTCCCCTTGACCCATTGACCGGACCTCTCCAGCTGGTATGCTCGTTCAGATACGTCATGTATCACACAATACCCAGCAACGTGATCGAGCGCTTCTTCTTCTGTCAGGTATTTACATGGTTTCCCAATGACAACCCCAAGCTCTACCTCCCAATCAGTCTTGGTAGAACCACGCGGAATGATGAGGTTGTCGTTTGGACCGCAGACCGCGCTGGTAGCTTTGAAAAAAATAACGGGCTCTGGTGGAACTTGCATACCCGATTCGGCAGCGTGATCAGAGTAGTTCAGCCCAATGCAAATGAATTTACCAATTTGACCTACACAGGGTCCAAGACGCGGATTACCATTAACTTCAGTCAATCCGTTAACATCAAGCTCACAAAGTCGCTGTATCGAATCAGGCAGCAGGTATTCTCCTGCTAAATCTGGAATAACCTGGGAAAGGTCTCTGAGCTTGCCAAAATTATCAAGAATCCCTGGTTTTTCTAGGTTGGACTCACCGTAACGAACTAGTTTCACATTAACTCCTTCAAATGGTCATGCCACCGTCAATCGCAAAGACGGCGCCAGTAGTGTAAGAGGATTCATCAGAGGCTAGATAAACTGCTAAGTTCGCTATCTCTTCAGGAGAGCCGATGCGCCCCATTGGTTGGCGAGCAACAAAAGCAGACCTGACTTGTTCCAAATCACCTCCTTGTGCCACCATTCTTTCGTTGAGTGATGGAGTTTCTACAGTGCCCGGGCAAATGGCGTTACAGCGTATGCCCTGACTCACGAAATCTGCTGCGATTGCTTTGGTGAGTCCAATGACGGCTGCCTTGGAAGTCCCATAAACAAAGCGGTTTGGTATACCTTTGACGCTGGAGGCAACTGAGGCCATATTGATGATGACCCCTCCACCGTTAGAGACCATCCTTGGGATAATGATCTTGGATAGTCGATACATGGAGCGAACATTGATTTCAAAAGCCATGTCCCAATCGTCCTCAGTACACTCCAGAATAGTACCACTGTGTACAAAACCCGCACAGTTAAAAAGAACATCAATTGTGCCAATTTCTTCAATTAGTTTTTCGATTTCGTGAGGGTCGCAGACATCCAGCTTGCGGACTTTTACTTGTTGCTCGGAGTGCTTCAGAGCTTCGAGGGGCTCCAGGTTGATGTCAGTAGCCCAGACTGTTGCACCTTCTTCAAGAAATCGCAGTAAGGACGTATGGCCAATACCTTGGGCAGCAGCGGTCAAGAGAATATTTTTGTTTTGGAGTCGTTTCATGAAAATCTGTGCTTGCGTGTCAAAAAAATAGAATGATTGTGTTTGATCTTACATCACCGCACCAATTTGCCAGGGTAAAAATTCGTTGTCTCCGAATCCTAGTGATTCACTCTTGGTTGGACTTCCAGAAGCCACTTCCAAAAGCCTGGTGAAGATCTTTTCACCTACCGCCTGAACACTGGATTGCCCGTCTACGATCAACCCACAATTGATATCCATATCCTCTTCCATTCTTTGGAACATTTGAGTGTTGGTTGCTAATTTCAAACTTGGCGCTGGTTTGCAACCATAGACAGAACCTCGACCTGTGGTGAAGCAGACGAGGTTACAACCAGAGGCGACCTGTCCAGTCACGGATACAGGATCATAACCAGGGGAATCCATGAAAGCAAAGCCTCGGGTAGTTTGGCGCTCAGCATATTCATAGACTGCGACCATGTCGGAAGTGCCACCCTTGGCCACAGCTCCCAGCGATTTTTCAAGAATGGTTGTCAGCCCTCCTGCTTTGTTTCCGGGTGAAGGATTGTTGTTCATTTCCCCGCCGTTTCGAGCAGTGTATTCTTCCCACCAACGGATTCTCTCTAAAAGTTTTTCGCCAACCTCTGGTCGAACTGCGCGGCTTGTTAGCAAATGTTCTGCGCCATAAACTTCTGGGGTCTCGCTCAAGACAGCACTACCACCGTGGCGCACCAACAAATCTGCAGCGGCTCCCAGTGATGGGTTCGCTGTAATCCCTGAATATCCATCAGAACCACCACACTGGAGGCTCAGACTGAGGTGCTCAGCCTTAGCAGTTTTACGCTCAGATTTATTAGCTTCCTGTAACAGTTCCTTGACCATTCCAATCCCACGCTCAATCGTTTTTCGAGTTCCTCCACTCTCTTGAATGGTACCAGCTTTTAAGCGATTTGAGTGAGATAGACCTTGATTTTCCAAAAGCGCTGAAACTTGGTTGACTTCACATCCCAACCCTAGGATCAAGGCGCCACCGATGTTAGGATGAACTGCATAACCTGAGATGACCCTGCGTAGCATCGCTAGACCTTGGCCATCAATGTTCTGTCCACATCCTGTTCCGTGGGTGAAAGCGACGACTCCATCAACATTAGGGAATTCAGAGCGGACCATCTCATCAGAAAACGCTTTAGCAATTGCTTTGGCGACGGTTGCTGAGCAATTTACAGAGGTTATAATTCCAACGTAGTTACGAGTCCCAACTCGACCATCTTCTCGGTGAAAGCCTTCAAAGGTGCCTGGGTTTTCCAAAAAGTCGGTTCCACGAACTCGGCTACCAAAATTGTGTTCACGTTCAAAGGTGTGCACCATCACGTTGTGGGTGTGTACGTGCTGTCCGGGACCCATCGGTTCACTGGCAAAACCAATCACCTGGCCATATTTGATAACAGCTGCGTCTCTTTCGATCTGTTGAATGGCCACCTTATGTCCAGAGGGAATTTCGTCCAAAATGCGTAGCCCTTCCACTTCGAAGCCAGCAGGCATTTTTTGTAAGGCAATGCGTACGTTGTCCCGTTCATTCAACTGTAGTAAGGCCGCCATTGGGTAACTCCAGAAAAATTTAGTGAATTGGTCGAAGTGGTAGGGCTGCTTGACGCAACTTTGCGAAAAGTGGTTCGGTCAATTCAAAATGATAGACTTCGGCAATGATATATGCCCAACCCGCTAAAAAATACTCCCAACCGTCGTGGATACGCAATCTCTGTTTGCGTTGTTGTCGGAGAGCCTGATACATAAACTCCAATGATCCACGGTAATTGAATTCCCAAATATGGCATTCGCTTGGAAAATTTGCGTTTGAACTAAGAGGAGATCCAGGCCGATCTTTGCCCAAGCCAGAGGCATTAACCACAAGACTCTGTGGGGGAAGTTTGGTAAGAATAAGATCAGCTTCTTCAGAACTGTTGATCTCATGAAGGGTCCAAAATTCTTGAGAAAATTCTTTCAGATGACTTTTAACTTGTGAGCCTCTGCCCGCTTCGACCTCAGTTAAGTGAATTCTGGCTGGTTTCTCATTGGAATCAAGTAAAACCCAAGCGAGTGCGAGACCAGCACCTCCAGCACCAAGGATTAGGACTTCTGCTTCGGGAAAAGATTGCCAATGCTCTTTTGAAACGATTTGATTGATTGCCCAGCGAGCCGTCAGTGGATCTTTGGCATGTGCTACTAGTTCGCCTTCAGAATTCCTGGAAATACAACTCACTTCATGCAGTCGCTTAGCATGTGAATCTGATTCAGAAAAAAGATCTTTCGCGCCTTCCCAAATCACTACTTTGTGTGTGGTAACCAGTGCCCCTGCCAGAGAAAAATCCTGCCGTAGGTGTTCTACCTGAGATTTCATGGTAACAAAGCTTACCCCAGGAGGATGATCAAATCCCCTTAGCTTAGCCTCCCCTAAGCTCAAGACATCAACCCACAGGGGAAAAAGCTTTTGGATTAGAGAATGCTGTGTGGATACTCCTATAAAGCCAAGATCTCCAGCCATATTATTCCCCGAATGGAATCCAGATGTTTTTACTCTGAGAAGCCTGCTGTAGCCACTCTCTCCCCTGAGCTGCTGAGGAATACCAGTCAACGACTTGTCCCTCACTACTCCAAACCCGTTTGAGATTGCCGGTACTTAAACGTTTAGCCTGACGAACCTCGCCTTGGCTACCAAAGACCCATATTCCATCCAGATCCTCGTGAGCTGCGAGCGTCTCAATCATTTCAATTGGATTGCCGCTAATCAAATTGACTACTCCCGCTGGTATATCAGAAGTCTCCATAACTTGAATCAAATCATTGGCAATGAGAGGGTAAGAATATGAAGAAATGACAATCGAGCGGTTGCCAACAGCCAAGGAGGGCAAAAGCATGGATAGAAAGGAGAGCAGCGGGTTTTCATCGGGGCTAATTAGACCAATTACTCCGAGAGGCTCATTTAGGACAGGAACCAACATACCTTGAGGAGGCTGATGAAGGGCTCCCTCGAACTTGTCAGCCAATGCTGCATAGTGGAAGCATCGTTGAATCGAGCAATCCACTTCTTGCTTGGCTTCATTTGATTCGCAGCCAATGAGTTGCTGCAACCGAGTTTCCAATTCTTGTCGTCGGAGGCTTAAATTCTCAGCGAAATAAAACAGAATCTGAGCCCTCAAATGGCCGCTGGATTTGCTCCAGGAGCTTGCCTTTTGAGCGGCTTCCACGGCATTGCGAAGATCTTTACGATTGCCCTGCCCCACAGTACCTGCCAGTGAACCATCTTTGTTCCAAACTGGTCTAACTGTTCCACCATCTGGTCGTGCTTGTTTACCACCAATAAAAAATTTTGCTGTACGATGAATTTCCGATCCTTCAAGAGTGGTTGTGCGACTTAGGCTCTGGATGTCTGGACGGTTTAGCTTTTTATCTGTAATTGCTGTAATCTTGGGCCTCATATATTCAAGCAAACCCTCTCGACCACCTTCCCTACCGTATCCACTCTCTCGATATCCACCAAAGCCACATGCCGCGTCAAATTGGTTAGTACAGTTTACCCAAACAACACCTGCTTGGAGCGATGGTGCTAAGTATAGGGCCTGATTGATGTTCTCACTCCAAATACTTGCAGCTAGCCCGTACATGCTGTTGTTTGCTAATTCGAGAGCTTCGCTTGGAGTCCGGAACGTC
Organism: SAR324 cluster bacterium JCVI-SC AAA005; assembly: GCA_000224765.2. Taxonomy (GTDB): domain Bacteria; phylum SAR324; class SAR324; order SAR324; family NAC60-12; genus JCVI-SCAAA005. The sequence goes on along the minus strand of AGAU01000322.1, from coordinate 45,714 downwards.
ATGGTGGCTACCAGTGGTCCAAAAATCTCTTCTTGAGCAAGAATGGAGGAAGGATCCACATCGATGACAAGAGTTGGAGCAAAGAAGCAACCCTTGTCAGGTAAAGTGATTTCAGGCTGCCAGAGAGTGGCTCCGGTCTTAACACCCTCAGCAGTCAGTCTTTCTACACGCTCCAATTGGATTTTGCTGACCAATGATCCAATGTCGATTGCTTTGTCCAGCGGATTACCAACACGTAGTCGCTGCATACGTTGTTTTAATTTCCCAACCATTTTTTCGGCAATGCTCTCCTGCAGCAATAACCGTGAGCCAGCACAACAGACCTCTCCTTGATTCAGCCATATAGCATCAACTACCCCTTCTACAGCAGCATCCAGATCTGCATCTTCGAAAACTATGAAAGGAGATTTGCCACCAAGTTCTAACGTTAATTTACTATTTGAATCTGCAGTCAATTTCCGAATACGTTTCCCAACAGAGGTGGAACCAGTAAAGGCAATTTTGTCTAAACCCTTGCTGCAGACCAACTCCTCCCCCGTCCGTCCGTCTCCGGTGAGCAATTGGAACACTCCAGCAGGCAAGCCGATCCGATGACAACATTCTGCAAACCAGATGGCGGTCAGAGGTGTTTGTTCTGCTGGTTTGAGAAGGACGGTGTTCCCACAAGCTAGGGCTGGGGCCACTTTCCAAGCGAGCATCAACAAGGGGAAATTCCAGGGTATGATCTGACCAACCACCCCAGTTGCAGAATACTGAGGATACTCTTCTTCAATTAACTGAGCCCAACCCGCATGGTAGTAAAAATGCCGCACTGCCAATGGTATATCGATGTCACGTGATTCTCGGAATGGCTTTCCGTTATCAAGCGTCTCCAGCACCGAGATTACACGAGAATGTTGCTGCATTTCCCTAGCAAGCGCATAAAGGTATTTTGACCGTTGATGGCCAGTTAGTTTTTCCCACTTGAGTTGTGCTTCCTTGGCTCCTGACAATGCCTGCGTAATTTCTCTGGAACCTGCTTGCCGACAAGTTGCGAGTTGTTCGCCTGTGGCAGGGTTTTCGACAGAAAATAGCTCGGCATCTTCGGGCATCTCCCAGTTGCCATTAAGATAGAAGCCAAAGCTATGATTATGGCTTTCTAGCCATTGTTTGGCAGGCTGATCACTTTCCGGAGCAGGACCATAATCCAATTTTTGGAACAAAGACACTAAGTCGCTCATTGGAGATCAGCAGAGGGGTTGTCGGGCTGCGGTGGCATAACGCCCTGTGACACGATGTTCAAGTTGGCGCTCAATATCAGTCAATAAACCACTGGCACCAAAGCGAAAGCGGTCGGGTTGTTGGGCATCAAAACCTAACTCTTCTCGAACCATCACAAGCCAGTCAAGTGCATGCTTGGCAGTGCGGATACCTCCAGCTGGCTTAAAGCCTGCCCAGTGACCAGTGCGCTGTTGATAGTCTCGCAACACTCGTAACATGACTAGTGTAACTGGAAGGGTCGCATTGACAGGCTCTTTCCCTGTGGATGTCTTAATGAAATCTGCTCCAGCCATTAGGCAAATCCAGCTGGCTTTGGCAACATTTCGAAAAGTGCCCAAGTCTCCAGTGCCCAAGATAGTCTTTAAATGCGCTACTCCACAGGCTTCTTTAAGCGCGGATACCTCATCGTAGAGCGCAGTCCAATTTCCTGACAGAACATGGTGGCGACTAATGACGATATCGATTTCTAGGGCTCCATTTTCAACAGACGCTCGAATTTCTGTGATTTTGGCTGAAAGAGGACTCAGTCCATGGGGAAAGCCAGCAGCAACCGCAGCAACAGGAATGTTTGTGCCTTTCAGAGCAATAACTGCTGTTTTGACGAACGCATGATAGACACAGACGGCTCCAACTTGAAGATTTAGAGATTCAATTCCGAGAGACTTCACAAGTTCTGGACGAATCGGTTGTCGTGCTTTTGCGCAGAGTCGTTGGACTCGCTTTGAGGTGTCGTCACTGGAGAGTGTGGTCAAGTCCATGCACTGGATCGCATGCAGGAGCCATGCGGCTTGCCATGGTCCTTTGACACTTCTCCGTCCTGCCAAGGAATTAGTTCGTCGGCTGACTGCACTTGCATTGACACGGATACTTTCCAGCCAATCCAGATTTAATGAAGTTCCGGGGTTGTTCACAAAACTCGTCCTGATTTGGAATCGAAGATGTGTATCTGGTCCATGCTGAATCCGATTGGATATGTCACACCAGGTCGTACATTAGAACGTGCTTCAATCTGAGCGGTAAGTTTTTCTTGGCCAATCTGACCTAACAAAAGGGTATGGGGTCCTAATGGCTCCAACACATTCACCTGAACGTTTGCAACAGCTGGATGGGCTTCTCCAGCATTTTCTAAATGTTCTGGTCTTATTCCTAGAGTCAGGGTGTGATCGATATATGGCTCAAATCTTTTATTCATTGATTCAGGCACCTTCAGTTTGCTGCCCTCAGCTAACTCAACAAAGAAAGTAGATTCCTTCCGAATAAGTTTCACTGAAAGAAAGTTCATGCTTGGAGACCCGATAAAGCTAGCTACAAAAGTATTTGCAGGATTTTCATATAGAGTAATTGGGTCCGCCACTTGTTCGATGATACCGTCTTTCATCACAACTACTCTATCAGCAAGGGTCATTGCCTCCACCTGATCGTGAGTAACATACACCATGGTTGCTTTGAGCCTCTGGTGTAAATTTTTGATCTCTGTCCTCATTTCAATTCGCAACTTTGCATCCAGATTCGAGAGAGGCTCATCAAAAAGAAAAACATCTGGTTCTCGCACAATTGCGCGGCCTATTGCAACTCTTTGGCGCTGTCCTCCAGATAGATTTTTTGGACGCCGGTCTAGCATCGAATCCAACTCCAAAATTCTGGCTGCATCATTGACCAGTCTTTCAACTTCATGCTTCGGTGTTTTGCGTACTTTGAGTCCGTAGGCGATGTTGTCCCTGACAGACATGTGCGGATAAAGAGCATAATTTTGGAAGACCATTGCACAGTTCCGCAAACCTGGCCGAAGGTTTGTCACATCTCGCTCACCAACAAAAATATTACCCCCAGAGGCTTCTTCTAGACCTGCAATCATTCGAAGTGTAGTAGTTTTTCCACAACCAGATGGGCCGACAAGCACAACAAATTCTCTGTCAGCAATATCAAGATCTAATCCTGGGATTACAGTTGTCTCTCCAAATTTTTTGGTGATTGAGACTAGTCGTACTTGTGCCATGCATTTTGCCAAATAGCGTTGGTGGGAAAAGGACCTGCCAACAAAATTTGTTGGCAGGTCAAAGAGCAGGAAATCTTTGAAATTTCCTGTCAAGGAAGATTAAAGACCCATTGAAGCGCGGTAAGCTGCTTTTTGGGAGTCACGTCCAAACTCGTCTGTCAACTCATTCCATTGAGATGCTACGGAGTCTAGAGCTTCCTGTGCTGAGAGTTCCCCGGCAAGAGCACGAGTCAATTCAATCTCCAGAATTTCTGTGTAAGAGAAGTATCCTGGCAATCGCATATCTAATGCAACATTGGTAGCACCCAAGGAGTCTCGTTGTGCAGTCAGATATTCATTTGCTTCGCGAGGACTCATCTTCTTTTCCCAAAGATCTTTGCTGAAATGGCTGTAGCGATATGGGTTTACACCGGAACCACCAGTAATGGCTTGAATAGAACTATTTTCAATGTTGGTGGTGTGCTCAACGTAATGCCAAGCTGCTTCTTTGTCCTCACTCAATTCTGGAACTGCAGCCTGCCAACCCCCAAAGGCCATGAATGGGGAGTGGATAACTCTGGAGAACTCATCCCACTTTTTAGTTTTGTAATTCCAAATCGTGGTTGAACCAGGAGTAAGATCGGAACCAACACTGCCGGGTATTTGGCTTTGTGATGGATCTGTGCCAACCGTGCCAGTATCGCCCCAGTCAAAATTCATAGAAGTTTTCCCGCCAGCAAACTGCTGTCGTGTGTCTCCTGATGAATAATTCAACGCACCTGGAGGAGCCAATTTGAGTGACTTTATGTAATCTTCTAAAGCCTTTACCCACCCAGGATTGTTGACCTGGGCATCCATTGTGTCTGGATCAAAGAACATTGAGCCAGGATTTGCAGGGTGATTTGTGTAGGAAGCAGCATGAGTGAAATAGAACCAGAACTGCTGACCACCTCTGGCAAAAGCTTCTGTCACGCCGTAAATTCCATCATTCGGTCGATGGAAGAATTCAGCAACTTCGTAGTATTCATCCCAAGTGCGAGGTACGACCAGATCACGTCCGTACTTTGCTTTGAAGGCAGCCCTTTCTTCGGGATCTTCAAATAAGTCAATGCGGTAGTGTAAGGTATGGAGATCTCCATCAATGGTTTGAGACTTATGCTTTCCTTCCCAAACCATCAACCGGTCACGATACGTAGGGTGAATATCCTGCCAAGCGTCTGTTTCTCTCATTTTGCTTGGCATTTCGGAGAGATATGGAGCTAAATCTGGTGTCCAAGCAGGCGCAAATGTGATCACATCAAATGCATCCTCCCCCGCCGCAAAAGCAGTGAGATATTTGGGGTAGAGTTCCCCAAATGGGAATTCGACAATTTGTACTTTTCCACAGGTGGCCTTGCTCCAGGAATCACCACCTTGCTTCATCGCACTAGCGATGAAAGGTCCTACTTGTGAACCAACATTTACTGTTACACCAGTGTAGTCTGGCATGCCAGACTGGGGCTTACATTGCGCTGCAGCGATCCCGGATGTGAGAATGGCAGCAGCTGCACTGGCTAGAAAGCCAGCGAACATTTTCTTCATTTTTTCCTCTTCATGAAACGGAAATTGTAGCGTGAGCTAATGATAAAGTTCACTAACTTGCTACAGGAATTGAGGGTAGTTAGCGAATTGATCCCAGCATCAGCCCAGATCTCATCATTCTACCCAGTAGAATCGTGATAATCAGCATAGGGGCGATTGCTATGATGTTCGCAACCGCAATAGCCCACCACTCATCACCACGATAAGAATTTTGGCCAGACAACAGAACTGGCAGAGTCTGCCAGTCTCCGGTCGTTAAAATAAGTGCAAATAGAAATTCATTCCACACAAATCCTATAGTAATCATTGTTACTGCTACCAACCCGGGCTTTGCCATTGGAATTACAATCTCTAAAAATATACGCCATCTTGGTACATCATCTACCAAAGCAGCTTCCTCAACTTCAATTGGTAAAGATTCAAAAAAGTCACGCATTAGCCAGACAACAAGTGGGAGTGAGAAAGCCACGTAGCACAATGTAAGACCAGCAAAGCTATCTAATAATCTAACTCCAGAGTCCTTGCCAATTTTTGAATAAAGCATGTACAGAGCAAATGCACTTACAATTGGTGGCATCATTCGCTGTGATACAAACCAAAAAACAACATCATTATTTCTTAAAATTGGCCCTGGCAGCGGTAATCGATTACTTGTTACACTGAGAATCAAGGCACAGAGGAAAGCAAATCCCATTGATGTAGTGTCTTTCCAATCAAAGATTTCCTTAGCCAAAAGATAACAACTCATGCCTGAGGCAGCAAAGACAACACCAGCTAAAAGTTTTACTTTAAAAGTAAATCTCACCAGTGCGTATGCTGCCATGGATCCAAATACCACAGCAATCAAACTTGCAGCTACAGATATCCAAACCGAATTGAAAAAAGTTGCGAAGAAATCACCACGACTGCCAGAAAATGCATCATGCCAAGCATTCAATGTTGGTTCAAAGTCAATCCAAGGTAAGTAGGTTGGTCCCCCTGTTACTGCAATTGGTGATTTGAAAGATGTGACAAATATCCAATAGAGTGGAAATAGGGTGAATATTAGCCAAGCGATACATAAAATCTGAGTAATAATTTTTTGATTTGAATTTTTATTCATGACTTTGTCTCAACGTCTTTTCTCGATTTGGGGTTTTAATATAACCATATAAATTAATCCAAAAATGATAATGAAAATCAGAAATAAAAAGCTTATTGCAGAAGTATAGCCGAGATTAAACTTTTTTAATCCTTCTTGATAAGCGAAAAGAGTTAGTGTTTCTGTAGCGATACCCGGACCTCCTCCTGTCATGATATAAACTGTGTCTATAATTTTGAAAGCTTCTACAACACGAATAAATATAACCGCAGCTGACAGAGGTAAAAGCATTGGAAAAGTGATTCCTAAAAACATTTGTAAAGAGGAAGCATTCTCCAACCGAGCTGCTTCAAAGATATCAGTAGGTAGGGACTGCAAACCAGCAAGCATCATTAAGATAACAAATGGAGTCCATTGCCACACTTCGACAGTTATTAGAGATCCATAACTCCAAATATTTTCAGTAAGAAAAGGTGGATTTGCATAGCCAAAAAAAGTGAACACTTGGTTCAAAGGGCCAAATTGTTGATTGAACATAGTCTTCCACAACAATGCTACTGCAATTGGTGTCATCAACATTGGCAGAAGAAAAGTTATTCGATAGAGCCTCTCTCCAGCAACTCTACTATGTAATGCCAGTGCAATGGCGAACCCCAACACATACTGTAAAGTTACAGACACAAAAACAAAAATACTTGTATTCCCAATGACAGACCAAAACCTTTCTTGTCCAAATAGTTTAATGTAGTTTCCAAAACCAATGTATTTAGGAGGTAATGGCGGAACAAGTCTGGAGTTTTGGAAACTCAAGTCCAGTGTGTAGACAAGCGGAAAGAGTGTAACAAGCAAGACAACTAACGTAGCCGGCCAAATGAAAACATGACGAGACCAATCTCTCATAATTAGGTTCCAGTGTTGAGTAGTGATTGGATTTCAACATTTGTTGGCATAGATGGAGCTGTCCCAGGTTTGGTGACAGACAGGGCGGCTGTAGCAGAACCAAATCGGACTGCATCACGTAGCGATTGACCACTAGCTAAAGCATGTGCTAATCCACCATTAAATGCGTCTCCTGCTCCGGTAGTTTCAACGACTTTTCCAGTCATGTCGAAGGCAGGAATGTGTTCATCCAAGTCATCATTGAGCACATAACAACCTTGCTCACCAAGAGTAATTAAGGCGGTGCCAACACCCATTTCGCGTAATTTCAAAGCAGCTTTTCTAGCATCTGTGGCATCGGTTACCTGAATACCCGTGAACGATGAGGCCTCTGTTTCGTTGGGAGTGGCATAATCTGCGAGAGCAAAGATCTCCAAAGGAACTTCTGTAGCTGGCGCCGGGTTGAGAATTGTTGGAATACTATGAGCTCTGGCAATCTCCAAACCCCTTTTTACAGATGGAGAAGATACTTCAAAGTTAGTCATGAAGACAGATGCTTCAGCAATTCTGGAGGTGGCTTGTTCTACATGCTCTGGGCCGAGTAATCCAGCAGCCCCGATCACAACAATGATTGCATTATTACCCGTTGCATCATCAATGATAATATCCGCAGCTCCCGTGTCCTGTTCGTGTGTTCGGAAAACGTAATCGGTATTGACTCCTTCAGTGGAATACAAATCAAGAGCGATTTTAGCAAAGGCATCTTCTCCAAGCATTGCAATGAAGCTGACTTCTGCACCCGCTCTTTTGGCAGCCACCGCCTGATTGGATCCTTTGCCACCTGGCCCCAATTTAAATAGGGGGCCAATAACTGTTTCTCCCATCACAGGCATTCTTGGTGTGCGGAAAGCTAGATCCGCAACAAAAACACCTAAAATGACAACTGGCTTCATAAGTTTCTCTCCAGTTCGTTGAAAATATTTAAACTACGTTTCCGTCTGGGTCTAAGACCCCTTTTACTAAGACAAAGCAACCATAGGACCGTCTTTCGTTACCAGCACAGACAACAGCGTATGAATTGCGTGCTCTCTCGTAAAAGGCAAAGCGTTCAATCGAGCCCATTTCCCACTGATCACCAGAGATCTCTTTTACGACCTGTTGCATATCCATGTGACAAGGAACCAACTCATCGGGATTCCCAACGACTTCCATCCTTAGCACGGCATGCTCAACAAAACTATCCAGCGGGAATACGGATAGAATCGCTCCTGCTGCTTCAGGGATATCGACCCCGTTCATGTTGATCAACTCACCGGTGACAGTATGTGCAGCTACGGAAGCAGATGGAAAATTGCAGTCAGCCAGTATCAATTCATCCCCGTGACCCATAGAGCGGAGAATGTAAAGCAGATCAGCACTTAGCAGCGGATGTATATTTTTGAGCATGTTTCCTCCCAAGAAAAATATTTAGGTGATTCAATTGAAAAACACAGATTTAGATCATATTTTTTCAATCAAGCCAATCCCCAATTTTGGAATTCTTCTGGTCGCACGTAAGAAACTTGAGCACCTGAACGCTGGACACTTGCAGCCGCAGCTCGATTTGCTTGCTCTGCTGCTTGCCGAAGATCTTGATGCCTTACCCATTCGGCTGCAAATACACCTACAAAAGCATCACCGGCGCCAAGGGTACTAATAACTGGGACGTGATAGGCCTGGAGGTGATCGACACCCTCAGAGTTAATCATTAAGACACCTCTTTCTCCAAGGGTAATTAAGACATTTGGACAATGTTTGTGAAGCTGCTGTGCTACTATTTCTGCGTCTTGAGTGTTTTGGACTTGGAGGCCGGTTAAGGCAGCGGATTCTACTTCATTGACCACTAGCATATTGATCCATTTCCACCAGGAACGAGGGATATCAGCGGCAGGCGCAGCATTCAAAAGGACGGGAACATCAAAGTCCAAAGCCATTCTTCCGACAGCATCAACTGTTTCGAATGGAATCTCTAGTTGCTGAACTACCAAGCCAATTTCCTTCCAGAATGCAGGATCTGGCTTGAGAAAGTCAGACGTAACATATTCATTTGCCCTTGAAATTACAACGGCCTGGTAATGACCGGATTGGTCAACAAAATCAAGTGCTAGGCCCGATCCGACAGGGTGAGTTTTCAGAAGATCTAGGTTTACTCCTGCGTTGAGCATTGCCTTCCGCAAAATGGTTCCTGCCTCGTCTTCACCGAGACAACCAACGAATTGGGTCTGTGCTCCCCACAACGAGGCTGCAACTGCTTGATTGGCACCCTTACCGCCTGGGTGCTCTTCATATCTTTGCCCCATGATGGTTGCTCCAACAGCAGGTAACTGATCAACGTAGACCATCCTGTCCAAGTTAGCGGCACCAACAACCAAAACTCGTTTTTTCAGAGATCCTCCATTGCTTCGAAAGTTTTCAGAATGTCATGATTGGATTGCCAGTTGCTCAAGCCTTTGGCTTCTAACTCAGCAGCCTGATTCCACCAACTAGTGCAACGTCGAATGTTGGCTTCTGCTTCACGAACAGGATCTTCATTGATTGGGAAGGTATCAAAATAGAGGTGTCCATCATATTTAGTACGCTGCAGCCAAAGGAGGCACTCCAAGGTCTGTTGTGGATGAACAGAGCCAAGTAGCATACCATCCTCGCATCCAGGACGCACAAAACCATCGTTGAGCTGCATACCCCAGAGTTTTTTGTGCTTCCCGACAAGTGCTACAGACTGTGCAGGGTTTTCTCCTGCCATCAGGCAGTGACCAAAATCCAGGGTGAGTCCCATGTTCTCTCTGTCAACCTCCAATACCATCAACAATCCAGCCCCCGTGGTGTTCTGTATGAAGTAACGGCGTGGCTCTGTTGGTTTTGGTTCCAAGGAAACCCTAAGTTCTGGAAAGAAATCACAGACTTCTTGGAAACTTTGAACAACGTGCTGCCAAAGTTCACTGTAATTTACTTGAAGAGGGTAGTCATAGCCGTCATAGGCAGGCCACACAATCAACTCTTTCGCACCTAGTTCTCTTGCCCATTGACCGGCTTCCAAAGTCAGTTGGATGGCCTCACGTCGAAGGGATGCATCTGGATTCGTGAAAGCACCCAGGCTGAAATGCTTTGGATATCTCAGACAAACGGCCCCATTCGATAACCCTGATTCGGAGAGGGCGATCTTGACTTCAGAGATTGAATAGCCTTCCAAATGCTCAGGGTAATTAAAATCAACAAGGTTGAGCCCAGCGATTGTCCCCTGTCGATGAATCCAACCAATGAGATCATCTCGACCTTCCCAAAGTTCAGACTTGGATTTCATGGAATTCAGACGGGATGCAAATGCTGGTAGGGAATCTGATGACATGGACTATTGATTATGAGAGTTACACAAAACTGCAGAATTGCAGAGATCAAGAATTTAAATTCATCGAATTAGTTGGTTCGATGAACTGAAGCAAGCCTTTTCAGGGGAGTTCGCCTAGGGTTACAGGCCTTTCTTAAGCTAAAGCGCTAAAAGCAAAGAAACCTTATCCTTTGGGCAAGCAGGTTGAAACTTGAAATTCTTATTAGAGAAGAGTTTGGTATTGATGCTTGTTGATTCGTCAAAGCATTGTTGTTAGCAATGTTTGTTACAGTTTATTTTTTTTAAAAAATCTCTGTCAAACGCGCCACACATTCCCCATCTTAGAGGTCCTCCATGAAACGTCTGCTGCACATCTTAATTGCTTCTGCTTTTACTATCTGGGCACTAAATGTTGTAGGTTCAGTGCAAGCTGCAGATTTTACTCTCAAGCTTCACCATTTTTTGGGCCCAAAAGCCCCTGCTCACACAAAAATGCTGTTGCCTTGGGTTAACAAAGTGGAAGAACTGTCGATGGGAAGAGTCAAAATTGATATTTATCCAGCAATGTCGCTGGGTGGCAGGCCCCCTCAACTGATCCGTCAGGTTCGTGATGGGGTGGTCGATCTTGTTTGGACAGTCAATGGCTATACTCCAGGTTTGTTTCCTCGCACAGAAGTCTTTGAACTGCCATTTATCCACACGAATGATCCAGTGGCAACAAATCTTGCCATGCGTGAAATGTTTGATGAGAATCTTGCAGAAGAATATCGTGGTCTCAAAGTAATGTTTCTGCATGTGCATCAAGGACAAGCGATCCACATGGTGAATAAGGTCATCCGTAAACCGAGTGACTTCAATGGTACCAAGATGCGTATTCCAACCAGGACAGGCGCCTGGGTTTTGGAAGCAATGGGAGCAGCTCCTGTTTCAATGCCCGTTCCTGGCCTGCCACAAGCTCTCTCCAAGAAAGTTGTTGACGGTGCTTTAATTCCTTGGGAAATCATACCACCACTCAAACTTCAGGATATGACGAAGTACCAAATTGAGGGGGAGAATATGACTCGCTTTGGTACAACGACCTTCCAAGTGTCCATGAACCAAGGTACTTGGGATAAGTTGCCAGGAGATCTTCAGGACGCCTTCATGCAAGCCTCTAACAAAACTTGGGTCCGTGAAGTTGGTGAAGTTTGGCACCGTACAGATATCGATGGTATTGGTGTAGCTACCAAGGCTGGTAATGAACACATAACCCTGAGTGCAGCAGAAACTGCTGAATTCAAGAAAGTGCTGGAGCCTGTTGTCGATCGCTGGGTGAAGGAAGTCAGTGGTGTTGGAATTGATGGTAATAGCCTTGTCAGTAAGGCACGTGAACTGGTTGCCAAGTATTCCAAGTGACTGCTAGGATTCTTGAAGATTTTCAGGAGTTTCCAAGATGGTAAAATGGGCTTCGAAACTTATTGTGGGTTGGGCCCTTGTTGGTGGGGTGATTTTGCTACTGCTGGCTATAATGACTACCTACAGTGCAGCAGCAGGTTTTTTGATTGCTACTCCATTTCCGGGGGACTTTGAACTTACTCAAATGGGTGTGGGGGTCGCTTCATTTGCATTCCTTCCATACTGCCAACTGACTTTCGCGAATGTCTCTGCGGATGTCTTCACGGCTAAAATGAAACCTGCAAAGATTCGATTATTAAGCCGAGTTGGATCTTTGATTGCTGCAGCCTTCAGCATTCTGTTGATCTGGCGCATGTACGCAGGATTGCTGGATTATCAGATGTATCTGGAAACAACGACAATCCTACAGGTGCCGATCTGGTACGCGTTTGTCCCATCAATTTTCTCTCTTCTACTTTTACTGCTGGCAGCTTTAATTACCTTTGTTCATCCGGATGGAGTACCTGAACCATCTTTAATTCCCCAGTAATAACTTGACCATGTCATACGAATTACTCGTTGGATTGGCTGGCCTTGCAGGGTTGTTACTATTGATCGTAATGCGAATACCGATTGCGTATGCCATGATCGTCACTGGAGGAATTGGAGTAACAATCCTGAACGGGCCACTGATCTTCATGTCTCAATTAAAAGATCTTGCCTACATTCAGTTTTCCATTTACGACCTATCTGTGATTCCCATGTTTGTGTTGATGGGAAATTTAGCAACGAAGTCGGGTCTATCACGAGAGCTTTTCCAAGCGGCGAATGCCTGGGTTGGCTGGGTTCGAGGAGGCGTTGCCATGTCTGCGATCATCGCATGTGCTGGTTTTGGTGCTGTTTGCGGGTCCTCATTGGCCACAGCCTCCACGATGGGAAAAGTGGCTCTGCCAGAGCTTCGCCGCTACAAATACAGTGGTTCCTTGGCAACGGGAACCTTAGCTGCCGGGGGTGTCCTTGGAATATTGATTCCACCCTCAGTCGTTCTGGTTGTCTATGCGATCATAGTGGAAGCAAACATCATCTCGATGTTTATGGCTGCGATGATTCCTGGTTTGTTGGCGGTGGGTCTGTTTTTGTTAACAATCGCGATCTACGTTCGCTTCTTTCCTGAGTCAGGGCCTTCCCGTGAGCCAATGGATCGCCAGGAGTTCTGGCTTGCTACTCTGGGTGTCTTGCCAGTTTTAGCGATCTTTATCGCAGTGATTGGAGGCATCTATTTAGGTTTGTTCAATCCCACTCCAGCCGCAGCAGCAGGGGTTTTCCTGGTAGGAGTACTGGGAATCTATCGAGGTCTGATCAAGATTCCACAACTCAAAGTAGCCTTTTTAGAGACGGCCAAGACTTCTGGCATGATCTATTTGATTCTGCTAGGGGCTGAGATGCTCAAAATCTTCATGTCTCGCGGGGGCGTTCCCCAGGCAGCTGTTGTGATTATGCAATCATCGAGATTGGATCCGATCACGATTCTTCTGCTGATGCTACTCTCATTGATCATTCTAGGATGTCTCATGGATTCATTGTCCATGATCTTACTAGCAATGCCTTTTTTCTGGCCCGTAATCGATGGTCTCGACTTTGGTTTGGGTCCGGAAGAACTGAAAATCTGGTTTGGAATCCTAGCGCTGATTGTCGTGGAGCTTGGTTTGATCACTCCACCTGTGGGGATGAATGTTTTTGTGATCCATGCGTTGGCGGAGGATATTCCTATGAGTGAGACATTTAAAGGAGTTATACCTTTCTTCGGGGCAGAACTACTCAGAGTCCTACTTCTGGTGGCATTTCCTGGTATTGTTCTGTGGCTCCCACGTCTACTCTCCGGGTAAATCAATGAAGCTGAGTTATAGTGTGCTCGGAGCAGGAGCTATGGGTTCAGTTTTTGGCGCAAGACTCGCTCTAAAAGGGCACTCTGTCGAACTACTCAATCGAACTCCTGATCACTCTAAGGCAATCAAAGAGCAGGGTGGATTGATCTGTCACTTGGACCAACAGAAGCACCTGATCCCTCTACAAGCCGATTTGGTTGCTAGGGCTAAAGCCGTGGACGTGGTTTTTATTTTCACTAAGACTCATCAAATTAAAGAAGCGCTGGCGAATTTGCCTTCAAATCTTCGATCTGCCCATTTCATCACACTGCAAAACGGGTTGGGTAACGGGGAGCAAGTTGCTGCTTATGTTGGGATCGATCAAACTGTAGAAGGCGTTTCAATCATGCCTGCTGAGTTCATTAAGCCAGGTGAGGTAGGATCTGCCGGTAGCTCAGAAACATGGATGTTTGCAGCCAACGGTGCGCAGAACGAGATTGTGAATCAGGTTGGGGAAGATTTAAATCAAGCTGGTCTGAAAACTCACATCACAGGAAATGTACGTACTTTCATCTGGCAAAAGGCTTGTTTCAATATGGCAATGAATGCCTTGTGCGGTCTAGTCGAGGGTTCTCCAGGTCTACTTCAACAGTTTCCAGACGGACGTCAACTCGCACATGAAATTGCGGAGGAAGTGATTACCATCGCACAGTTTGAAGGTGCATCCGTGAATCCAGAGAAAGTTCACGACCTGATTGACTATGCCTGTGCAGACCACACCCATCACCGACCATCTATGCTCCAAGATTTACAAGCCCAACGCTTGACAGAGATTGAATCGCTCAACGGCTATTTGGTTACAGCTGCTCGCAAGCATGGTAAAGAGGTCCCTCTCACTCATTTAATGGCGCGATTGATTCGTTTGCGGGAACGGGCACCCGAGTTTTGGGCAAAAGAACCAACTTATCATTAAACTTGTCCCACTCATCTCCAGTCGGAGTTTGTGCGATGGCACGCAGCTTTGAAATTTTCTGGCCAAGAACCCCTGAGGGAATGAGTGAGGCTGAGTGGCAAGCCAGGCTACAACTTGCTGCATGTTATCGCTTGGTGGATCACTATGGCTGGACGAGCGTGGTTTATAATCACATAACCCTACGCATTCCAGGAACGGATCATTTTTTTTGATCAATCCATTCGGGGTTCGTTACGATGAGCTGCGAGCCAGCGATCTAATGCGAATTGATATCGACGGCAATCAGATCAGCGAGAGCGATTGGCCTGTCAACCGAGCTGGGTACTTGATCCATTCTGCTATTCATAAGGGACGCCCGGATCTACACTGTGTCCTGCACACTCATGAACCATACTCCCAATCATTGTGTGCTACCAATAGCGAAGTGATCCCTGTGACGCAGGAGGGCTGTCAATTCTTTGAGCGTGTTGGCTACCATGATTTTGAAGGAATTGTGCTAGACGGGAGTGAGAGCACTCGTTTGCTGGAAGCCATGGGGGCCGAAAACCATACTCTGTTACTGAGAAATCATGGCCTGATCACTGCCGGTCCAGACTGTACGTGGGCCTTTATTCGGCACTTGGCGTTCATCCGCAATGCCGAGGTTCAGTTACGTGCGATGTCAACGGGAAAATTACAAAGAATACCTCCCAGCATCATGGCTAAAACCCTTGAGCAATTTGAGGGGGGTTCTGCGCAGGCTGGTGCAAAAAATCGTCATCCGGAATGGCCTGCCCTTCTCCGCCTAGTTGATCAAAAAGATCCAACTTGGAAACTTTGAGTTTCCACAATTCGTTACAGTCTTCATTTTAATTGACTGAGAAAAACAGATGTAACAGCCATCATTCCGTGATGACTACGTTTACAGTTTCCTACGACCTAAGTTTTTGTTGGATGCCCGTAAACAATTGCTCAACACAGAAATAAGTGCTTAGCAATTACTCAAGGTTGAATACTGAGCTATTCTCGATAATGTCAAATTTCAGGAAGATCTGGGCTTTGAGGGAATCACTGATGGAGAATATCGTAGAACCTATCTTCATACGGATTTCCTGAGTCAACTTGTTTGAGTCCTGACCGAAGGCGAGTATCAATTTTGCCTTATCTGTGATGAAGGTTGAGGGTAAGGTCAGGCACCTGCGTTCCATCCAAGGAGCAGACTTTGACTTTTTGAAATCAATTAACAGCAGGACCCCCAAGATGCTATTACCTCTCCAACTGTACTTCACTTTCGAGGAGGTCGCAAAGCAATCAGAGAAGGGGCTTATCCAGAAATGGAAGGATTTTACTCGGATGTTGGCAAGGCTGATCAGGACAAACTGCGTTCTTACGTTGAGCGAGGAGTAAATTATGTTCGGCTTTGCGACACGAATACGGCTTATTTATGCGCTCCTAAAGTGAGGGAAGATGCTCGATAACGAGTACAAGATCTGGATGCCTTGCTCAAACGCTGTGCACAGTTGATCAATGCAGCCATCGCAGATCGTCTGCAGATCGCCCAGAGATTTCGCTTCTTTACATCATGCTCCAAAGACAGTTGTTTTGGGATTAGTAATTACAAAACTTCAAGAAATGGAAACCAAAGACGGGTTGAGCTGATTGATTGAAGGGGTATCACACCACATACCGCTGGAATATATGGCGCTTTCGCCTCATTCTGGTTTCTCTTGCATGCTCTGGGGCAATAAGACTGCCTTACATGCTCAAGCAGCCAAACCGAATTTGGTGATGGAAGTAGTGATGAATGGTGCTTACCTTGAAAGACTTCCTAGAAAGCCAATTGGGTGAAATCAAGATGATTGGGGTTTTAAAAGAATGAATCAGCGCGTACAGGTCTTGATCATCGGTTCTGGTCCAGCTGGGTTGCTATTGGGGCAGTTGCTTCATAATATTGGGGTAGAAACCCTAATCCTTGAGCGGCAGTCGCAGGAGTATGTTCTCAGTCGGATTAGAGCCGGTGTGTTGGAGCAAGGGACTATTGAACTGCTTGAACTAGCAGGGTGTGGAGAGCGTATGCGGGTAGAAGGAATAATTCATTCGGGTTTTGACCTTGCTTTCGATGGCCAACGATATCGAATTGATTTACAGGAGATGAGTGGCGGCAAGACGATGATGGTCTATGGTCAGACGGAAGTAACTAAGGACTTGATGAATCACCGTTTAGCGACTAATGGAATCACGATTTATGAAGCTCAAGATGTGCAACCTCATGATTTTAATACCAATCAACCGTGGGTAAGCTATAAGAAAGACGGAGTTGAACATCGGGTGGACTGTGACTTCATTGCGGGCTGTGACGGTTTCCATGGGATTAGTCGGGCTTCTGTTCCAGACCAAGCGATTGAGATCTATGAGAAGGTCTATCCATTTGGTTGGCTGGGAATCCTGGCAGATGTTCCACCTGTTTCGCATGAGTTGATCTACGCCAACCATCCCCAGGGATTTGCACTTTGTTCAATGCGAAGCATGACTCGTAGTCGCTACTACGTGCAGTGTTCCCTGGAAGATAAAGTGGAGGAGTGGTCGGATGATCGCTTCTGGGATGAACTCCGCTTTCGTCTACCCCCTGATGCTGCTGACCAAGTCACCACGGGGCCATCGATTGAAAAATCAATTGCTCCTTTGCGCTCTTTTGTCTCTGAACCCCTTCGTTTTGGCACGATGTTCATTTGTGGGGATGCGGCTCACATTGTTCCTCCAACTGGAGCTAAAGGACTCAATTTGGCGGCAAGTGATGTGTTCTATCTCTTCAATGCAATTCAGGAATACTACGAAGAAAATTCTGAATCAGGTCTTGAGGCCTACTCAAAAAAAGTACTTTCTCGTGTTTGGAAAGCGGTCCGTTTCTCTTGGTGGATGACAACTGTGATGCATCGTTTCCCAGATACTGGTACTTTTGGTCAGAAAATTCAGGAAGCAGAACTTCATTATTTGACCTCTTCTACACCAGCTACCCAATCGCTAGCAGAAAACTACGTGGGGCTACCCCTCTGAGTCCTTTTCCGTTACTTGTTTCTTCTGCGAGTGACTATGCCATTAAAGAGGTTGCTGAAGGAACTCTACCAGATATTTTTTTGTCAATCTTGGATCCCATCTCGAAACCAACCAACCCCCAAATAAGGCTATTTCTCAGTCACTCATTTAGCTGTATTCCAGGAATGCTAGCAGTGAAGGGTGCAGGAATGACCAGTTCATCCGATTTATGGACATAGTATTGGAGATCTTCTGCCTAAGATGTATCGAGTTGCTCAGAACCAAAATTTGGTGGCTAATCATTTCCTGAGCGGATTGAAAACTGAATCATTCGCTTGGGATCGGAAACATGATGCAATCTGCTCCTACCATCCGAAAAATTGTTCTGAACAAGTGCTCAACCGAGATTTCTGGATTGGGGGAAAGAACATACGGACCCAAGAAAGCAGGCGGGGCTATGATCGGTAGTCCCAGTCTTCGATTTTGGCTTAGTCAGTCAAGACTTTCGAATCCAGTCAATCCAGGGCAAACCAACTGGTAATTCCTTTCAATTCGGTTTTGATTCACAAAATTGGGGTGCGCTCTAATTCTTTTCAGGCTGAACCGTAGGTCTGACGGATCGACTCGTTGTATGGTGCTCGAAGAATCGTCTGTTCGGTAATGATGCCAGTTACTAGATTTGCCGGTGTGACGTCGAAGGCGGGATTTCTCACCTTGATATCGATTGGTGCGGTCCTGCGTTCCCCAAAAGCTGTCACTTCTTCTGGAGTTCGTTCTTCAATCACAATCTCAGCCCCAGTTGGAGTTTGTAGATCAATAGTTGACGCAGGGCAGGCTACATAAAAAGGGATTTTGAAATAGTTCGCCAGTATCGCAACGTTGAAGGTCCCAATCTTGTTGGCGACGTCCCCATTAGCCGCAACCCGATCAGTTCCCACGATCACCATATCAATCTTATCTTCCTGCATCATCACTGCAGCCATGTTGTCACAGATCGTGGTGACGTCGATCCCGCTTTGCTGTAGTTCCCAGGCTGTCAGTCGAGAACCTTGAAGCAGCGGCCTAGTTTCATCGGAATAAACTCGGAAACCAATACCTTTTTCATGGGCTAAATACATTGGGGCTAGCGCAGTTCCAAGTTCACTTGTTGCCAATGCACCTGCGTTACAATGTGTGAGGATTCCCATGCCCTCTTCGATGAGGGGAAGTCCATTTTCACCGATGCCCCGGCAGAGTTTTCGATCTTCTTCATGAATGATCTGGGCCTCCTCTGATAGGACCTGATAGGCAGCTTCGCTGTCGTGCTGATGAGATAATTTCCCAATCATTCGCTTCAGCGCCCAACTTAGATTCACCGCAGTGGGTCGAGCACTGTTGAGATAACCTGCTTGGCGCTCTGCTTCCAAGAGAAACTCTGGCCAAGTGAGATTGCGCATGTGCTGCATGGCAATGACTAGTCCATAAGCACCGGCAATACCGATCGCAGGTGCCCCCCGTACCCTTAGGCTTTTGATAGCTTCAAAGACAGCTTCGACGGTCTTTGGTCGTAACATCACTTCTTCGATAGGTAAACGGGTCTGATCTAACATGATCAACTCATTCTCTTGCCATTTAAGGCTCAAAGGGAGGCTCATGGAGTTTTCCGATATAGGAGGTTAGAACTTGCCTGCGGAATCTGCGTGAATCGAAGTTGCGCTGGCACTATCAAACAGTATTGAACTTTAGAAATTTTTCGAAGAGAGCATTGAAATGCTTAGTGTTGTTATCACGAAGCATCTTCTGGGTGAAGAGCATGGGTGGAATCATGATTTCTTGTGGCAGCCACTCTCCGGTCAGTTTCATGGCCAAAGCTCGAATCCTGGTCGCGCCAATTGCCGCTGGGTTTGTGGCACTTTAGCTCTAATTCAAATGTGTTGGCGACGATAACGTAGTCCGGTTGCTGAATCCAAATACGCATTGAGAGCTAGATTTTCAGTAATGCTCGTCGTAGGTACGACAACTTTGTCAATAATCTGGTGCAATCTACGTAGGCCTTTACGAAAAGAAACTTGAGGACTGTGAAGATAGACATGTTGGCTCTCAATATAAATTTCTCCTTCGTAATCCTCATAGTAGCTACAGATGATTTTGATTAGAATGGATTTAAGGGCTCCATTCGCACCAACCAAGGCGAAGATCTCGCCTGAATTAGAGGAGAAGGATGCATCCCGAAGCGCCTGTGTTGCTCCAAAGGACTTGCTGATTTTTTTGAATTTCAACGATCAGATTCACAATACTTCAGCGTAAGGGAGAGATTTCTTGGGCCAATGCAGTTAGTTCCTCAATAGAACGGAAGGCGCTACGTTGTTTAACCATCCCTTTAGCCATTCGCATGACATTACGTTCCACATCCAGACGAGCTTTCAGATCGGGGATTTCAGCGATGTCAGCAACTTTGGCAAGACCGTAGATGCGTCGCATCATTTTACAGGCGGCAAACCCTATGGTGTCTTCAAAAATGTGGCGTAAGAAACGCTGACGCTGTAAGGCGAAGCCAATTCGTCCTTCTGGATAACTCCAGTAGCTATGTGGAAAATTTTGTTCGTGTGCGACCCAATTTGCTTCAAACTTTGACTGGAATTTATTCCAGGTCTTCTCCGCTGTCTGGAGAATCCAGTTACGATACTCGAAAGGCTCACGTCCCAGCATCGGTTGACGTATTTCGTGCGCACAGTAAGCAAGGAATAAATTGCCAATAAAGGCACCCACATCGAAGCCGATCGGGCCAAAGAAGGCAAACTCGGGATCAATGACGTAGGTTTCTTCCTCATTAGCCATTATACTGCCGATGTGAAGATCACCATGCAACAGTGCCTCGCTATGGTTCATGAAGATATATTTCATCTCCGAAACCGCAACTTTCAGTTGGGAATCCTGCTGAAGATAGTCTTTGTCCGCCTGGGTGACCTTATCGTGGTAGACATTTGTCTCGTGATCTTCATAGGGATTGGTCAGCACAAAATCTTCGGTGATCTTACATAGTTCAGGGTTGATGAACCTACCCACCATCGCTTTTTTCTCGCCCCCAGTTAAGCACCAATCAGTCGTTGGGAAGATGGTGTTTGCGAGAAAGGAGGAAATGTGCTCAGCCAGTTTGGGAAAGATCTTCCCCAGGATCATTTCACCACGCAGAACCTCATGTCTGTTCAGGTTCTGCATCACCACCAGTGACATGTCCGTGGAGGAGTAGTAGATTTGGGGGACATGCTGTGGGCAATATTTCGTGTGGTGTTCAAGCGCCTGAATCTCAAAGTTCATGCGGGTCCGAGATAGTGGCCAGGATTCTCCAACAATTCGTAGGAAAGGTACTGCCTGCTTGATTACCACTGTTTGTTCCGGATTCTTGCGTTGCCTTACCTTGTAGACAAAATTCAGGTTTCCGTCCCCCACCTCCTCGACTTCCAGATCATCCAAATCAGAAAAGATCTTTTGCATACTGGGGATATCCTTTAGAAAGCCCGGTACCGTTTCCGGGCTGAGCTGACGGTATTCCATGATTTCTTCCTCTGGTTGAATGGGGGTTTAGAATCAGTCCAAGGGACGTTTCCGGATAATCTTGAATTCAAAAACCTGACTGCTGTAATAATCGTTGCTGTAACAGACTGGGAAGCCACTGATGTCGCAATTCACCTCTTCAAACAGCAGAAAATATGCAGACTCACCGTTTAATTCTGGCAGCTCATGCTGTTTTAGAAGGGTTGGGGTGATGTAACTCTCGATATGTGAAACGGGATATCCGTTTTTGCTCAGTAGCTCAAAGATTGAGTCCCGAAAGGTCTGATCTTTTAGTTCTTTTGGTAAGAGATCTTCGGGGATGACGTCAATGCAATAGGCTGCTGGTACGTCATCTGCGAAGCGGACTCTTTCAATCCAGTAACAGCTTGTTTCCTGAGGCACTTCAAGTTTTTGACTCAGCCGCTCATCGGCGGGTATCTTTTCCACCTGGATCCGCCATGTTGAAGGCTTGGCTCCTACTTTTTGGATATGCTCTGTAACACTGGTCAGTTCCTCCAAGCCACTCTCAAGAACGATAGGGATTTGTCTTAGAAACGTCCCTCACCCATGAGATTTTTTTTGAATTCCCTGCTCCACAAGGTTGCCGATGGCCTCTCTCAGCGTTTAACGTCCAACTCCTAACAGTTCTCCAAGCTCTGCTTCAGTTGGTATCTTTTCATCTGGTTGGTAATTTCATTCACGGATCAGTCGAAGTAAAGCTTCCCGAACCCGACGTGTCAGCAGTTTGTCTACTCGTAGGAGCGTGATTTTTTCCTCTGCTTCACAATGAGTAAATGAAATCCAAAGAAGCTTCAGACATCTGATGTCTCAACACCGAAAAAATTTAGCGAAGGTGTTTTGTTAGCGCAATGCAAAATTTTATTGGTCAAAACTTGGTTTGTGTGGGAACTTTCGCATGCAGGGCTTTTGTTGATTCAGCCAACGTTGGTAGATAAATTTTCTCGGAGGTTTACCGTTGCCTCTTACAAAACTCTTTAAATAGTCTCTTGATTTATGAGTATCTCCAAGCCACGCAGCTGGCTGCTACCCTTCTCGGTCGGGCATTTTGCAAATGATATTGCTCCAGTCTCTCTGGTTGTTTTAGCTCCTGCGATTGCCTTGGAGATGGATCTGTCGACAGCAGAGGTTGGTTTGCTGTTGGCTTTGCAAGGGTGGGGTTCTGCTCTTGGCTTCTTGCCAGCGGGTTTGGTAGCCGATGCAGCACTAAATCGTGGTCGTTTACTGATGATCACCTTCTGGTGGGTGGTGATTGGTTATTGGCTGGCCTCTTTGGCACCCGGATTTTGGCTTCTTGCATTTCTGCTTGCCTTTGGGGGGAGTGGTGATGCTGCTTGGCACCCCCTGGCAACATCCATTCTTGTTCAACAAACACCATCACGGAGAGCTCAGGCACTTGGAATTCACGCGATTGGAGGGACCCTCTCAGCAGTAGTTGGTCCGCTAATTGTGGGTTTCCTACTGACCATGATTGACTGGCGAAACACCTTACAGCTAATCACTCTACCTGCTGCGCTAATGGGTGTTTGGTTTATCATTCAGATGAAACACATTCCCCTTCAAACTAGTCGCATGCAATGGAATCGTCATGAATTTGGTGTGGTCTTCAAAACGTGGGCTGGTTCCAAAGGACGCCGAATTGTCTTAATGATGAGTACTTATCATATGGCGATGGTGGCCTTGATCAGTATGATTCCACTGTATTTGCAGCAAGACAAGGGACTGTCTTCATCAGAGACTGGGTTGATCTATGCGGTAATGGTTTTGGTTGGGGCGCTAGCTCAGCCATATGTCGGAAAGTTATCAGACAGAGTAGGGCGTCGGAAAGTGATTTTAAGTTTCAATGGTGGGGCGGCCGTCGCTGCATTTGCTGCCTATGCAGTAGACTCGACCTCCAATTTGTTTGCTGTATTGGCAATGCTGTTACTAGCATTGGCCTTATTGCAAGGTGTCCGAGCTGCGATTCTAGCTGCTGCAGTGGAATTTGCAGGTTCAAGAGAAGGAGCTGCACTTGGCTTCGCCTTCTCTTTGATGGATGGAATTGGAGCCTTGGGCGCGCTTCTGGCCGGCTGGGTTGCAGGTTATGCCTTTAGTAATGCATTTCTGTTGGCAGGAACTCTAGCACTCTTTGCCATGTTTGCGTGCCTGGGTGCAGTGGTGCCCTCTTCTGTACCTGCCATGGAAAATCGTGAAAATCAGCCGACCTGAGTTTTTGTAATTACATTCGAGAAAGTTGATCACAGTTAGAAAGATGATTGACTGATTAGTCAGTTTGTGATGAAAATATGACTGATCAGTCAGTTTGTAGCATGGTAAATTTTCTTGGATACGTAATGCGTAATCTTTTCTCACTGCTTTTGATGACTCCTGTCATCATAAGTTTATTGAGTTCTTGTTCCATCTGGGAGCAACTGGGGCAGACTCCATCAGGTGAAATGTTGTCCAATTATGGCAAATCACCTCACTTTAATCAGGAAACGCAGGTTTTTGAGAACCGTATCCCAGATATTCTCGAAAAAATGAACGAGCGAATCAATTGGCGACTGACCCTTGAGTATTTTTCAAGTAATTCATCTCGCAGAGTACCTGACAAGCCACTTCCAGAAGTCAATCCTCCTAGTCTCAAGGCTTTTTTAAGACCTACAGATTCGACTCGGTTTATCTGGCTGGGACATTCCACATTGTTGATGAATATCCAAAACAAACTAGTTTTGCTTGATCCAGTCTTCTCCAATTCTGCAGCCCCTGTGAATTTTTTGGTTCAGCGTTTCCAACCAGCTGTACTAAGCTTGGAGGAACTCCCTCCAATAGACTATGTGGTGATTTCGCATGACCACTACGATCATCTAGATATGCGTTCAATCCAGTTCTTTCAAGAGAAGCGAACAAAGTTTTTGGTCCCACTTGGAATCAAATCACACCTAACCTATTGGGGAATTCCAGCAGAGCGTATCATCGATCTGGATTGGTGGTCAGAACATAAATTTGAAGGAATACGCTTTATATGCACACCAGCCCAACATTTTTCTGGACGGACGGGAACGAGTCAAAAGACCCTTTGGGCTTCCTGGGTGGTAGATTCTCCGAACACTAAAATCTACTTCAGCGGTGATTCAGGTTATGATGAACACTATCAAAAAATTGGGGACCAGCTAGGGCCATTTGATGTCGCCTTTATCGATAGTGGTCAATACGATGAACGTTGGCGAGAAGTCCATAATATGCCTGAGGAAGCAGTCCAGGCTGCCATTGATCTTAAAGCAAAAAAGATGATCCCCATTCACTGTGCGATGTTTGAACTCTCCTTACATGACTGGGATGAACCAATTAAGCGTTCCCAACAAGCTGCTAAGGAACTTGGGATGGAGCTGCTGACTCCAAAATTGGGTCAAGTAGTCGACCTCGCATTGAAAAATCAATTTTCCCCTTGGTGGGAACAAGTACAATGAATAAGTTGAAAATTTAGAGTTCTAGATTGAACAGAGCCTCTTTATTGGCATGCCTTCAAATGAGTTTGATTCATGGACTATCCTCCTAAGAAACAAGCACTGCAAAAAGCTGCTATTGAGCTTTTTGCAAAAGATGGCTTCTGGCATACTACAACAGCAAATATTGCGAAACATGCTGGGGTGGCAACGGGAACCTTGTTTACTTATTTTCCAACCAAGAATGATTTATTGGACGAGGTATACCTGATGATCAAACGTGAGGCATTGACTGAAGTTCAAAGAGAACCAAAGCCCCATGGATCTTTTGAAGCTGTATTTAAAGAGATCCATACTCGACTGCTGAAATGGGGTTCAGCAAATCCAAAGAAGTTTCAACTGATGCTGCAACTGCGGCAGGGTAATCAAGTCAGTCAGCGTATTCACGAAACCATCGAGGATGACTGGAAAGAATCTTATGAGTGGATCATGTTGGGTCAACAGGAGGGCAAGCTAGTTAAGTTCCCTACAAATCTATTACTGTCAATCATCCACGGGCACTTGGAGGCGGTGATTCAACATAGTATCAAGTACAATCTCTCCAAAAAAGAAGTTGATGAAGTCGCCAAAATTTCCTCTGAAATTCTCTGGCGCTATCTTTCACCCCAATCCACACGACCTCAGTAAAGAATTCATGAAGAAGACTCTTAGAATAAATCAAACCGCAATTGAACTAGATCTCGAGCCCGACACCCCGCTGCTCTGGGTAATAAGGGATGAAGTCGGCTTGACTGGAACAAAGTTTGGTTGTGGGATTGCCCAGTGTGGTGCTTGTACAGTTCATCTAGATGGCAAACCTATGCGCTCCTGTAGCCTTCCATTTGAAGCGGTGCCAGAGAATTCTGAAATCACAACCATCGAAGCACTAGGAGCAGGTGGATTGAATGCGGTACAAAGAGCTTGGCTAGAAGAGCAGGTCCCCCAGTGTGGGTATTGTCAATCAGGCCAGTTGATGGCTGCTGCAGCCTTGCTTCATTACAACACTCAGCCCACTGATGCAGAGATCGACCAAGCGATGAGCAATATCTGTCGATGTGGGACCTATCCGCGGATCCGCAAAGCAATACGACGGGCTGCAGAACTTCAAACACAGGAGGCCTGATGAGCTTGTCGAGACGAGCTTTCTTACATTCATCGCTCTTGATGACAGGTGGCTTATTGCTTGGCTGCACCTCCAATTCACCACTTATTCTGAGCAGTCCAAAAGAAAGTGCAAATGAGTTGGGACTTTGGGTTCGGATCGGGAATGACAATCGGATTGGATTTGTTGTGCCTTCCGTAGAGATGGGCCAGGGAGTAACAACTTCTTTGCCGACCATTCTGGCTGAAGAACTCGATGTCGAGCCTGATCAGATCGATATTGTCCTTGCTTCTGTTCATTTAGCCTATAGACACCAGGAGGTTTCACCCAAGGAACTGGAGGAAGTACATCAATTGTGAAATGGTGGGAGCCACTTAGCAAAACTGGCGCTGCTGCTCGAAGTATGCTTGTTCAAGCGGCTGCAAATCGCTGGCAAGTATCTCCAGGTGAATGTCAAACATCTGCCGGTCATGTCTTGTATGCTGGTAGCGACAGAAAACTGAGCTATGGAGAACTGGCTACAGAAGCTGCTAAGCTGGAAGTTCCTGATGATCCACGCTGCAAGGATCGCTCTCAGTACCGATTGGTGGGCAAACCGCTGAACCGTCTCAATGGACTAGCCAAGGTCACAGGTCAGGCCCAATTCGGCATTGATGTCAAAGTCCCCGGAATGCTTTACGCGACGGTTCGTCAGTCTCCTGTTTTTGGAGGTGAAATTTTGCGCTATGAAGAGTCCAGCGCTTTGGGTGTAAAGGGGGTTGTTGGAGTTTTTGAAATTCTCAACGGTGTAGCGGTCGTTGCGGAAAAATTCTGGCAGGCGAAAAGGGGGGCAGAGGCTCTGCAGATAGAGTTCCATGGTGGGAGGAGTGCCGGACTGAACGATGTGGACTTGGAACAACAATTGACCGAAGCATTGGATGACCTTGGCAAGGCGGAGGTGTCTGGAGAGAAGGTCCTTGATGTAGAGTACTTCCTACCCTACCTTGCTCACGCAACCATGGAGCCGATGAACTGTACAGCAGATGTACATAAAGATCGCTGTGAGGTTTGGGTCCCTACCCAGTTTCCAGAAGTGGTCCGTGATAAGTCTGCTGAAATCACTGGCCTGGACCCAGAGCAGGTGACAGTACACACTACCTATTTGGGTGGGGGATTTGGGCGTCGTGATTGGGACTTCGCAGTTCAGGCAGTCCAGGCTTCCAAAGCGGTTGGTCGTCCTGTCAAGCTGATCTGGACTCGAGAGGAAGACACTCAGCACGATTTCTATCGTCCAGCCTACAAGAGTCGCTTACAGGTTGAACTGGATAAAAATGGATTCCCCAAGTCATGGAAACATCAACTGGCAGGGCCATCAGCTATCTCGTAGTTTGCTTGGCAACACGTAGATACTAGAGCTGTGGGCAAACTTTTGAACTGGATCGATTGGGATGTGACTTCTACGGGGGGAACACAGCTCCCATATGCGATACCTGCCTACGAAATGGACTATGAGGTGGTTGAGCCAGGTATTCGAGTTGGTTTTTGGCGCTCTGTGGGCAATTCACACAATGCTTTCACGGTTGAAAGTGTACTAGATGAAGCTGCGGATCTTGCAGGTCGTGATCCGCTGGAATATCGTCTGGCACTGCTAACAGATCAGCCTCGCCATCGAAAGGTTTTGGATCAAGTTGCTCAAGATGCAGGATGGGAATCAAGCCTACCGGAAGGACATGCTCGAGGCATCGCTCTTCATGAATCTTTCAAAAGTATTGTGGCGCAGGTTGTTGAAGTTTCTGTTGACTCAGGCAACGTTCGCGTTCATAAAGTCCATTGTGCTATCGACTGCGGACGCTACGTCAATCCCAACATTATCCACCAACAAATTGAGGGATCAGTGATTTTTGGGCTTTCAGCAGCACTTTATGAACAGATTTCCTTGAAAGATGGAGCTGTGGCCAACAGCAACTTCCATGATTATCGGGTGGCTCGGCTCTCAGAGTCTCCCGAGGTGTTTGTGAGTATCATCGAAAACGAAGAGGCCCCAGGTGGGATAGGGGAACCGGGAGTACCACCGGTTGTCCCTGCACTTTGCAACGCCATCTATGCAGCCACTGGAAAACGTATTCGTCGATTACCAGTTGCCAGCCAGCTCATTTGAAAAACTGCGACCAACTTAGTTAGTCATTTTTTTGAACAGGAGATGTTCCCATGCGATATCTACACACCATGCTTCGAGTGAAAGATCTCGATGAATCCGTTGCTTTTTACAAGTTGCTCGGTCTGCAGGAAGTTCGACGACGTGATAGTGATGCAGGTCGCTTTACTCTGGTGTTTCTTTCTCCAGAGGGCCAAGAAGAAGCTCAGATTGAACTGACCTTTAACTGGGATGGTGATGAGGGCTTACCCAATGATAGTCGTCACTTTGGTCACCTGGCCTATCAGGTTGAGAATATTTATGATAAGTGCCAGGAATTGATGGACAACGGAGTCATGATCAATCGACCTCCTCGCTGCGGGCGAATGGCCTTTGTTCGATCTCCTGATAATGTTTCTATTGAGTTGCTTCAGGCAGGGGAAGCTCTTGCACCGGCTGAACCCTGGTCAAGCATGCAGAACACGGGACACTGGTAAGAGTTTTGTTTGATTGATGTTTTAAAACATCGTTTCACTGGAACGATTCCCTACAGTAAAAACCTTGAAATCTCAGAGCAGGCTGAGTTAGCACTTGGCTTCCTGAGAAACCCAGCTTGGGACTCCACTTGGCTGCTCTGCGGATTGTGGCTATTGCCACTGGTGATCTTGCTGGATTGGGGAGAAGGCCTAGAACCTTTTTTCCTTTTATGCACCTTGCTGTTTTGGCTGACACACCGCTTTAGTTCTTGCTTTCTGGCATTCACATCTCCTAGCTATTCTTCTGTACGCAAGGTGCAACCCCTGCGGTTTCTCGGTGTCCCTATTTTGGTGATTTTATCAGTCTTTGTGTGGCTTTATAGTCCTTGGCCGACTTGGACACTCACTGAAAAGATATTGACCCTAGCGATCATTGACTATGCCTGGGCGCTCTATCACTTCGCAATTCAGCACTATGGAGTCCTCAGGCTCTATCAACTTCGTCAACCTGTTCAGTCTCAGAAAATTGACACATGTGAGAAAAATTGGTGTTTACTGCTGGGTGGAATAGTCCCTTGGTTCGGAGAACTTGCGCAGGGGACGACCTGGCTGCAGCAGGAGGGGTTGCTGATCGTAACTTGGCTGACATTTGATTCGTCAAGTACCTGGTTCCTCAGAGGAACCGTAGTTTTTCTTTCTTTGATTGCCTGGCGGAGGCTTAGATCCCAGAATCAGTCAGTTGCCTACCGTGCTTACCTGCTCAGCTTGTTACTGCTTGCCAATGCCGCCTGGTGGCTATCGCCCTTAGCGTTTCTGGTACTCATCAGTGTGCAGCATTGGCTGGTAGCAGTTGGTATTGCAGGGCATGCCTACACTGTTGACTCTCCCAAAAATCAATCCAGTTGGAGAATTGTTGGACTCTGGGCGTTGCTAACTATTCTGGCTGTCCCCTTTCTGGATATTGATTCAGTGGATGTTTCAAATGGACTTGGAGCAGAGTGGATTCCTAGCTGGCAAGCTTTGCTGATGGAGTCCAACTGGCTGACATTGTTTCTGGGGCTGGCCTTTGCGAGTGGATTTGTTCACTATTTGTTGGACCGAGCAGTCTATCGATTCTCTGACCCAATTTTGCGTAAGCAGGTATTGCGACTTTATCTTTCTGATTAACCAAGCGGGAGATCTTCATGAATGGTGCTGAACAACTGATCCGAACTCTAGTTGCCGGGGGCATCAAGGTGTGCTTTGCGAACCCGGGTACTTCAGAGATGCACTTCTGTGCTGCCTTGGATCGTGTGGAGGGCCTGGAATGCGTATTGGGACTTTTCGAGGGGGTGGTAACAGGGGCCGCAGACGGCTATGCGAGGATGAAGGACGAACCAGCCGCCACTCTGTTACATACAGGTCCTGGATTGGCAAATGGGCTGTCCAACATTCACAATGCCCGAAAAGCGCACACACCAATGGTTAACGTCATTGGGGAACATGCCACCTATCACATCGAGCACGATGCACCTTTGAACGCAGATGTTGAGGGGATTGCTCGGCCTATGTCAGATTGGGTGATGACCGCTCGTGTTTCCCCAGAGATAGCCACTACCACTGCTCAGGCCATAGCAGAATCACAGAGGGCTCCAGGCTGTATCGCCTCATTGATTCTTCCAGCTGATGCTGCCTGGCAGGATGCAGGTGAATTTAAGAAAGCCCCGCCAATTCCTGCCATCACTGCTCCCAAGAAAGTATCCGGGAAAGCACTGGAAAAATGTGCACGCGTCATTCGTGAAGAAGAAGACGTCTTGATCCTTTTGGGTGGAAAGACCTTGCGAGAATCTTCACTGGAGTGGGCAGGCAAGTTGGCAAGTCACTGTGATGTCGGACTGATTACAGAGTTTGCTACTGCACGCACTCAAAGAGGGGCAGGAAGGGTTCACGTTCCTCGAATGCCTTACATGGTCGATGTTGCTCTTGAAGCAACCAAGCGCTTCAAGCACGCCATTCTGGTGAACACCAAATCACCAGTTGCTTTTTTCGCCTATCCAAATAAGCCTAGTCTGTTGCTGGCCAAGGATTGCCAGATTCATACACTTGCCACGGTTGCCGAAGATGGTCCACAGGCCTTGATTGAACTTGCTGTGATGCTGGGGGCAGAGAATGCGGAAATCCAACGCCAATCTCCTGATTTACCGAAAATGCCGTCTGGCAAGTTAGATAGTGATACGATCTCTGCTGTAGTGGCAAACGTGCTTCCGGAGGGCGTGATCGTCAGTGATGAGTCAATCAGTATGGGTCGTAATCTGTTGGATTTTACCAAGGGATGCCCGCCACATGACTGGCTATTTATTACGGGTGGATCCATCGGTCAGGGAATGCCTTTAGCAACAGGAGCTGCAGTAGCCTGTCGTGATCGTCCTGTGCTTAGTCTATCTGGGGATGGCAGTGCGATGTATACTCTACAGTCACTCTGGACGCAGGCCCGGGAGCAACTCAATGTCACAACAGTGATCTACGCTAATCGAAGCTATGCCATTCTTCATGGGGAACTTCGTAACGTCGGAGCGCAACCCGGCAAGAATACACGACGCCTGTTTGACTTGGAGAATCCCAATTTAAATTGGGTGGAAATGGCCTGTGGGATGGGGGTGGAGGGTGTACGTGTGGAAACAGCTGAAGAACTCCATCGGGCGATGAGTCATGGACTCTCCACACCTGGTCCCTATTTGATTGAGGCAATCTGCTAATCCAAGCCTAAAGTCGCTTGAAATTCTTCCAGCGATCTTCTCATCGGAGAGTTTGCTTTGCGTGACCTGTTGCGGGCCCTATGGTTAGTTGCCCTTGTCTTCATCTGCTTGATCCTTCCTTTCTATCTCTGGCAGCAACTGGCACCAGAATCCTACGAAGAATTCTGGCTAAAAAGCGTCTCTCCTATGAGTAGGGACACTCGCAATGAAATCTTGCGTCAGAAAAGCTTTTGAAAGGATCGTTTCAAAAGCCTGGTTGACAGATTTCATCAATTTTTCTGAGAGTATCTGCGTCTAAGTCCTGGTCAGCTGCTACTACATTCAGTCTTGCCTGCTCAGCTGATTTCATTCCTGGAATGGGGCAGGTGACCGCCGGATTGGCTAAGACAAACTGCAGCGCCAAGTCAAGCATGCTTTTCTCTGGGGTCACGAATTGTCGGAGTTGACTGACTCGATCAAGTTCTTTCAAGAATTTTTCATGTTGATCCCCACCTGGATTCCATTTCAGCCGTACAGAATCCGTAAAGCGGGTGTCCGCAGAGAATTTATCCACGAGTAAACCCTGAGCGATTGGGCCCCGTAACAGCACACCGATATTGTTCTCCAAGCAGTAAGGCAGGATATCCTTTTCTGCGCTCCGGCTTAAAACCGAGTAGTTGATCTGACAAGCCGCACAGTTACCATCCACATTGATCGCTTTGAGAGAAGACATGTCATTAGTGGAAATCGCGTAGTGGCGAATCTTCCCCTGTTGCTTTAATAGCTCGAAAGCTTCTACAAAAATTTCAGGATTTTCTGGAGTGCCCACATGACATTGATAGAGATCGATGTAGTCTGTTCCCAGACGATATAAACTGGCGTGGCAACAATTGATAATGCTGTGAATGCTTTTCAAGCCAACAGGGTCACCGATTCTTCGGCCCCAATTCCCAACCTTTGTGGCAATAAAGACCTGATCACGCTTGTTCTTCAATGCCTTGCCGGTGTAGAACTCACTTTGACCAAGTCCATAGGAGTCTGCGGTATCAAATAGATTAACACCTGCATCAAAGGCAGCATCAACCGTCTGGATGGCCTGGTTTTCCTCTATCGGACCCCATTGGCCGCCGATGCCCCAACAACCCATGGAAATAACACTTACTTCAAAGCCCGTCTTTCCAAGAATTCTGTATTTCATGTCTCCTACCTATATTTAATATTTAAAAAGAAATCTAACTAGTAGAAGTTAAAAAGGAGTTTTTTATGGAAATAAAAGTTGTAGATGTACAGTCTCATGTTTTTCCAAAAGACTATGCTGAGTTACTCTGTAAAAGTAAATCCAAAGTAAGGGGCACAAAGATTACAGAAAATAAATATGCAGTCGATTATTTTAATGGCATGTATACGTTCTACATAGATTTGGAAAAATATGAGCCAGACTTGATCCTTGAAAAAATGGAGAAATCCAAGATTGATGCAGGACTGATCAGTGTGAATATACCCACTCCAGATTTATTGGATGAAGAACTCCGGTTGGTAGGCTCCCAAATCTGTAATGATTACATTGAGAGCCTCTGCAACAAATACCCTAAAAAATTCTTTGGGCTTGCTAACATTGCGATCAATAATCTTACAAATTCAATTTCTGAGTTAAATCGTTGTTTGCAAAAAAGTAATCTTTTCAAAGGTGCTTTTGTCAGCTCGCATATCAATGAAAAAAACCTAGATGATCCGGAGTTTTTTGAATTTTATGCTCAACTAGAAGCTAGAGGAATTCCCCTGGTTTTACATCCTACAGTTCCGGCATGGGGCGATGTCATCAAAGACTACAGCTTGATCCCAATGATGGGTTTTATGGTCGATACTTCTATTGCGTTGATGAGACTCATTCTCAGTGGAACCCTTGACAAGTATCCTGAGCTAAAGATAGTTCAACCACATTTGGGTGGAATTCTCCCTTACATCATGGGACGGATTCAAGAACAAATTGAAGTTAAGAAAAGAGGTAATGCTAATATCAAAAAAGAGATCAAAAGTTACTTCAAGAACATTTATTTTGATTTGGTAAGTCCATCTGATGAGGCTATCGAATTTGCTAAAGCATTTGTTGGATCTAAGAATTTAATGTTTGCTACAGACCATCCCTGGATTGAGATGGATTCCATGGTAAATTACGCCCATAAAATGAATGTTAGTCCAGAAGAAAGAGATGATATCATGGGGTCAAATGCATCTAAACTGTTCTCCCTAAAAAGCTAAATAGTGTGGTAAACAACGGATGACTCCATTGGTTTGCTAGTTTTCGATTTGGGTTCTAAGGACAAACAACAATTTAATCATTAAATAGTATAAAGCTAGTTTGTGATTGAGGTATCTTAAATAAGACTTTAGGTCAAAAAAGCTACAGTCAGTGGACAAATGCAAAATCAAAAACGAATTGTTCTCAACGATAGCCAAGGTAAATTGGTAATTGATCCCATGGTGGGTGGTGCCTTAGTTGACTATGATTTTAAGGGCCCTCAGGGCTGGATCCCAATTCTGAGGCCTGGGAATTCATTTCAGCGATCAGGACCCTTCAGTTTGGGCTGCAACGTACTGCTACCTTTTGCGAATCGTATCTCAGGTGGAGGATTCAAAACACCCCTCGGACAGCTCAAATTATCCCCCAATTTAGTTGGTGAACCCTTTCCCATTCATGGCAATGTGTTTCAAGAACCTTGGCAAATCATCAGAGTTGCAGAGGATGAGGTCTACTTAACTTTACAAAGTGAGGGGCCGAGTCGTTTCCGATACTCAGCGCAACTACGTTATAAATTGGAGGAGGGGATTTTGAGCATAGAATTGGATGTGATCAACCAAGCTGAAGAGACACTACCCTATGGTATTGGATTTCATCCCTGGCTGGCAAGGGAAGAGAATAGCCAACTGCAGTTCAACGCCGTTGGCTGCTGGTTGGAAGATTCACAGCATCTCCCCACAGAACATGTGATTCCAGGCTCTGGGCCATCCAGCGATTTTCGTGAGAGAAGTGGCTTCCCTAATGGTTTGCTGAACAATGCCTATACTGGCTGGGATGGAATAGCTGAATTGATTAGGCCCCAACATGGTTTAAATGTGCATGTTAAAGCAGCAGACCCATTAAGTTGTCTACAAATCTACAGTCCCTCTGTTGACGCAGATTTTGTGTGTATTGAGCCTGTTAATCATACCGTTGATGCCTTAAACAATGTTGGAAAACCTGGAACGGTCTGTCCACAATGGCTCGAAAATGATGAATACCTCTCGGCAACCTGTTCGGTCGAACCAATGGAACTATAGATCAACATAGTGAGTCCATCATTACTGCCTTAACTCATAAGCGAGGGTTTTCAGACTCCATGATTTGCTTGAGAATAGTAACAAAAAACCCTGCATCCCACAAGGAGACTCAGGGCTTGAGAAGTTAGTAGAGGAATTCAGAACGTCAGGAGTTCTGCAGCAAGGGCGAGGCCGAGGTAGATGGTTTAGTAACCTCCCCGACCATTCTTGCTACCCCAGCAGTTGTAAGTAGTATCGGCCATTACCGCACAACTCCAGTCAGCTCCAGCATGAACTGATGTTGGATTAGTTAGCGTTGGAACTGTAGTCTGTCCAGCTGAGTTATCATCTACACAAGTTACAGCACCGCTTTCTAGGTAGCAGATATGATCCTTACCAGCAGCGATATCTGTAGCTACACCACTATTGACAACGAAGTGATCATTATACTGAGTTCCATTGTATGTACCCCAAGCCGCAATAGATCCGTTATCAAGTAAAGCAGCGGTAAAGTCTGATTCAGTACCAATACTTACCTTTGAGAAAACAACCCCAGCAAACTCATTAGTAATGTCACCAGGAATTTTTGGACTCTTCCTCGATGCCTGAGCGCTTGGATCTTCAGCCATCTGTCCAAGAGTGTTATCTCCCCAGCACCCGATAGCACCAGTTGATGTCAAAGCACAAGTATGAGCTTTACCAGACTCAATACTGATAAACACAGTCGTAGTAATGACAGCATAAGGTGTTAGTTTGTCTGGATTACTCCCTATACCATTACCTAATCTGCCTTTCTTACCGTCACCCCGACACCATGGACTACCTGTTCCATTCAAAGCACAGGTAAAGTCTGAGCCAACCGACACATCCATTGCACTCGACAAATCCGTATTATCAACCGTAACAAATGCAGATGTTGATGAAGTGGTTGTGCCATTGCCTAACTGTCCATAACTATTGGAGCCCTTACACTAAACATCAGTACCAACGATTCTACATTCGTGGTTAGTACCATAATCTATAGGACCAACTCCTGGGACAGAATGCACAACTGGTGTAGAAGCAGATGAATACTTCATACTCCATTCACCCCAACCATTCATACCTGAATGAACATAGCTACCAAGCTCTGAGCCATTACCAGCAATGGATACAGCAGTATTAGTAGATGGCAATGAACCTTGTGTTGGACAAGTTGATGAAGCAGCATTCAGCACCAAATCATTATTGACTCTGTACAGAAGAAACTTTCTAGCAGCACCTGAGTTAATCGTATTATTATTAAACTGATTGAAAGCAGGTGGGGTTGGATTGCCTAAGCTATAATCCACAGCAGCACCTTGACGTGGTACACTTGCGACATATACAAAACAACTTGTAGGATCAACATAAATGTCCTGCTTCATCTGAGAGCCTAAGCTATGCTTCGCTACATCTGTAGTCAGTGTATTACTGGATTTAGTAAACTTACCTTGGTTGTTCTGCTCAGCATCAGTACCTATAGCATAAATGGATTCACCGTTTGTAGCCAATGCCACTTCGTCCATCCACTGACTAATGTTACTTTCATTAGTGCCACTAATAAAGGTACCTTCTGAGTTGAACTTCAACAGTTTGCCCTGTGTGGAATTTACTGCGAGAAATATATTTCTTACAGCGTCAGCTACAGCATTTCCAGTATGACGTTCGTTTGAGCTAGGATTAGGCGCAGTTCTACCAGTAACTAGATCACTCAAATGGGATACATCTAATGTGCGATTTTTGAAGATGACATTGCCACTTGAATCCCACTTAGAACCCATCAAATAATCTGTTGAGTTCTTGTTCACAAACTGGAACCAAAAGAATGAATCATCTGGTAATACCACTACAGCAGGCTTACTCGCAAATCTACCAAGTGTCACCTGTTGTATCAGCAACTCTGTCATAAGTAGTAACAAGATTACCATTTGTATCATACTTAACATAACCTGAAACACCAGTTGAGCCCCAAGCGACATATGAAGCACCTGTTGAATCTACAATCATTTCAGCTAACATACCAATCAATACAGCATTTTTGAAATTGGCATCAGTGTTAGTCATTGTCGTATCTCACTCAGCATCAGTAAATGGATTAATCAACTTATTCCAAATATATGAACGAACAGCTAGATTGATTTAAGCTAGTACGTAGGCGTATCAGCTATTTGAAGTTAAACAGCTTGGAACAGCTCTACTAGTTACTCTCATCGAGACCATTAAGTTTCTGTCAGGAGCAAAAGTCAATGCTATTGCTCTAGCTGAGAGCCAATTACTTCCAGTAGTCAGTATAACTTCATACTGTAATTCAGCTACATCGTTATACTTGTATAACCTATGATGATCATGTGTATTTGCCAACACATATGCCTCGACTGTTGATGTACCAGCTACTTGGACTTCTTGGAACATATCAACTCCGTCATACATAACAGTTTGCCAAGCTGGCTCTACTGGAATAGCATTCTTTCTATCAATAATACCAACACCACCCCACCTTCTGGCACAACGGCATATCCGTATGTAGTTCCGCCATACGTAGGAAAGCCGGAGTCAGTGTATGTCTTAGCACTACCATTTAGTGTAGCTATCAGCGTAATAGCAGTTTCTGGATTACCACTTGAACCTGTCATTCTATACACCTTAAAGGTGTTTACTCCGTTTTTATCATTCCAAGTCAGTGTTACCTTGCCTGGGTGTGAAACATCTGGTGTCTGTAGTTGTGGAGAACGTGGTACTGGTTGTTCTTCAACTACATTTGAATAAGTAGATTCACCACCTGAATTGTATGCTACAAGTACAACAGATGCGAGCTGGTTGATAGACACTATCGTAATGTTCTTCGATGTAGAACCAGCAGATAGTATAATAGTATTACTGGGACATGCTAGGATACCACTCCAGTTATGTGAGCCAATTCTATATATTAGTCTGTAACTATCTTGTCCTGATGAAGCAGTCCATTGTGTTTGAATGCCACCACCACTTGTTTTAGGTGTAGCTACTGGTGTGCCTGGTTTTTGGGGCAATACTTCTGTTAATACTTCAATGCTATTATCAACCTTTACTTCATTACAAGCCTGTACCATATAGTACCAAGTGTCACCAACATTCAGTCCTGTATGGACATATGATGTACCAGTGCCAGCATTTGCTGCTGTGTCACTTGTAGTAACTAGTTTAGCTTTGCTTATATACACAATATAATCATCAGCACCGGTGACAGCAGTCCATGTAACAGTATTGCCTGTGTCTGTTGTTGGGCTAACAGAAGGGCTTGTAGCAACTTTAAAGGGATGGCTTGTAGATGTAGCAGACGGAGGAGAAATGCCTGAGTCATTTACAGCCGTCACACTAAAGTAATATTCTTTGTTAGGATCTAGTCCTGTAAATGTATGACTAGAGGATGTAGTCTCAATTTTATTCTGTATCCCAACTGGCAAAGCATAAGAGGAATGTACGAAGTAATAAGCCGCACCTGAGGCAGCATAATCAATAGTGATGGATTCTGTGCCTGAGACAGGACTAACATTAGGTTGGCTGGGCTTAGGTGGAGGAGCAGTATATGGTACTACATCACAACCAATTGGACTGTTCTCACACGGATCTGGTGACTCAAGCATACAGCTGGTGGTAGTCAGCGCTGTGGTGAGGATGGTGATGAGCTATTTCATAGTCTGTCTCCGCTGTTCGTAGTATGTTAACCCAAATGGTCAAATTGAATTGGGCTTGATCTGTTTGCTGTGAAAGTACTGAAATGTCATAAATATGAAACACTATGATTAGACTGTAATTCACCATCACTTATTTGTGGAGGACGACTGGGGGAGGACCATCCAGGAATGAGAGATTTGTCTAGACTGGTTTGGTATGTTTTGGTTTATAGTTGATAAGGACAATTCCAATAGAGATCAGTACCAATGCACCAATGATAGTCAAACTGATTGCCTCGTCTAGGAAAAGCCAACTGAAAATGACACCAAAGGCGGGTGTCAGGAAGCCGAAGGAGGCCATGTCGGAGGCTGGATAAATTGTCAGGACCCAGAACCAAACTAGAAACCCACCAGCTACTACCACTAGGATCTGGAAGGTGAGCATGTATATATGAACGGTTTGTAGGTCTCGAATCCAGTCACCGAATAGTAGGGAAAAGGGCAGTAAAATAATTGCGGAAACCGCCAGATTGTAAAGAAGCTGCATTTCAATGCTTGTCTCTCTGAGCTTACTCACCCGTACCGAGAGACCGATCCCAGCCCAGCAGATTGAACCGAGTATGCTCATCAGGTCCCCAACCCAATTCCCTGACTCCCCATCAAAGCCTCTATCTGAAAAAGCCCAGACAAGACCAGCTATTGAGATGATGAGCCCCAGAATACGTTGTCCATTCAGACGTTCCCCTGCAATTAGGAAGTGGGCTCCAATCGCCATCCAGAGAGGCATCGAGTACCAAAAAATCGAATTACGTGCGACGGTGGTCATATCCAGAGCGAGGTAGAGGAAGATGAATTCGATCGAGAAAAGGCATCCTGTCAGGATGCCTGCTCTAAAGGTGCCGTCAGTAACGCTGATCTTCTTGCCAAAGGGCCCAGCCCCATACCATAAAGAAGGCAAACAGCGAACGTAACCCGGCCTGAAAGACAGGTTGTATTCCATCGTTGACAATCTTGATCACCACTTGGTTTAAGCCCATCAACATAGCGAAGATCAAGAGAACACTCCCACCAAGCAAATCGATATGGTCTTTTCTTTCCATCAAGTTCCTTTCAAATTGCAAAATATCGCTATAACTTTTCCATCTGTTACCCTTTAAAGATCAACTTTTAATTGAATCAAAAATCTCATTTAGAATGTTAGAGAAAAAACCTAATGACTGATTATCAAGTAAATCCGCTGGTGGGCAGATTGCCTGCAACAGTTCCTTTCGTGGGACCAGAAACACAGGAGAGGATGCGTGGGAAAGCCTTTCAAGCTCGCATTGGGGCAAATGAGAATGTCTTTGGTCCATCGCCAAGAGTGATTGAAGTCATGCAGAGCAGAGCAAAGGAATCCTGGATGTATGGAGACCCTGAGTTTCACGAATTACGCACAAAATTGGCTGAACAACTTGGAGTTGCTCCACAGAATGTAATGGTTGGTGAGGGCATTGACGGATTACTCGGCTACGTCGTGAGGATGTTTATCGAACCCGGAGATGCCGTGGTGTCCTCAGCCGGTGCCTATCCCACCTTCAATTACCACGTCCAAGGCTTTGGGGGGAATTTACAATTCGTGCCTTATCACAAGGACCATGAGGATGGAGAGGCTTTGCTTTCAGCAGTGAAGAAGCATCAGGCAAAGCTTGTATACTTCGCCAATCCTGATAACCCGATGGGTAGTTGGTGGGATGCGGATTATGTTGGGTCAATCATCAAATCTGTTCCAGAGGGATCCCTGCTAATTCTAGATGAAGCCTATGGAGAGTTTGCTCCAGAAGGAACTCTGCCACCGATTGATGTGGATAACGGCAGAGTCATTCGAATGAGGACCTTTTCGAAAGCCTATGGTTTGGCAAGCATGCGAATCGGCTACGCCATCGGCAATGCAGGAATGATCGCAGAGTTCAACAAGGTAAGGAATCATTTTGGCCTGAGCCGCCTTTCACAAATTGCTGCGCTAGAAGCTATTAAAGATCAACAATACCTAAAGCTGGTTCAACAACAGGTTAATAATGCGTTACAAAGAATTGAACAGATCGCTTTGGCAAATCAGCTGAATCCATTGCCAACAGCCGCTAACTTCATGACGATTGATTGTGGACGAGATGGGGATTACGCAGTCTCAGTGATGAAAGGCTTGATCGAACGGGGGGTCTTTGTGCGAATGCCTGGAGTAACTCCTTTGAATCGTTGCATTCGAATTACCGCTGGTTTGTCGAAGGAGCTTGATTTTCTTGAAGAAACCCTCCCTGAGGTTTTGAAAGCTATTTGATATGATGCTTAGTTTTTTTGGAGTGCTTTCACTAAGTTTGTTCGCTCATTTGAAAGAATTTTTTAGCTCTCATGATGCTCAACCTGTAATTAAGTTGCAGATATGTCACAAAAAATATATATAATGATATATTGTGCGGCTTTAACCACAACCAATAATATTTACAAAATTATGAGCAACTCCTCTCCTAGCGAAATTTCCCGTCAAGATCCACGCCGTTGGTTATTAGCTGTGCTGATTCTTCTGGGGGTTCTTATCTTCTTCATCTTTGATCTGCAGCGGTTTCTGACGCTAGAGTATCTTCAAGCATCTCGAGAGAGCTTTGCAGCTACCTACTTAGAGTCACCTTTCACTGTTTCAGCGATCTACTTCCTAATTTATGTCGTGTCAACAGCTCTTTCTGTTCCCGGCGCCGTTATTTTGACGCTGGCAGGTGGAGCATTGTTTGGATTGGGTTGGGGGCTGGTGTTGGTTTCCTTCGCCAGCAGTTTGGGAGCAACCTTTGCGATGATGGCTAGTCGATTTGTGTTGCGAGATGCTGTGCAAGACCGCTTCGGTTCACAGCTCCAACGTATCAATGAGGGTGTTGAAAAGCAGGGTGCCTTCTATTTATTCACCTTGCGGCTTGTCCCAGTTGTCCCGTTTTTTGTGATCAATCTTGGGATGGGACTGACTCCAATCGGTGTCTGGACCTTCTATTGGGTCAGCCAGGTTGGCATGTTGGCAGGAACGATCGTTTATGTGAATGCTGGCACTCAACTCGCTCAACTGGAGAGTCTCTCTGGGATCGCTTCGCCAGGATTACTGGTTTCTTTTGCCCTGCTCGGAATCTTTCCATGGTTGGCGCGTGCCTTCGTTAGACAAATCGAACAACGAAAGCTACTTGCCAAGTGGCAGAAGCCCAAAAAATTTGACCGAAACCTGATAGTAATTGGAGCTGGAGCAGCAGGCTTAGTGTCCGCCTATATTGCAGCAGCAACTAAAGCCAAGGTGACGCTGGTAGAAGCACACAAGATGGGTGGTGACTGCCTTAATTACGGCTGCGTGCCCTCAAAGGCCTTGATTCGCAGCACCAAGTTGCTGCATCAGATGCGCAATGCTTCCAACTATGGGTTGCAAGATAGTTCCCCTTCATTTTCCTTTGACCAGGTGATGAGGCGTGTGCATCAGGTCATTGCCGAGATTGAGCCTCATGATTCTGTAGAGCGTTACACTTCCTTGGGGGTAGAAGTCATTCAGGGTTATGCCAAGATGGTAGATCCGTGGACGGTTGAGATTCAAAAACCAGACGGAACGTCTCAACGCTTGTGCAGTACGGCAATTATTATTGCGGCTGGAGCAGCTCCCTATGTACCACCCCTGCCAGGTTTAGAAGAAGTGGGCTATCTGACCTCAGATACCCTCTGGGACAAGTTGAAAGGAAGAGAAAAGGTTCCAAAACGCTTGGTGGTACTTGGTGGTGGGCCTATCGGCACGGAGTTAGCCCAAGCTTTTGCCCGATTAGGTTCCGAAGTGACCCAAATTCAAATGGGCAAGAGAATCATGCTTCGAGAAGATCCAGAAGTTTCTGAGATGGTTCAAAAATCATTAGAGCATGACGGAGTGACTGTCCTGACAAACCATACAGCGGTTGGTTGTGGGTTGACGAATGATGAGAAGTGGATTGAAGTGGAAGACCAAGGAAAAACTCAACGAATAATCTTCGATGAACTGATCGTTGCTGTGGGTCGTGCACCTCGACTGAAAGGATTCGGTTTGGAAGAGTTAGGAATCCCGTTGGGTCGTGTGGTTCAGACTAATGAGTACTTAGAAACGATTTATCCACATATTCTAGCGGCTGGTGACGTGGCGGGGCCGTATCAGTTCACACACGTGGCTGGACACCAGGCTTGGTATGCAGCAGTTAATGCTCTCTTTGGGAAGTTCAAGAAATTTCGGGTGGACTACCGAGTGATCCCCTGGGCGACATTCTGTGATCCAGAAGTGGCACGAGTGGGACTCAATGAATTGGAAGCTCAGGAAAAAGGCATTTCTTACGAAGTTACTCGCTATGGCATTGACGATCTTGATCGAGCAATTGCAGATGGCACTGCCAAGGGGATGGTCAAAGTACTAACAGTTTCAGGTAAAGATAAAATCCTTGGGGTGACGCTTGTTGGTGAGCATGCCGGAGATCTGATCAGTGAGTTTGTAATGGCAATGAAACATGGATTGGGCTTAAACAAAATACTTGGAACCATCCATATATACCCGACCTTGGCAGAAGCTAACAAGTATGCAGCCGGTGAATGGCGTCGGGCTCATGTAAACCCAAAGTTGTTATCGCTTGTAGAGCGTTTTCATACATGGAGGCGTGGATGATTGATGCAGCCCTTCAGCCTCTGCAGCAACGGTTTCTTCAACTACCCGCGCAGATCCTGACACATTTGGGAATAAAGGCGGATCAGATCACTTTATTTGGTTTTCTGTTGGGATTGCTTGTAGTTCCAGCACTGGCTTACCAAGCTTATTCATTGGCTCTACTTTTCCTGCTTTTGAATCGTTTCGCTGATGGCTTGGATGGGGCAGTCGCCCGTCTTACGGAACCGACTGACCGAGGTGCTTTTCTTGACATCA
Source organism: SAR324 cluster bacterium JCVI-SC AAA005 (assembly GCA_000224765.2). Taxonomy (GTDB): domain Bacteria; phylum SAR324; class SAR324; order SAR324; family NAC60-12; genus JCVI-SCAAA005. The sequence continues at coordinate 3,028 of AGAU01000322.1, read as the reverse complement.
GCTGTGATTTTTTTTTCTACGCTATCTTCCCCCTGGGATTTGCTCTCGCTGATCCTGTCAATGCTTTACCAGCTGCGGTGTTGATTACATCTTTCGTGGGCACTGGCTCTTCATTCCTGGCTTATGCGGCCATTGCAGCAAAGCGCGGCGACACCGCGATGGATTTTCCTCAAAAAGGATTATACTATCTAGGTGGTCTGACAGAGGGTTTTGAGACGATCATCCTCTTCATCAGCATGTGCCTCTTTCCTATGTTCTTTCCTCAACTAGCTTACTTCTTTGCAGTCGCCTGTGCAGTCACAGCCGTATCTCGCTGGTACCAAGGTTGGAAATTGTTCTCATAAGACTGAGTGATCCCAACCTTATCTTCACCCGATAATAAAACTCTAAGCATCCCTTTTTCTCCTTCTGGATTGACCGAAATCATCAAAAAAATCCTAAAGGTGAATTTTATGTTCGTTAATTTTAAGCTTGCTGAACGATCTTCTCTAAGTTAAAGGATTCCCCCTCAGATGTACTGACCTTCAGAACCATTAGGTTAACTGAGGTTCATTGATTTGAATTGGTCACGGCTGTTTTGGATTGGCATCTAAAACTTAGGAATACAGATCTATTTGAAAAAATTCTTTTTTCTCTTTTTCCTAGCTAAAGCTGTAGCCACTGTTTTTCAACTTGGTGATTGTCATGAAGCCAAGTTCGATCCAAACAACTTGATATATTAGTTTCCTCCAGAGGTAACCTCAGGGTAATCATGCTGGAGATCAGCCAGATATCAAATATCTTCAAAAGGAATTCATGAGCAACCTAACAAGGCGAAATTTTGGGAAACTGGCTTTGGCTACATCAGTACTTGCACTTACAGGAGCCAATTCCACAAAGGCTGCAGGTAGAATTCGACACTTCTGGTGGGGTAACAAGGAGAGAGACAAGCGAACTTATGCGACGATTGATGCCTTCAACGCGGCTTTTTCGGATTCAACTGTAGTGGGAGAGACCCTAGGTTGGAGAGACTATTGGCCAAAAATGGCAACCCAAGTGGCCGGCAAGAATATGGCGGATGTGATCCAGATGGATTACCGCTACATCGCAGAATATGCACGCCGAGGCGCCATCAAATCCCTGAATTCCCATCTTGACAGTGGTGCGATTGATATGTCTGATTTCGCGCAGTTCTCTTTCGATGGAGGGACTGTCGATGGCCAGGTCTATGGGGTAAACATCGGAACGAACTCACAATTTGTCCCTTATGACAAAACCCTTCTGGACCAGTTAGGTTTGACCTTTGATCCTTACAAGTGGAATTGGGATGAATTCGTCAAGATTTCAAGAGAAGTGACCAAAAATACACCGGATGGCATTTATGGATCTGTAAACAATGGCGGGCAGGAGGTTTGGTTAGATATTTGGCTCCGTCAAAAAAATAAGGCACTTTACCATGAAAATGGGGACTTGGCCTTTGACCAGAAAGACATTGAGGAGTATTGGTCCTTCTGGGTGGACTGCCAAGAGACAGGGGTGAGTTGGCCTGCGACTGAGGAGGCCGCATCCACCTCGATGGCAAAAAGTGGAATTCCAACCAAAAAAACTGCATTTGATAGCTATTGGACAAACCAAATCGTAGCCATTCAAAAGCTGACGGATCATCAAATTGAGATGGCAACAATTCCACACAACCCGGGTGATAGCCCAGGTATGTATTACAAGTGCGGGCAATTCATAAGTATGTCCAGAGATACCCAGGATGAGTCTCTATCGGCAAAATACATGAACTTCTTCATCCGGGACCCCCGAGCGGTTGGAATTCTCAAGCTGGAGAGAGGAGTGCCTGGTAACAAGGAAATGCGCGACTTCTTGAAGCCTGGCTACTCACGAGAAGAAGCAATTATGGTTGAGTACCTTGAGGGAATTGAAGGAAGAACTAAGAAACTGCCCCCAGTTCCACCTAAAGGTGCGGGTGAGATTGACCGAGCCTTCGAAAGATACTGGGAAGGTGTGGCCTTTGGCAAAACCAAGATCGCGTCAGCAGCAAAATCTTTCTACCGGGAAGCAGAAAGAATTCGTCGGAAGCAAGGGTAATCCATCAAAGCAATTCCCCTTTTGCTAGGGGAGTTGCTGAAATTCAAATGAAAAAAGAGAATTTTGCAGCCTACATTTTTCTGCTGCCGTGGTTGGTAGGCTTTTTCTTACTAACGATTCAACCAATCGTTTCATCCTTTTACCTGTCACTGACAGAATACGATACGGTTTCAGATCCCTATTTCATTGGATTTGAGCACTACGAGTACATGTTCGTTGACGATTATCGGTTCTGGGAAGCTCTCAAGGTAACTTTTTTCTTCGTAGCTGTTGGCGTTCCATTCAAATTAGGTTTTGCCCTAGCAATTGCTCTGTGGCTGAACCAGGGTGTTCAGGGTCTTAGTCTTTATCGGGCAGTTTTTTACTTACCCTCACTGTTGGGATCCAGTGTAGCGGTTGGTATTCTTTGGCGGCAGGTCTTCCATACCGATGGCCTTGTAAATTACCTACTGGCTTTTCTTGGGATTTCTGGGCCAAGTTGGCTGTCTGATCCGGATACATCCATTTACACGGTGATTCTACTAACTATTTGGCAATTTGGTTCACCGATGCTGATCTTCCTGGCAGGGTTGCGTCAGATCCCTCATGATCTCTATGAAGCATCATCGATTGATGGGGCTTCGAAGTTTCGACAATTCTGGAAAATCACCCTCCCCCTGCTTGCTCCTGTCATCTTTTTCAACCTTGTTCTACAGACCATTGATGCCTTCAAGACATTCAATAATGTTTTCATTATCAGTGGTGGAAATGGTTCTCCAGTTGATTCTTTGCTGTTCTACACGCTCTACCTCTATCAGCAAGGCTTTGAATTCTTCAGAATGGGATACGCTTCCGCACTCGCTTGGGTTCTCTTAATCATCATCAGTATCTTTACAGCAATTTATTTCTATACTTCCAAGTATTGGGTTTACTACGAAAGTGAGAAATAGAGATGAAGCAGAATCGTCTTCTG
>AGAU01000323.1 GCA_000224765.2 SAR324 cluster bacterium JCVI-SC AAA005 | reverse complement strand
ACTGTAATACTTCATTTTATGAAGCAACTGAATCAAATAATGTTTTAATCGACAATTAAGTGATTTGATCTGGGCTGTGAATATCTTGCTCTGTGGTGTATAGCAGCAATATTAAAATATTCATAATTTTTCAGACAGTCCGAGCAGTAGCTCATAGTGAGCAAGCCTTTCAGTTACTGAAAAAGTTCTCTGGTGGTCTTGAATGACCAACTTATCGGAAGCTGGTCTCTGTGCAGTA
>AGAU01000324.1 GCA_000224765.2 SAR324 cluster bacterium JCVI-SC AAA005 | reverse complement strand
CTGGGCCAACTGGGCTGTTGCCGACTGGGTCATGATCTGGTTGCGTGTAAAGGCAGCCAGTTCCACGGCAATATCGGCATCCCGAATACTTGACTCCGCTGCTGTTAGGTTCTCCGTGCGAATCCACAAACTCGTCAGGTTTGACTCAGGGGTATTCTTCTGGAAGGCACCCATCTCACCCCGAGCTACCGCAATCTCTTCAAAAACATATTTTCAATCTTCGCAGTATATATCAAAAATTCCTGAATTTTTGATGTCAGTACAACAACTTAGAAATTTGATTAAAGTTTTGAATTGGGAGATAAGATATAAGTTTTAAAAATTTTAAATCAAAATTTATTTATAAATTTAGAACCTAAATAAAAATTAAATTTTAACCTAATACAGTAAATCTAATGTTTGTTAGATGAAATTAATTAATACTGTGGTAAAATTTTTAATTAGCTAGTAAACTAATTACGTTTCTTGCGTTTTGATTAGCCTGTGCAAGAATTGACATTGATGACTGGGTCAGTATCTGGTTTCTTGTAAAAGCTGCCATTTCCTTAGCCATATCTGCATCTCGAATTACGGATTCAGAAGCTGTCATATTTTCGACAGCAATTCTTAGAGAACTAATATTTGATTCTAAACTATTTTTTTGTAGCGCTCCAAGTTCACCGCGGGTTGAAGTTGTATCGTTAATTGCCTTGTCGATGATCTTTATGGCATCTTGTGCTCCTTGGAAATTTGTTAGATCAACATCTTCCAACGATCTAAAATCACTATTATTAGATACACCTTTACCAAGTGAATTAGCCTTCATATCTCTTAAAGAAACTGCTACTGTTTGACCTGCATTTGATCCTGTTTGGAAAATTAATGAATTTTGTAGTACTGTTACTGTTCCAGCTTCATCAGATGCTTCTTCTCCAGTGTAGCGAACTGCTAATCCATCTGTAGTTTGATTCCCTTGTCTTCCTCTCAAAACTTGTCCATCACCAATTGCTTCTTCTCCATTGATAGTTCCTGAAACATCTTGTCCAGGAGCTGCTTGATCTGTTTGATTAGCACGTGTAGAAAGCACTCCCGGAGTTGAACTAGATATTGAGAATGTATTGTTGCTCCCAAAGTCTAAGTGTTTTAATCGCAGTAAGCCGTCTTCAAAACTTTCGTCTAGTACTTCAACTCTTAGGTTAGCTTCTCGTATCTGACGCTTTAATCCATTAATTGTACTTTCGACAGTATCTCCTTCCCTTGCCTTAAATTGAATTGTACGTCCATTTTCAGTGACTGTTAAACTTTCTCCATTATCGATGATATCTTGGTCCAAAGCTGTACCCGCTTCCATCATTGCTCTCGTAGCAGCTTGCGTAATTTCTACATCATATCCTTTTGTAGGAGATGTTTGTGTACTCGGACTTGCTTCTACAAATTGTAGCCCATCACCATTAGCAACACCATTAGCTCCCCTACTACCATCGAGCAACTGCTTATCTCCAAACTGGGTATTAGTAGCGATTCTATTGATTGATTTAACGATGTTCGTAAATTCGGCTTGGTCTGCGCTCACCATTCTATCATCATTTACTCCGACGTTTGATGCATGAACAGCTAATTGGCGCATATTTGTCAACAAGCGGTTAACTTCGCTAAGAGCACCTTCAGCTGTTTGTACCATAGAGACACCATTTTCTGAGTTTTCAAGCGCTTGCTGTAATCCACTTATTTGTGAACGCATGATCTCTGAAACTACTAAGTTTGCTGGTCCATCAGCTGCCGTGTTTATGCGCTGCCCTGAAGATAGTTTTGTCAAATTCTTTACTGATTCTGAATTTACACGCTGTACATGGCGATGTGCTGCTAATCCAGCAATGTTGGTGTTGACACGAAGCGACATAGCAAACTCCTGAAAGGATGCAATTAATAATAGTAATTCAGATTATTTTATCCTTAGTCGAGCACATCCAAGTCGACGAAGGGACTATTGTTCACTACCTTCCCCTGGCGGCATTTTCGAAAGCAATACATGGCAAACAGTTGTAAACAATTTTACATATAACTGCGTATTGTATAAAATAATTTAAATTAATTAGATTATTTAGATTATTTTATAAAACACTAAATTTGTATATAAAATTCAGTACTTTGTACTTATACAAGATCGAAAAATCGCTTTATACTCTTCGGCAGATTTACTACTGTCTTTTGCAGTTTAATGAATTAAAGATATAGAAAAAAAGTCTGAATAACTCTTTCTCTTATCTTAATACACCGCGCCATCTACTCTGAGATGTTCAAATTGAAGGCAGAAACCAACACTGAAGAGAATAAAAGAATTCAGGGATATTTCGCCGAAGACGAAATTTCGGGAATTCAGGTAAAAATTCAGTCAATTTTGGTTGCTAGTCGTCCAAACACCCTAACACTTCCTCATGTGCAGACTACACCGATCGAACTACTGCGCTAGACAGAAAATCTAAGTTTCAAAGAACAAAATGTTCCCTTTGATAAAGGGAATTTTTAACAAAAGAATCCACTTAACTCACGAATGAATTAATCTTTGCATGTCCAAGAGAAAGATATCTCCCGACCATCTCCTGCAATTACTACTAATCATATTTTTTCAATAGGTCCTCATAAGCATCAGTTTTATCGAATTTTTTTCACCTAGAAATCTTCAAATCAAGCCACCTATTCTATGCACTATAAATTCAATAAGGCCAATACACTCCTTGGGTGGTTATTTGCCTGAGCCAACATGGATACAGCTGACTGTTGAACAATCTGGTTTCGAGTAAAATCAGTCATCTCTTTGGCAAAATCGGCATCTCGAATCAATGATTCAGAAGCTGAAACATTTTCAGCCGCAATTCGCAAATAGCTCAGGTTACTTTCCAAGGTATGAGCCTGGAAGGCTCCAATACCTGCACGAAACGACGTAGTTTCATCAATTGCTTTATCAATTAGGCGTATCGAATCCTGAGCCCCTTTAAAACTTGTTAAATCCAAGTCTGCTAGTGACCGATAGCTGCTTTCATTGCTAATACCATTAGCCAGAGAAGTGGGTTTCATATCTCGAAGTGAGAGCTTACTGGTTTGCTCTTCATTGGGTCCAATTTGGAAGATTAAGGAGTTTTGTGTTACTGTAACATTTCCAGCCACCTCACCCGAAGGAGCAACTTCTCTTGCGTAACGGACCGTGAGTCCAGCAGTATTTGAGTTACCGTCTCTCCCTCTCAAAAATTGTCCATCCCCAAGCGCCTCTTCTCCACTGAGTTCACCAGCCACATCACGACCGTTGTTAATATAAGCGGGCACATTCGCTATTTCTGACAGAACACCACCACTGGAACTTGCAACTGTGAATGTTGCTCTACTGCCATAATCTTGATGGCGTACCGTGGGAATACCACTTTCATCTGCAGACAATTCTAAATTTAGTCCTGAATCTGTTGCCTGCCGCTGCAGATCATTGAAAACCGTTTCCACAGTCATGCTTTTGTCAGTCTGCATTTGAACGGTCCGACCACCTTCAGTCAGCGTAAGCACCTCACCAGCGTCAATCATTTCCTGAGTCAGTGCAGCTGTACCTGTTCTAGTCGCCTGAGATGCAGCACGAGTAACTGTAACTTCATAACCTTGTGTTGGAGAACTTTTGGTGTCTTCGCCCGCTGAGACAAAATAAAGACCATCTCCTGTAGCTACCCCGTTTGCTCCTTTGCTACCATCGAGTAAGGCTTTAGTTCCAAATTGAGTATCTTTTGCAACTCGTTCAATCATTTCGATCGAATTACGCAGCTCTGCCTGGTCAGCTTCCATCATCTTAGGATCATTAACACCAACATTGGATGCATGTACTGCTAGTTGGCGCATGTTAATCAGAACACGATTAATTTCAGACAACGCACCTTCTGTTGTTTGAGCTAAAGATATACTGACTTCACTGTTCTCAATGGCTTGGTTCAAACTAGAAATTTGACCCCGCATTCGTTCAGATACGACTAGAGAGGCTGGAGAATCTGCAGCGCGATTGATCCTCAGACCAGAAGCCAGACGCTCTAAATTGTTTTGCCCTGCCTCATTTACTGTTATCAAACTACGATGCGCTCTCATTGCAGGAATATTAGTATTAATGCGCGGAAGTGTCATAAATCCTTTTATTACTCAAGTAGTCTGCTCTTAAATGACCAGAGTTTCTCAAAACCTTGCCCCTGCAAAATTAAGAAAACTTTCCAATAAAGGCTTTTTTAAAAATTTTCTCCAAACAAAGCACTGTATTTGACAAACTCTATTAAATAGTTTGTAGAGAATTGCTTATCAGTTTTTTCATAGTTAGTAATTCCAGACCTAAAGGTGTAGAAAAAGCTGCGCTATGGTTTTCTGCAGCGATTTTTACATGATCAACATTGCACGCAAGACTCTGCTGCATAACTTTCGAACCAAGTGTAGACGAATTAATCACAATTGTTTTTGGTCCTGCAGTTTGATCAATCAACTCCAGAGCATTCAATAATTTCTTATTAGTATTCGATAGATCTCGGTCGACCAAATTCTGAGCTGAGGCTCTCATCCGTCGTGTCCTCTGCAATAACTTGGAAAAAGCCCCGGATTGATTTAACGACATAGAATCTGTTTTGCAAAGACTGTTTTGAAGTTCACAGTGAATTACAGACATAATGATTCCTTTCAAATAGAGTTAGCATTAGTCTATGAGCAATAGTTTTAGCAAATCAAAATCGGTTTGAGTTCAATATTGATTTAACGACATAGAATCTGTTTTGCGAAGAATGTTTTGAAGTTCATAGTGAATTACAGACATAATGATTCCTTTCAAATAGAGTTAGCATTAGTCCATGAGCAATAGTTTTAGCAAATCAAAATCGGTTTGAGTTCAATACCGAAGTGTTCGTGGTGATAAGCGTAGTATGATTGGCTGTAACCAATTCAACAACGTTCCTTCAGGTGGTGGAAGTTTTGAGTTCTCTAAGAGCACATCTATTGGATAGATTTCATAATCTTGATCAATACATCTACCAGTTGTCAGAAAAGATACTTGGTCTGATGTGCACTTGATAAGATTTAGAAATCCTAATTGGTTAAGCTTTGAATCTAACTCAGCAAGATATTCAATTTGTTCGAATCCTCCCAAACAGCGTATTCCATTATAAAAAGCCAGAATCCAAAAACATAAAGTCAGTCCAGGGCAGAATCTGTGTTCGTTCATGGCAAAAATAATAGATTCTGGTGTTGCAGGGATCGATATTGTTGTACTTTTGAAACATCTATTCTGTAGATGAATTTGCTCAACCTTCTTTTTACCTTGCTTTTCTACTTCAGTAACGAACCAGTTGTGTGCTAGTCCCTTTTCCAGAAATTTTATTTTCCGAGAATCTAAAAATAATTGAGTAATCCAGTGTGAATCATCTTTTAGAATATTTAATAAATACTTTCTGATTACCTCATTTAGATTGAAGTAAAAAATTCGATTATTATTCAGTACAGTACGTGTTAACTGTTCAGAAAAAGATAAAGCCCAACCATCATAAAAATTTTTCGGAACAATTGATCTAAGTGAACTTTCTTGCATCCCTGGAAGAAGATCAGGAAAAAGATCATTCAGTCTGTCTGGAATAACACTTCTGTCAACAAGGCCATCCCTCCACTTGCCTGGAATTAAGGACAATCGAGGATGGTCACCATCTCGAGTACGATCAACTACTGCTGACTGAGCCTGTTGAAATAATGAATTCGATGGATGTAAAATTTGGTCTAGTGAGGTCTTAGTTCCATAGTTTACAGCACCTGACCATGCAGAATTTGAGAAGGGAACACCCGAGTACGCTCCAACAAGATAGTGCGAAGTTTTAGGTTGCCTGAGCGTTGCCAACTGATGAGAAGCCAGAAATGTGGGACCTTCTGTAGGAGTCAAATGCATGGTTGTTTGCAGTACACGCTTCTGCTCTAGTTCCTGAAGCAATTGCTTAACAATTACATCAGCCCACCCCATTTCCTGCCAAGTCTCTTTGAATGCCTGGATCAATTCTAGTTCAAGTGGTGGTGGCCGTTTGGGTCCTTGCCAATAGAGTTGACCATATTCCTCCAGGGATTTATTGCCCCATTCCTCCAACACTTTCGATAATTGTAGCCGGTTCATGCGCCGTAAAGACGCTATGATAGAGTCCATTTGGGGAGTCATAGCTCTCGACCAAAATAGTTAATTTCTACATACTGGTTTGCTCAGTAGTCACTACTTAGGATTTTAGGTCTGTGATTAGAAATTTAAGGATCAATAATTTAGAATTTAAATTTATTTGATAATTATGATTACCTAAATAAGAAATAGAGATTGATCCTGCTTATCACAAATCAAGCTAGAGCAAGACAGCTCGTATATGGATAATATAAATTATATTTTTCAGAATGTCATAAATAGACGACCTTGGATCATCTTGGAGGAACGAAGCTTAGGTAGATTTGAGTAATACTAGTGAATTACAAATTATCAATCGATAGGAGGCACGATATTTGAGAAAATTCACATCCAAAAGCCTCGTGTATAAAACTCAGCTGATATTTGGAGATACTCTTTGAGTAATCTCGATTTCATAAAGTTAGGTTTTACCAGCTCTGATGAATAAGCTAGCCAATATAAAACTTTTATAGTCTTCTATGTAGAGATAGAAGAAAACATAGTTGTTTCCAGTTTGGATTTTTCCATCTATTTATCGAAACAAGTGTGGAAAAGCCGCACTCGGAATTAGAAATCGGGAATTGATTAGAGAAATGGAAACAACACACCAAGAACAGAAAACTAATTACTATCAGATAAAAGTAACTACAGGAATCGAGTCAAAGACAGAAATTGCCTTAAGCAGTGTGAATGAAATTGGATCGGAGAATTGGATAAAGATGAGAACTGCCTAAATATTGCTAAACATCTCAATTTGCCAATATTTTTTTACGCTAGAAGAAGTAAGAAAGTTTTTTAATCAAAGTGGAATTTTGGGAAATTCACAAGTATAGTCCTTGAGCACTCCCCAACCAAGGAGCTGATGGGCTGGGAAGAATTTAAGCCTAATTAAGGACAAGCTGAGTTAGCTCTTGTTTTCCATTTTAGCTGGTAAGGTTATAGAAAAGATTGTATTTTAAAATTTATTTAATACCACCCTTGTTCTAACACAGAAAAAATTATTACTCTATTACCTGGATCAAGAGAAATTTAAGATCGATAGAACTAGTAAATATTCACTGAAAAGGGACTCTTAATATCGATGAAAATTTATTTATTAAATTTTTGATAATTCTAAAGACCAGAAATTTATAATAACTAGTGATTTAACTGTGTACCAACTATCAATTTAATAGCCTGTAGACTTGCAGAAATACTAAAAACTAATCACATCATCTTACTAAGATAAATTCTTTGCTATCCGGGCTAACTGACTTCAGTTTTAGATAAGTGAGGCGTTTCTAATAGCTTATAGTGCTTGATTTTATTGAACTACAGGAACTTCAGGAAATGTATTCTATATTTAGAAAACAAGTTTTTGTGACACGGATGATTGTTGAGGAGAGTCACTACTTGAAGCCCTATCAGTCATTTTGTCTGTGCATATTCCCCATCACACTGTAAGCTTTAATCTCAGCAAGATCATAACAACTCTGTTGATGCTCCAACACCCTGGGAGACTACACAATTTCAATTTGTAATTTCTCTAGAATGTTACTGCACATTGTAATCCTGAATTTACTTAACCACCAGGCCACAACCCTTCATCTAAATACTACTTCACATCCTATAACTTCCTATACATCACCAGAGAAGTCGTTGTGGACATACCATAGGAATCAGCTTCGTCAACTCTATCTCTCTAATGGTTTGCCACGCTGCTTGTATTCATTCCTGCAACGTCTCTAACAGTCTAATGAAGATTGATAAGATTTCTTTGCGGTAATTATTCGGATTCAAACAACCCCTAATCATCAACGCCCATGGAAACCTGATAGGAGTTGGATTCACTCTGGGCAATGTTGATGATCAAAACATGGTCTTGCTGTTAGCAAAACCTCTTACTAAGCTCTTTATTGGGTTGCAACTACACTTCAAACAATTTTTCTGAACTTCTACGAACTCAAAGAGTGAAGCTCATCAATAAACCCTGCAAGACCAGAAAACTTAAGTTGTTACACTACCTCTTTAAGATCATCTTGAAGAAATGAAAATCTGATCAAAACAGTCAACAATTGGCTCAATAATATCTACCAGACCGAGCGATCTAGGCACTGAAATCTGGTTAATAAGTTTGTTTATTTTCTCGCTTGGTTGACGGCTCGCACTTAACAGGAAAAAATTTCCCTTACCTATCAGGAGCACAAAGAATTAGCAAATCCTCGTCTTCCCGGCACTCAATCTGAGTTACACTTTCTTCTGTAAGAACTGAGGTGCTCAACACTATCGCTGCCAGGCTTATCAACTAACCAGCCGGCACTGCATAGAGGCAAATACCACACTCTCAAAGAGCAGGCTCAGAAGCTATACTTCAAAGGATTGGGTCTCAGTAGCATCTGCAGAGTCCTCAGTGTACATCACAAGATAAGTTTCCTCCCAGTTCATCTAGGTATAGTTATCAGTGATTCAACCCAAGACCGAAGCCTGCTTCTTCATTGAAAATCTATGAGCATTGTAACTTTTTTACTAAAATCAAACTAAATGCTGAATCTAGTTAGCCATTAATTCTACTTTTGGCAAGGTTCTTAGTTTTTTTACAGCAGCAGATTACTCAAAACTGCTAGAAGCTTTTTAAGAAATTAAAAGCGTTATCCAAGATTGCCTATAGTAAAGACTTTCTCAAACTTATAGACTGCCAATTTTGAAATCTTCACAACTTCAGGGAAAGCGATTCACTACCCAGATCAAATCACTCAATTATCGACCAAAACATTACTTGGTGAATCTGCATTATAAAATACTGTACTGTAGCAATTCTAAAGAGATGTTGGAAGTTTCTTTGAGGCGATTCATCCGCAAATCAAACAATGCTTAAGTTCCAGCAACACAAATTTTTAGTTACAACTACTGAACAGTCCCACCCTGACTCTAAGTTACTTTTGATGTAGATCAAAGCTGAGATAGTCTTTTCTTCAAAGAGTTTTTGTAAATAAACCTTTCGATTAGATCCAAAAAAGATTACTAGCACTGCAAAGTTAAAATGTTACTTCCCATGCTGGAACAATGTTGGGGATTTCCCACTCACTAGTATAAATAAACTTATTTATGATTATTTGATTGATAAATTAAATAATATTTGAGTTATGAAAAAATTTTAAATTTTCTTCGTATCTAGTTAACAGCTTTTTTTCATTATTTTACTTCTCTTTTCTCGTACTTCACTGACACTCTGAATCAGAGGATACAAGTATATCTAAATTCCCAATATTAATTACTAGTACTCCTAAAGCAGTCGTAATAAATTATCTTATTGTCAATCACGATAGAATGTCACATTTCAAGCAATAGTTAAAACATTGTTATAGTATACCTATCGATTTTACTTAAACATATAGAGATTGATGTAGATAATAATAATTTTTAGTTGATACTATTAGTTATTTTTTTAAATACAATGGAAGAAAATCGTTATTGGTAGCTTGCTTCTGATGGAAGTAAATTCTACTATCCGGACTACTTTTACTACGATTTTATAAATCAAAAATTTTTATGTAGATAGCATTTATAATTTAATTAACTATAATCATATATTATCCAAACTTGTAATAATGCTATGTACAATAAGGACTCGATATAATTTCCAAAATGTACCAATCGAAAAACTATAATTAAGGTAGATATTATTACTTAAGACGATGGTATAACAAAAAATGAATATATAGAAATATTGAAAAATTTTCATCTTTAATATTTTTACACTTTGCCAAAGCAAGTCTACTGGAAGAACAGTCAGCTTGATCCAAGTGAAGTAGTTTTATTTTACTTTACTTGAACTATTGCTTAGCCGGAAGACTTGCCGGCAATAGTGGTCAATTTTTCAGATTCAATTGTCAAAGATCATCTCTCGGAGAATCTCGCCAGATTCTCCAGATGAAGATTCCCTGCACTTACCCAAAGATAAATTCAGTGAATCTTAAAAAATTAGTAGAATTATTGTCTACTTAAAAACCGACACCAATTGGCCAAAGAGTTTGACCAACATCCGTTCGAAAATAACTATGTAAACAGTGAAGTTTACTTATGTTTTGGTATGCACTCTGTAGTGCATCTTCAACAGTTTTTCCAAGACCGTTCACATCCGCGATTCGATGCCCTTTATCTAGTCCCTTATGAGATTCTGTGTAGATACCGAATGAATCTGATCGGACTTCATTCCACCAGAGATCACAATCTATCTCTCCTGCAATTCTCACTGGCAGTGGTGGTACATCCTCCACAATGTAGGGGTAACCATATCCGGCCAGCGTAAGAGTTCCACCTGCTTGGAAAGCATCTCGCCATTTTGTATTGACGGTCTGGTTATTAGCTACCGCACACAAAGTCTTTACTGGATTTTCTAACATGCGTAACCAGAGAGCACCGGACGTCACTCCCATCCTCACATTATATTCAATTGGTATCCAACGGTCTTCTTGCCTCATTGCAGTAACTTGCAGTGGACCATAAAAGTTAACTTTCTTCAGCCACGGTTGCAGAGGATGAATTAAGTCTTTTGCCAATCCATATCGATCTGTAGGATCCTGCTCTACAATCCCTCCTAAGGGGGCTCCAGCAATAGGCCCCATGTTCCCTGTGAAAGCTCGCTTGTACTCCTGATTACTGATCTGGCTGATAATTTCGCCATTGCTCACGAAAACAAAGTGACCTGCTTCAACATTTCCCAAATACTCCTGGAGAAAGAGTCCTTCTGCGTAATCAACACACCTTAGCCATCCCCATGTGTCCTCTACAGTCTCACAAACAATCGTGTGAACAGGGCTGAAGGGTGAACAAATCGGATTTTTTAGTACATAAGGCCGCGGATCATTGCGAAGAATCTCTTCTGCCTCTAAACGATTCCTAGCATAGTGACTACGAGGTACTGAAATGCCATATTGTGCACAGAGCCGCATTGCAAAGGCCCTGTCTACTTCTAACCGAGTTGCTTCGCTAACTGGAGAGAGGATAGGCATGCCCTGCCGTACCAGATCAGATCCCCATGATTGGGTTTGCCAATCAATTGACATGGGGATCACCAGATCTGGTGGATATTTGTCAAAAAGCATTAGTAATTGCGGATGCCTCCGAGCCTCATAAACTTCTCCACAAAGAGAAGCTCCATAGTGGCCATAGTTTCGAGTCAGGTAGGTGTGGACCTCGGCGCCATCTTCTCGACAAATTTTTGCCATCGCGTGGGCAAACGAGCCCACACCCAGAATCCAAACCCGAACCATGTTCGTACTCGTTTACAATTTACATCCATGTAGCATATCGCGCTTCTGCGCAAAGCCCTTGACTTTGTGCACCACAAAGCCAGAGTCCTCCAGACTCTTTCGCACATGACTGGCGGCAGTATAGGTAGCACAGGTCCCTCCAGAACAAGTGGTACGAGCTACTTCTCGTAAAACATCCTCCGTCCACATCCCTGGATTCTTTTTGGGACTGAATCCATCTAGAAACCAAGTATCAAACTTCTTTGATGGCATAACTTGAAGCGTCTGTAGTACCTCAGAGTAATGTAATCTTAGTGTGATTCGTTCTTCCGGCCACTCCTGCCAATCATTAAGAAATTCACTGGTAGTATTCTTTGGAGCCAGTAGCAATTCCGAGAGTTCTTTCAGTTCTGTCCACTCTTGGTGGATTAACTTCAATTGCTTTCTATTCAGTGGAAAGCCTTCAGTCGATTCAAAGTGTAACCAGCTACCATGAACTCGGGTCTTCCGCCAAAGTTGCCAAGTCGCCAAAAAATTTAGGCCTGTCCCAAATCCAGTTTCACTTATACGAAAAATATGTTTTTTCTGCCATTTTTCGGCTACACGATTCCCCTGCAGAAAGACATATCGGCTCTCCGCTAAACCGTCACTCTGGGAATAGTATATATCTTCAAATCTTACAGACCAAGGAACTCCATCACTCCATCTAAACTGTTCTGTCATTCAAAATATATTCGATCTGTTAAATTACTGTGCTTGTTCCTCGGGTGGTGGTTCTTGCTGTTGCTGTTCTTGCTGCTGAGGTTGTGAACCTCCACT
>AGAU01000325.1 GCA_000224765.2 SAR324 cluster bacterium JCVI-SC AAA005 | reverse complement strand
TTTTTTTAGAACCTTCTTCTTTATAATTTTGTCCAGCTTTCTTGTTCTCCTCAGTCATTAATTACCCACTTTGAATTTCTGAACCCCTCATGTCAACAAAACACCCCCAGAGCATCACATTAACACTCTTTTTTTCAGTCTGAATTCTTAGAATTTTTAAGCTGAGTAATGGTTCGTTTCTGCAGATGCAAATAAACTTGGATTAGCAAAGGAAAAGAAGGAAAATCTGATTGATTAGGCTAGTTAGTCTTTGAGCGACTCATATTCAGCATAAAAGATTCTGCTGATTCCATATGCTCGATCATTACCTGCCGAGCTTTATCCGGGTTACGTTCTCTGAACGCCATTAGCAGTGCTTGATGAGAGTCCAAGCCTTGTTGACTGTGGTGAGAACTAACGTGCCGGTCAGGGTTTAGTTCCTCGTGGATAATTATGCGTACCAGTAGGCTGAGAATAAATTTTGTAAAAAAAGCCAATACAGGATTTGGACAGGCATCTGCCATAACCAAATGGAAATCTAATTCCTGAATGCGCTGTACTCGATCATTATAATCAAATTCCTGTAGGGAACAGTTTCCAACCGATTGTTCCAGCAATTGAAGGTCCTCCTCTTCCAAATGTGCTGCAACGCTCGCTGCAAGTTCTGGTTCTACAAGCTTGCGGACAGAATAGATGTCATTCAAAGAAACGTTTCTTGAAAAGAAGTAATTCCACAATAGCTCATTCGTTTTCTCCGCGCTAACTCTTGCAACAGAAGCTCCACCTCCGGGACCAGTCTTGATATTAACGAGTCCCTGAACCTCAAGCGATTTCAGGGCTTCACGCATTGTCCCCTTGCTGACTCGGTAAGTCTTCAAAAAATCTTTTTCATCCGAGAGCCTTTCGCCAGGAGGCAATCTTTTACTAATAATTGCCTCCTTGATTTGCTCAGCGACCAAATCAGATCTTTTACGGACACTCTTTGGCACTTTTGCTGTCATTTCAAAAGAGCACCTTTTTCAGCCAAATTAAGCAACGCATGCAGCAACACATTTGCACCTTTTTCCAATTGTTCAGGGGAAGAATACTCTGTCGGATTGTGGCTGACTCCTTTTTGACTTGGCACAAAAATCATGCCTGTCGGGACTTTACTAGCTAGTAGACATGCATCATGGAAAGCACCAGATGGCATCAGAAGGGAGTTATATCCTAGTTTATCGCTCGCAGATTGAACACTTTTGACGCATGACTCAGTAAAGACAACGGGTTCTTTTTGGAAAAGGACTTCGATTCTCTCCTGGCAGCAATGTGTAGCTACCTTCTCTTTGATTTTCTGCTTTATCAAATTACTCAAATTTTGGAGTGAATCTGTATCTGGATGACGCAAATCCATTCCAAATAAAACTTTATCTGGGATTGTCGTCCTCGAATTCGGCTCCAGTTTAAATGTACCAACGGTAAAGACCCCCTTACCCTCTTCTACAACAAGACTACGGCAGGAATTGATGATATCAATCGCACAAACCAGTGCGTCTTTCCGTAATCTCATAGGAACAGTTCCAGAGTGGCCAGCCTCCCCAAAAATTTCAACATCCATAGCGATTTGCCCCTGTGCGCCGGAGACTACGCCAATTTGAATCTTTTCATTCTCAAGTACGGGCCCTTGCTCAATATGGGTCTCCAAATATGCTAAAATATTCAATTCTCTATGTTTGCCAAGATAACCAATTTTCTTCAGTTCCTCCCCAAAAACCTTCCCGTCTAGTCCCACACAATCCAAAGCTGACTGGGGATCTTGCTTGCCAACGAAAACTGCTGATCCCATTGCAGGGCAATAACGTGCTTCTTCTTCATTTGTCCAGGCAACCAAACCTATACCACACGGCAATCTAATGTCTTCTTCAGCGAGAGTTTTTAGAACTTCCAAGCCGGCCATCACACCAAAAGCACCGTCGAATCGACCACCATGTATTTGGGTGTCTAGATGGCTACCTGTTAAAATAATTGGAGCTTCTGGCTGCAAACCATAACGAATGAAAAACATGTTTCCCACTTCATCAAAGTGGAAATCCTCCGTAAGCGGACTTGCCCAAGATCTGAGCAAATCTCGGCCACGCCGGTCCTCTTCACTGACCGCAACCCTAGAGACTCCCCCTTCTAAAGTAGCGCCAATTTTAGCCAGGTCCATCATACTATCCCATAGCCGGGATCCATTGATTTTGAGCATTCTGTTTTAGTCTAGAAGTGAGTGGAGTAAGTAAAGGCGTGTGAGTTCAGAATCATTACAAATTGCTTCAAGATGAGTTCGTTCATGAACATGACTAACGTCCTATCCGATCGAGACCAGAGCGATTCGAACATTAATACATTTTACGACTGCAGCGAATAGCTCTGAACGAAAGTGTTTAAACAAATCTCTCAGATTACACGGTTGGTTGTCTTTGCATAGTCTGTCGAGATGTAAAGCAAGTCTTCGGTCAAATGGACCAACCTTTTCTCCGATCCCCAGAGTTCCTCCAAATCCTCCGGAATTCTGAATGCCAGCTTTTACTCCACTGTCAACTGTAACCAATCTCCAGACCTTTAGAGATAGAATAGCGGAGCCTACATCTCAAATTTCTTCGTGTACCGTCAAAATCAAATACGTTGTGCAAGGAAGTTGAAGATCCTCCAATTGAATCAACCGTAGCGCATTCATTAAAGATGCTGCTCCAGCTTTATGATCTAAATGCCTAAGAAGATGAACCCACTTTCAAGAACTTCGGCACCTGTACCTATAAAAACCAAATCACCTATTTGAACACCTAGATATACAAATTCCGAAAACTATTGCATCACTCATCGATTCGCAACTCTACTTGCTCCTATTTGATAGGTTGCTGTTCCAATTTTTCATTGTACGCATGGCCTCTAACAGTGGTAAAATATTTGCGCGTTATTAATATTTGTCCGTATACAAAATTATTCTAGCACCCTGTGCAAATCAGGTTGAACAGGTTCCTACAAAAGCAAATCACATCAACCAATATCTTTAAGGGCTGCACCAGTGCTTCAAGAGTATCCAGATGAGCTTTCAATGCTTGTTCTCGATGAGAATCTTTACTATGCAATTTAAGCCTGATTGCCCCTCGACGAGTTTGTTCAGTTGCAAATCCTCGTGATTGGAGTAGTTCAAGCGTCCAGCTAACAATTTAATCGGTTAGTCCGCCAGGCCCTGGAATACTCATCAGGCTCCAAGGGGGTATAAATAAGAAAAGGGTTTCAATTGCTTAGGCCACCCTACTCATAGGGTAGTAACAAGCGCACTCATGGCATTCGATGGAGCCTGAAACTGCTCTCAACTTCGGAGCTTGTAGACATTGCTGGCTAACATACGGGCAGCGATTACGGAAAGCACACCCTCGAAGATTATCCAAATCAGCTATTTCCTGGCTTTTGAATTCCAAAGATTTTTCATGCACAGGAACACTTCTTATCAGTAAGTCCGTGTAGGGTGTCTGCGTTGCTGAAAAAGCTGGTTAGTTGGCCCACTTTCGATAATTGAACCGGAATATATGACCAAAACAATTGGACAAAGCTGTTCAACGCCTGCCAAATCGTGACTGATGAAAACGTAGGTAATTCCTAACTCCTTTCGCATATCTTCCAGCAACAAAAGAATTTGTGCTTGGACGGAAACATCCAACGCATAAACTGGTTCATCAAGCAGCAAGAGGAAAGACGGCTCTAGTTGGAAGCTTTGCACGTGCTACCAGTCACAGCGTTTTGCTTCCAGTTCGTTACAAAGAACCCATGGGGCATCGTCGTGTACGATACGCTGCATTTCCTTGTAGAGTGCAGCAAGAACAGTCTGGCTGGTGCTGACTCGGGCCTGCTCCAACAGTTCGTCCACCTGAGGATTGGAATAATAACCTGATTTAAAACCACCTTGATCAGGCCAGGCTGCATTGCGCAAGGCTAGTAACGGAAGGGTGTCTGGATCATTGCTCATCCAAGCCATTTCAGCCATGTCTGCCTTGCCTTCCAAACCTGGATTGAGTTTACCTAGGAAAGTATTCCATTCGTAGGTTTCAAGCTTAACGTTTAAGCCAATCGCCTCGAGATCCACCTGAATAGCAGTCCCCATTGGGACAGGATCCAACATTCCAGAGCCTCCCTGAGTTACGTAGAAGGTCAATGTTGCTCCCTCTGCGCCAGCAGCTTTCACCAACTCACTGGCTTTTACTGGGTCGTAAGGTAAGGTTTTAGTGCGTTATTATAAGCCCAGGAAAACGCAGCAGGAGTTGGTCCGCTTGCCACAGTGGCAGTATTTTAAGGAACATTTTCAAAAAGTGCCTGCTTGTTGATCGCGTAGTTCAAAGCTTGTCAGACTCTCTTGTCTTGTAGAGGTCCCTCTTGTACATTCAGAATCAGAAACCAAAGATGTGGTCCAGCCTGCTCATGCAGTGCATAGCTACTGTTAGCAGAAAAGGTTGCTACGTTATCAGGTTGAACTTCGACCATCATATAGATACCCCCTGAGAGCATCTCTGCGATCCTGGTATTTGCATCAGTAATTGGGCGGAACACCACAGACTTTAATCCGGCTTGCCCATCCCAGTAGTTACCGTTCTGATCCAGAATGACGTGCTGATTGCTTTTCCATTCTCTGAATTGGTAGGGTCAAGTTCCAGCTGGATTCCGGCCCACGTCCTTACCGTGTTTTTTGACAGCTTCAGGTGAAATGATCCGCCCGGTGGGGTAAGCCAAATTAGAAAGCAATGGAGCATAAGGATCATCCATACGGAAACGAACAGTGTGTTTATCTACAACAGTAGTTTCCTTGATTGCTGAGAAGAAAAAAGATAAGGGGAAAGGCCTTGTTTCTGCGTAGGGATGATCTTTGACCAACATACGATCAAAGTTGAATTTGACAGCTTCGGCATTGAAGAGGCTTCCATCATGAAATTTAATTCCTTGGCGCAGTTAAAAGGTGTAGACTTTTCCATAATCACTGATTGTCCAGGACTCTGCCAGGTCAGGGTCTACATCAAGCGTTCCGCTTAAGTAACGGACCAGCCCATAATAAACATTCATCAAGATTCGAAAATCATTGACCGCCGTCACAGTTGCAGGGTCCATTGAATTTGGCTCAGCAATCTTAGCAACAGCCAGTACGTCTTTCGGGATCGCAGCCTGGGTAGTCAATCCAAAGCTGAGCAGTAGGAAACTGACCAGCAACATCACTCGTATCTGTTTCTTCAGCATGATCTTCTCCAGAGAGAGTAAGGAAAAGTTGCTGTAAGATGGCATCGCAACGAATTTATCCTGACAAATTTGATGATGTCAATAATTTATCATTATAAATTAACAGAAATCAAAAAGGACCTAAAATGACTTATTCAATTGTTCTTCGAGACCCTGAGAAAAATCACTTTGGGATCGCAGTTGCTACGAAACACTTGGCAGTTGGAGCAAGAGTACCTTTTCTGAAAACTGGAGTTGGAGCAATTGCAACCCAATCAACAACAAACCCTTACCTAGGTCTGCAAGCACTGGCAGCCATGAGCTCCGGTGAGTCGATTGAATTTGCTATAAAAGGTGTCATAGCTGCTGACGATGATCCACATTCGAGACAGCTTCACGGATTAGATGCAAACGGAAACTTTTGGGCCTGGACTGGTACAAATGCAGAAAATTGGGCTGGACACCTCGGCACTAAAAATGTAAGCGTTGCTGGCAATTTCTTGACAGGGCCTGAAGTGTTAGATGCTTGTATGGAATCTCTCAGGTTCTCAACTGACAGATCACTTGAGTCTCGACTACTTCAGGCATTATTCGCTGGTGAAGAGGCTGGAGGTGATAGACGTGGAAGGCAATCTGCAGCTTTGGTAACTATAAGAAGTCAACCATTTCCATGGTGCAATCTGCGAGTAGATGACAATGCTGACCCACTGGTAGAATTAACAAGACTCTTCGAAGAATTTAAAAAACCATACTATCAAGGCTTCATTTCATTGATAAAAGCATAGAATCATCTAATCAAGGGTCAGCAACCGATCAAAAAGCAGTTTGAAGAAAGCATCTGTATCGATTTTGTTCATCACAGTCGCATTCGGTTTGCGTTTCGTTACTCCCCACCAATCAAGAACCGTCATTCCCATTGTCAGATCTGATTGAGTTTCTACAGTTAAATTTACAAATTTCCCATCGAATAACTCTGGCATCAGAAGATAAGCAATAACCGTTGGATCATGTAGTGGCCCCCCTGTTGAACCGTATTTTTTCACATCATGTCTTTCAAAAAAACTCAGCATTCCTGAAGTGGCATCTCCAA
>AGAU01000326.1 GCA_000224765.2 SAR324 cluster bacterium JCVI-SC AAA005 | reverse complement strand
GCAAATGCCCCCTTATCATTGACATCGTGGTTAGGAATCGAGTTGCTACTGATCTTGCAGGTGCTACCGTCCGTAGTAATGGAGAGCGAGCCTGTCAACGTGCGGTCATTGCCAAGGTCCTGGATAGTGGATGTGAATTCACCAACATAAGCACTACAGGAAGGGTCTGTCTTTGTGAAGACATAGTTAGTGATGCCTGGTGGCGTAACGCTATTGTCTTTGGAATCAGTGTTCACATTTTGATTAGCATCCTGATCTCCAGATGTACCGGCATTATCTGAGACAGAACCGGTATTTGAAGATCCAGCATCTGTGGTTGACTGAGATTCAGATTCTTGTGCAGTATCTGTAGTTGTTGTGCTGTTGTCACTCCCGCCGGAAGAACCGCTACTGGAACAAGAAACCAAGGCGGCAACCAGTAGTAGATAAAGACTGAATTTCATGAATCTTTGCATGGGAAGGCTCAGCAAGAATAACAGGGTTAATGAAGCGAAAGATTGAATAAAACTAGCTGAAAATATTTTGTACTTATTTAATAAGATCAACGCAGGTGAAAAATTAAAAAGAGAAACCGAACAGTGTCAGGTCATCTCGTCTTTTGTGGTCAGATTGATAGTTGGCTAGATCTTTCATGATCCTTTCAATCGCCTCAGTAACTGAGGTAGAGGATTGGATTTGATGCAGAAGCCGCTTCTTTCCATACATCAACTTTTTCTTTCCACCGATCTGATCGGTGATCCCATCTGAAAACATGTAGAAACTAGACTTCTCATCCAGACTAGTTTCCATCACCTTGAATGGAATTGGGTGTTCCTTGAAATCATAGCCTAAACTGATCTTGTCTCCCTTCATCTCCCTAACATTATCACCCACTTTCTGATACAGATTTGATTTCGCTCCTGCAAAGCGTAAAACCCCTTCTTTCTTCGAGAAACAACAAACCCCACAATCCAAACCAAAGCCGGTACTATCGCCTCTGTTCAGCTTAAAGGTTTGGCTCAATAGCTTACGAGTTGATCCAGAAGATGATCTGGTTGACTGAGGTCATTTAGGGATCCGATGCGATCGAGGATCGTGCTAAAAATTAACGTCATGAAAGCTCCTGGTATACCGTGTCCTGTACAATCTGCAACGACAAGTGCAGTCCAGTCTTTTTGTTGTTGTGCCCAGTAGAAGTCACCACCCACGATGTCCCGAGGTTCCCAAATGTAGACTAGTTCACTGAATTTGTATTTGCTTATTTGAATACTAGGAAGAATTGCGGATTGAATCGCACTCGCTGATTGGATGCTGTCAGTAATCAAGTTGTTGGCCTTCTCTAACTCAGCTGTCCGCTCTTTCACTCTTCCATCAAGTTCCAAATTCAAGACTTTTAGCTTATTTACCGCATCGTCTTTAAATGTTTTTATTCTCAGTTCGAGGGCAAGATTAATGGCGATTGGACAGAGAACTAAAAGTATACCCCCCAGTGGTAGGGCTACGAGATTGATCATCTCCAATCCCAAATGGCCGTTATTTACCAAGCTAATCATTCCTACGACAAGCCCCAGTGAAACTACCGGAACTGTGAGCGAAAAAATTACGTATCCTGAGGCCTGGTCTCCTTTGCGCCAAGAATGAAATGATAAAAATACAAAATAGAACAAGAGTAAAATAGTTGGCAGGAATTGGATCAAAACCCAAAAGTAACCAATTCTTAATGGTTGAATCGGGTGAGACCCAAGATTTGTAAAATACTCCCCGTCAGGAAATTCAAAGGATCTATAAAAGTAGTATAGAATGATCAAAAGATGTGAGAATACAATCCAGATTGATATCCGATTCAAAATTACTGGTATAGGTTGTAAGAAACTTTTAAAGAATTGAATAATAGTGATAAGAATTCCACTAAATATTAACTGACCTACATGAGGATTTCCTCTGAAACCCAAAGTATAACCCGAAAGGTAAACTGCAGAAATTATCAATGTACTTATTAGAGCAGTAAACCAAAAGTAATTTGGGTCTCTAGTTACAACTGTTGAGGAGATACCGTTAAGAAAAAGATAGATAAGAATTGCATAGAAGAATACTTGCCTAAGCGAGCGAAAAAATGCTTGTTTTTGTATATTATCCCAAGATTCTATCCTAAAGATTTCATGTCTTGTTGACAAGGTTCTATGAAGTGGTTTAAATCTGAAAAAGCTATAAATTTCAGTAATACCGTTTACTGGCATATTAATTCGATAATCGAACTGAATCCGGTCAACTCCTAGAAAACTACAGGAACCATCATTGAAACTCAAAAAATCATATTCCTGGATACCTTTTGAATTAACAGCAAATAATTTTTTCCGAAAGTAGTCCAATGACGAACACCAAGATCAGATTTATCAGTTTGATTAAGAACTGCTAATTTTACCCACAAACCATTATAATACGAATGTATACTCTCAATTTTACCTTTCCAATTTGCTTTCTGAAGATCAGATAGACTAGTTTTTTCATCCATATCTTCAAGATACTGGAATTGCTCGGTTGGAATGTTAGAATCTTCAGTATAAATATAAGGTGCTCCTGATGCTGTATTCGCTTGGATGGAAAGAATAGATACTGCTAGACAGTTACGTAAACAATAGAAAATTGATAGACGCTTCATTTTAACTCTAGTTTCATTTTCCTAAACTATTAGCTTAATCATTCCTTCCGTTAATTAACTTAGACCACCAATCATCAGTTTTTGTCTTGTCTGCTAAGGAGATTAACTGCCCGAGTTTAGGAGTCATAAGTTTTACTTTATATTTTTTGGAATACTTAACACTCTCTTGGATTGGATCGTACCAATTGTGAATAGCAAGATTGAACATGCCCCAATGAACAGGAACAAGATATCGACTTCGCAAGTCTACAGCAGCCTGAACAGCCTCTTCAGGAAGATTATGCACTTCCTGCCAACGAATGTTATATTGACCGCTATCTATAAAAACTAAGTCCAAGGGGCCAAATTTCTCACCGATTTGCTGGTAATGTACGTCGTACCCAGAATCACCACTAAAGTAAAAACTTACATCTCCTGACTGAACGACCCAAGATGACCAAAGTGTTTGATTAGTGTTCAACAATGCCTGCCGACCAGAAAAATGTTGAGCTGGGGTGGATGTAAATGAAACCCCCATAAAATCAGAAGAATTCCACCAATCTAATTCTATGATTTGTTCATCATAAACTCCCCATCTCCTCAAGTGTGACGGAACGCCAAGAGGAACAATAAATTTAGAAACATGAGCCTTTAGAGCTTGAACCGTTCTCATATCCAAGTGGTCGTAATGATCGTGGGAAATCAAAACCACATCGATTTTTGGTAGTTCTGATAGCTCTAAGACAGGAGGTTGAAATCTTGGGACAAGAAAGTTAATTGGTGAGGCTGAAGGTGAAAAAACCGGATCAACAAGAACAATCGTATTCATTATATTGATCAAAATTGTTGAATGACCAAACCATATAAACTTGATGCTGTCGGTTGGTTCTAAAAATTTCTGCATGTTGGGAGGATGAACTTCTGGGAGTTTTTGTTCTGGGATAGTTTGATTTGAGTTGAAGATCATATTGTTGGAAAAGCGCTTCATTGGGTTATTCCAGAAGCTATCTTTTTTTCTCATTTCGTCAAAAATGTTTTCCCTTCGATTCACAAATTTATTATTTTTGATCGAGTAATTTGAAGATTTTTTCAGATCTTCTAGATAAGAGCCACTTGGGTTTTCACCCAACTGAGAACAACCAAACAACAAGTAGATAGAGCAGAACAAAACAATGTGAACACATATATGATTTCGAATTTTCATAGTTTCAATGGAGAGCGTAATAAGGGAATGGGGAAGGCAATGAATTCAATCAATCAAGGAGGTCCAAAGCTTCTTTGATTTTCTTTCTGACCAATGCCCGGTTCTCAATTTTATTTTGGTCAAGAATCAATGACAGCCCGGGAATTTGATGTGCGGTGTAACCTGTCTTGTCTGTTTGCTCCTCAACAAGACCTTCAACTTTATAAGTTTGTACGGGGTAAGAGACTCCTTTTACTTTGATGGTGCTATTTTTTGAACAATTAATGTCACTACGAACATGGAGAAAGGTATCTTCTGAAATGAGAATCGAGTTCGGTTTTGCGTTACTTTCAAGTCGTGAGGCTAGATTCACACCGTTTCCAATTACTGTGTAATCCAATCTATTCTCAGAACCGAAATTCCCAACTGTACAAATGCCTGTGTGAATTCCCATCCGAGCATTTAGTGGCAGGGCCAATCCCTTCTCTTTCCAAATTGCTCGAATTTCGGCTAATTGGTCGATCATTTCCATTGCCATCCGAACACAATTGGTTGCGTCAGCTTTCTCACCTTTACTAACGGGGTCTCCATAAAAAATCATAATCGCATCACCGATGTACTTATCGATCGTACCTCCCCATCGCAATGCAATTTTAGACATTTCTGTAAGATAGTGCGTCAACAGTTCAGTCAGGACTTCAGGTTCAAGCCTCTCTGTCAGTTCTGTAAAACCTTCCAAGTCAGAGAAGAAAATTGTTAATAACTTTCTTTGAGTTTGAACTTTAACATCTAACTCACCTGTAAATAGTGAATTATAGACCTCAGGAGAGAAATATTTGGAGAGCTTGGTCGAAAAGTTTGCGAGTCTAGAATTGGCGACACTTAATTTTTTCTGACTCTTATCACTAAGACGGATAAGGCGATTTTGTTCTTTATTGAGTTTGACGTAAGCTTTCAGTAGTTCTGCATAGTCACTAGGATTGATTTCCTCTTGGTTTTCTACCCGCTTTTTGCCTTGTTCAATGATAGACTGTTCATGAGAAAGTAAATCAGTCATCTGAATAACTTATCAGCTTGAAATTAGCATTCTCAATATCATCAGAGAAATCTTCACCAAATTCTTCCATAGTATCGTCTTCCTCATGGTAATGCCACTCAATCTTAATCTCTCTATTTTCTCCCATTTCATCGATGAGTTCAAAAAGCTTCATTAGGACTCTAGCACTTGAACTGTTAAAGTAAGTAAGTCTGAAAACAAACGTTGCAGAACTTTCTAATTCATTCTGTGAGTACTTTTGAATTAATTCCAGAATTGGTCGATAAAATTCATCCGAATGCTCTGGATAAGACTCTCCACCAAATAAGAAATAGTGACTGTCAAAATCAAATTTAATTTCTGGAGTAGTCTCTGTAGCTGAAATTTCTAAATTGTCCATCTTACCACTCAAATGATCGCGTTAATACAGAAAAAAGTATATTCCTCACTTACTTCCTCAAAAGAAAATTCAAGAGGATAACCTGCTCTTCTAGCCATTTCTAAAAAACCTAAACTAGCACCTTTACTGCCCTCTTCTGGACCTTCCATCATTTGTTGCTTATATAATTTTTTCAATTCATCTTTATCTTTACCAGCAATCAAATCGACACGCTCTTTCATTCGTGTAACATCTTTAGTAAATATCAAGTTCCCACACTGAACTGTAATACCTTTTGTGTTACTTCCAATCGTAACTATACCATAGCGGACCTCGTTATCTAATTCATCTGATTCACCAATTGAATCTGCTGAGTAACGAATCACATTTTGAACTCCCTCAACGAATATTGAAAAAACTTTTTTCGTTTTTCCGAGTTCAGTCTCTTCAACTTCTAGTTTCTTCTTTATTGTCTCTCCGATTGCAACCAATATTTTTTGAGTTACGTAGCCACTGTAGCAAAACATTATATTGTTTTCCTTGAGAGTCTTCTGAAGTTTATAAAACTTAATCGAATCCATTTTCCCTTTTCTTTAGTTCATGCAGTTTGCATTAGATTGTTTACCCGAAAACCGAATAATGAGATATCATCTCTTCTTTTATTCTCACCTTGATATTGATCGAAATCCTGTGAAATATTTTGAATTGTTAAATCTAAGCTTTCAGTCTCAGTGATCTTTCGAAAGATCCTCTTTTTACCATACATTATTTTCTTAGGACCACCAATTTGGTCGGTTATACCATCAGAGAACATATAGAAAGTTGGGTTATTTTTTAGACTGACATCATGTATATTAAAGGTTTGTGGATGAGGTTTTGTTACATAGCCAAGGCTCTTTTTATTTCCCTTTAATTCACATATTTTGTTTTCTATTTTATAGTAAAGATTCATCTTAGCTCCAGCAAATCGAAGAATCTCATCTTTCTGTGAAAAGCAGCAGACTCCCCCATCTAATCCAAATTCAGTGCCTGTGTTCTCATCAAATTTAAGTGTTTCTTCTAGTAAGAAATCCAATGAATCCAAGATCTGATCTGGTTTGCTGAGATCAACAATCTCTTTGACTCGATTTAGCAAAGTTGTAGATATCAAAGTCATGAATGCCCCGGGGATACCATGACCAGTACAATCTGCTACCATCAGGCAAGTCCAATTTCCCTTTTTACCAACCCAATAAAAATCACCACCAACAACATCTCTAGGCATCCAGAGGTATTTCAGCTCATCGAAACCATGTTCTTGATGATCAAACTTTGGTAGAATTGCATTTTGAATCATACTAGCTGAATCAACAC
Organism: SAR324 cluster bacterium JCVI-SC AAA005; assembly: GCA_000224765.2. Classification (GTDB taxonomy): domain Bacteria; phylum SAR324; class SAR324; order SAR324; family NAC60-12; genus JCVI-SCAAA005. The sequence goes on along the minus strand of AGAU01000326.1, from coordinate 36,457 downwards.
TTTTAGTGATTAACTGATTAGCCTCTGTGAGAGCTCTAGTTCTTGAGAGCACCTTTTCCTCTAATTGATCAATAGCAATTTGTTTTATGTTATTCAGCTTTTGAGCAAGTGCCATTCCAAGCATGATGAGTATTAATAAAAATGCGAATACTTGTATTGCGTCTTTAATTACTTTCAATGTGTAACCTGTCTCAAACAAAAACCACATATCAATAAATGCTGTTGGGAATATGACTACAGGTACTAGAAAAGCAAAAAACAGAAACTTTGCAACCCTGTCACCTCTCCTCCATAGTAAATAGGAAATGCAAACAGCCGATACCAATATTATACCTACTGGAATGAGTGCTACATTCATTGGGATTGTACCAACACCCCAAGGATGATGTGGATATTTTATTATATTTTTGTAGAGTTCAGTGTTTGGGTATTGGAGAGAATCATAAAAATAGAACAATGCACATAAAATATAAAATTTCACGACAATTTCGTAAATATTATAAGTTTTAGGAAATATCTGTTTAAATGAGAGTAAATTTTGAAAAAACTTTATTAAGACAATTGACATAATACTCAAACCAATTGCTCCATAAATATAGTTAAACCTTACACCAAATGTAGAGCTAAGTATCCAGGTAATAAATGGGTATAGCCCAACTAAAAGTGTTATTGAAATCCAGAGATATGATCTTTCTTTAGAAACTACAAAATAAAATAAAAAGTATAATCCAAAACAAATTAGCATCGAAATCATTACGACATACCCCAATAGCCTCATGACCTCGTTAAATTCAATATCTTGCCATAATCCAATTGCCATCCAGTCCAGACCACCTTCAAAAATCTGATTTCTATCAAGCGGCTGACTTCTAAAATAGCTGTAGATTTCGACTAGATCGTCTTTTGGCATTATTATTTTGTAGTTATACCAAATGCGGTCTTCCGATTTGTGGATATACTCATTATATACCGATCTGACTAACGGAAAACTATACTCTTTATCAGTATTCTTATAGACAATTCTTTTTTCAAAATTCCATCTATGAATTAACCCTAATTTATCTTCTTTTGTCTTATTTTTAACTTTTAGTCTAACCCAATAACCATCGTAGAATGATTGGGATGTTTTCAATTTAGAGGACCAGCTAGCTTCTGCTAACTCTTTATAAGATAAATCGTATTTTACTCCTTCTAAAAAAGAATAATATTCCCTAGGTATACTTTTTTGATCACCTGATGTAACTAAATATATTTTTTCTTTATTTTCAAAAGCAATTAGCTGATTATTTCCATAAAGCAAGAACAAAATTATAAAGAAAATAATTTTATTTATGCAATTTATAAGGCGGAAAAAATAATTTTTAATTTCCAATAATAATCTATATTTATTCAAGTCAATCTCCAAAGAATTCAGTATTTTCTAAATGAATTCTTAATTAGATTCAATTCGATTTAATTAGGATTAATTGCATATTTTAAAAAAAATATTGCAGATTCTGAGACTTGGGAATCTAACGATGCTATGTCTTCACTGCGCTCATCTGAACTACATTCTCCTCGCCAAGAATAGTGGAGTTCAAAGCTATTGAGGATTTTCACGCTGGCATTTCAGCCAGCTGAGAAATTGACTGTAATCCAACCCAAGACCGAACCTTCATTGAAGTGGATGTACTCTGCAACTTTGTTTGTAAAAAAAGTCCAGATACTGGATCTAGGTAGCGATGGCCTCTTATTTGGCAAAATCGTCAACTTTATCGGTTGTAGCAGATCGATCAAGACCGCCAGATGTCTTTTTTAAATTAAGGGTCTGTCCGTGCCATTGCCTGTGGTAAACACAGTCTCAAAACCTATGAACGTTTCGCACTCCGCACTAAAGCGTTCTACTTCCAAATTGATTCATTACCTGGCAAAGTTGACCCAGACACCGTTGTGCTGCAGCACTTCAAAAGTAATGTTTCAAATTTCTTTGAAATTACCCATTGATTATATTAAGAGCGCCTGAGCTTCTAGAACAATTAGGTCGGGCTCCCATTTCAACAGGAACCCATTAATTGAAGCACTTTGGTAAAAATTACTGGCCTGGCCCTTTATAGTTAGCACTACCTGCTTTAGACATCACTTCAGTGACCGTTTCTTGAGCGATACAGGGTATTGTTTCAACATCCTGTATCATTCCTGCCATCCAGGCACTAGCAATAACAGACATAAAAGCCGCCTCAGAGGGAGCTTCCCCAGCAACAATCGCATCCCACTTGCCATGAGTGAAACCAAAGAAGTGTAGCTTGCCTCCAACGCTGGCCATGGCTGTTGCAATGGCAGCTGCTCGATCTGAATCTGGGTTTTTCATCAGTGCTTCCCAGTAAGCAGGGGTAACCTTTACGTTTGCAACGGCTGAGTACATTGGACTCCTTTCTTTTGTTCTTGATTAAAAAGGTTGATTCTAACAACCTCTCCACTCCTGTAGAAATCACTCTACAGGACGTAAGAGGCAGCCAGACTCTAGACTAATCATTGAAAATTGTCTACCATCCAGTAGTCAATTTGTAGAAATATTTCCCTCAATTTTTGATTATCATAATAATCAAATTTTTATGAAAAATATTCTTTGCGGTCCTCTTTTTCTTTTTGAATGCTTTTTACTCAAAGTTCAATATTCCGCATACTTCAGTTTATATCCTTTAGATCAATCAACAAAACTATTAAACCCAATGGATGTTTCAGTAAAAACAAACTCAGAGCGAGATGACTTACTAAAACGCCGATCTATGCTTCGGCACTTGTTGTATCAAGCTGTTCTGATTGGTGTAGGTACACTCCTCTATCCCAATACTACAAGTGCTGCCAAAGCAAATTAAAGCAATAATTCTTTAGATTGTAAAAACACATCTCCAGCTACTGCAATTCCAAAATCCCTTGCAACCAATCTCAAACAACTTGGCCCTTTACAGGGGCCTGATCAGAACGGAGTTTGACTTCCTAAAGGGTTCAAAAGGGGGGGATGTTGGTGCTTTAGAGTTTGCATCAGATGGGAGAGTAATCAACGCCTGTAGTATACTGAAGAACACATCCCGAAATTGTGCCGGAGGGGTCACTCCCTGGAACACCTGGCTTTCCTGCTATGAATCTAAGGATGGTCAAGTCTGGGAGTGCACTCCCAATTGCATCAAGTCCCCGACTGTTTACCCTTCACTCGGCCGTTCCAATCACGAGGCAGTAGCTATACCTGACTGAAGATAAACCAGATGGGCATTTATATCTTTTCACTCCAAAGAGTTATCCTGACCTCACATCTGGAATTTTGGAGGCTTTACGAATTGTTGAGGAAGAGTCTGGTTTAACCGAATGGCTAAGGATTCTAGACTCTACCGCTTTTACTATGGCTTCACGAAATCAAGTCCCTTCGGGTACAACATTCAACGGGGGTGGGGGCATTTGGTATCACAATGGGATTGTCTACTTCTCCACAAAAGGCGACAACAGAGTCTGGGCATACGAAACAATCAGTGGGGTGCTAAATATCATCTACGACCAGAATTCTTCGTGTACACCAATTCTCAGTGGGGTCGACAATTTGACAGTATCACCAGCGGGCGACATTCTGGTTGCAGATGACGGGTGTAATCTGGAAATTGTGGTTATTGGCACTGACGGTGTCATCGCGCCTGTTGTACATTTAGTTGGGCATGACAATTCTGAAATTAAAGGACCTGCTTTCTCACCTAGCTGTGACCGCTTATATTTTAGTTCTCAGCGGGGTACGAAAGGGTTCTTAAACTTTTGGGATAATGACTCCGGGATCACATTTGAAATTCAGGGTCCTTTTTTTAATATTTGAAGAATTGGCATCGACGAGCACCAATGAGTTATGCTAAAAAATTTGAAAAGAATTCTACGATGACAAACACTTCATTACAGAAGTAGAAAATATACATCCTGCATAGAAAGAAAGCCTGACATTTTTAGCTTAAAGACTGAGTATTAGAATTAATGATTCTTCATTTCCAGAATTAGGAAAAAGATGAAACACGAAGATCTGGAGAGACTCTCTTCGACCAGAAATTGTCCTAATGGTGACCTGAGTGGTGGTGATCTGAGTGGTGCTTATCTAAAGGGCGCGAAGCTTCAGGATGCCAATTTAAAAGATACGGACTTCTCTAATTGCGACATGGAGAGTTCGAATCTGGAAAGGGCCGATCTCTATGGTGCTAACCTAGATGGCACGAAATTGCGTTTTGCCAATTTGGAAGGAGTCAATCTAGAAAACGCTAGGCTGGATCAAGCTGATCTTCACGGGGTCAATCTTAAGGGTGCTCGGTTAGTGGCAGCGAGTCTGGTTGACGTGGATCTACGTTTTGCCAATTTGGAGGGTGCTGATCTGCGGAAAGCACATCTGGGAGGTGCAAATCTCCAAGAGGGAAACCTAAAAAACACCAATCTGGGAGCCGCCAGCCTGAAAGGAGCTGATCTTTCCTTCGCAGAAATGGACGGAGCCCAACTCTGTAATACCACTATGCCCGATGGAGGGATTATTTACAAAGACTGTTAAATATCTTACTTGAGATCCAATGTCTTCTCAGCACAATCCTTGCTGATTGATAAAGTAAAAATTCAGGGCCATTAAAGATATGGCACCTTTTCTAAATCGTACCTAAATAAAAAGTATCAGTCTCTTTGAAAAGTCGATGATCCAAAGAATAATGAGTTATCGTCAGTAGCACCTCAAGATGGTGTGAATCGATTCCACCAGACCCAATAGGGACGCCAGAGGATCAACAGGTGTCTACAGCGCAGCAGCATGGAAAGAACTAGTCCCAGGTTAAACAACACCAGTAACGGAATCGGATTCCATGAGAGCCAGTGAAATCCCACCAGACCCAACAATAATCCAAAAACAACCAAATCCACAACAACGCTCTCAGCACCTGTAAGGTGCTGCTGCATGTTTCTCAGGATGAATTCTGATGAAAAGATGGTGATGGTGCAGACGAGCAAACTGATTGAGAGATTCAAGTAGATTCCCAACACGACAAGCAGACTGCCACCAATGCTGAAAACCAGAAATTCTCTCGGCAATGCTCTCATTCGCCGTAGACAGGTGAAGACGGTACCGAAACAGCCTAAGGCGAAGCTAGCCAAGAGAAATTGATAGATAGGCCAAAAGAATTCCAAGTGCCAAAAAGCTCGTCCACTCTCAGGAATACACAGGGCCAGCACGAAAATCATCAGCACAACACCCTCCAGGGAACCAATTTTTCCGAAATATAATTCCTGGCGAACTCGCTGCTCTACGTAGGTTACTGCAAAAGCGAGAAAGTTCAGCCAAGTCAACACGATGAACCGTCCATCCAAGGGCAGATGCAGACACTTGAATCCCAGATAAACAATGATCGCTCCATTGAAGACATCACTGAAGTGATCCAACCACTCCCCTAGTGGTGAGCTTGTTTGGGTCAACTTGGCTTGCAGACCATCAAAATGATCAAAGATCACATAGGCTGTTATCACCAGGACAGCAGAGCTGACCTCTACAGGGGAGGGTAGCTCTGAGGTCGTGAAGTAGAGGAAGATGCTCCACATCATCACGATAGAGACCAAGGTGAGATAATTAGCTGGGACTCCATAAGGAATCCAACGGTGCAGGGGAATGAAGACATGCTTCTTGAGGATGGGCAGCAGCACCGACTCATCCACACAATTATAACGATATTGCTCACTCATTGGTTCCTGATGTTTCTACAAGATCTGAAAAAGGCAAAACCAGTCCTACTGGAGGTGTTCGGGCATTACCTCATCTTTCTTGCGCTCTTTTTCTGCTTCCGGCTAGCAGTGTTGCTTCATTACGGAGAGCTATTTAGCGAATTGAGTTGGTGGCAACTCACACTCAGCTTTTTGGAAGGAATCCGCTTCGATCTAGCCTCCACAACAATCCTGCTGCTAGTTCCCATACTAGTGCTAACTTTCCCCCTGCGCTTTACTGGATCATCAATCTACCGCAAGCTGATCCAGTTCATGATTTACTTGCAGATGTTGGGACTGATCATCTTCTTGAGTGCGGATTTCGTCTACTTCAGTCACGTCAAACGCCACATCACTAACGAACTACTCTTCTTGGCTAATGATACAGAGTATTTACTGCTGGAAGCCAAGGCACAATGGCCCACGATCATTGGAGTCGTAACTGCAGCAGTGCTCTGCTTTCCCCTGTTTCTCAAGTGGCACCAGCGACACAACTTGCTAGGCGTTCGCTCTTGGAGTGGCTATCTGTTGAGCTTCCTGATCATGGCTGTACTGGTTCGCGGTGGAGTACAAATGAAACCGATTGCCGTGATTGATGCCTACCGTCATGGTAACGGTAGCATGGGCAATCTGATCCTCAACGGCATGTTTTCGGCTTCTCACTACAGCATCTCTGGACACTTCATAGAGCGGAAGATCACTAACGAAAAAGAGTACTTAAGTACTCTTGGCATTTTAGAACCACAAGATCCGACCTATCCACTCGAACAAAGACCAGACCATAGCCGTGCCAACCCAGAGTTGAATTTGGTGGTCGTCATGGTCGAAAGCCTTTCCTCTAAATATATTGATGGACTGTCTGGCAGCAGCTACGGGATCACCCCTGAACTAGACAGGCTAATCGATGAGAGTCGAGTCTTCACCAACTTCTTTGCCAATGGTCAACGCAGTGTGGATGGCGTTCAGTCAATCCTCACAGGAGTACCGCCACTACCTGGCATTCCAGACATGACCGCGTTGACAGCTAACTATCCTCGGCTGGGCAACATGGCAAGAGCCAACGATATTCGAACTGTCTTCGTTAGCTCCACAAATAGAGAATCCTTTTCACTGGATCTGATAGCCAAATCTGCTGGCTTCAATGAGTACTTCGGACGAGAGGACTATCCTCTGCTGCTTCCCTATCCAGCAGAAGAAGCTCAACGCCCCTTGGGCTGGGATTATGAAGCGATGATGTATCTACTCCAGCAGTTACAGGAGTCAGAGGGCCGCTTCTTCGGCTACATCAATGCCAGTTCGGACCACACCCCTTTTGCCAAGTTGCAGGAACCCTTCACAGGTTACGAGCACGGAACAGATACTGAGGGTGGTTACCTGAACATGCTACACTACACTGATTGGACGATTGGCAAGTTCATCGGAGAATTCAAGCAGCATCCAAAATTTGATAACACGGTCTTCATCATCACAGCGGACCACGCGATGGCCCACTTTCAATCGAACGAGCCCTACGAGCGCTTTCGGATTCCGCTGTTCATCTATTCCCCCAAGCACGTAGAACCTGGAATTTCTGAAAACTATGGTTCACAAATCGATCTGCTGACCACAATTGTCGATTTGCTTGAATTGGAGGGGACCTACAGCAGCATTGGCAGCAACCTACTGGAAGAGAAGCCGCAGTTTGCGGTAGTCAAGGAGGGGGCACTGGTCAACATCTTCAGCCCACTTGGTTTTCTACAACACTCGCTGGGTCACATGGTTCATTATCAATCAGCTTCAGACCAACCGTCCGAGCAGGACCGCCAGCAACTGGAGGAACAGGTTCTCGCATTTGATCACCTGACCTATCTGTTGCTCACATCTAACCGCTGGCAGCGTCTATAATCAGGCAAACTCAGCGCCGACTTTTGACCTCTCTCGGTTCAGAAGTCTGGGGCAAACCTCATTTAGTACTCTTCGATAGTGCGACTCAGTATCAATCTCTGCCCAGACTAGGTCCGGAATTTTCAGATAGGAGATCTGATGTTCTGTGCTGAGGTCAGAAATGTTCTCTTCGTAGTGGTACTGCAATGTACGAGGTTTGTTAGCTGCGTGATAATCACACATGGCCTCAAATAGGCCAGCGGATAGCCAGCTGATTCCTACTAATTCTCCACGCAGCGCAAACTGTGAGGAAGGTTGCTTGTTGATATAACGAACTCTTCCCGTCTCAAGTGACTCTCTCTCCGGAATCCTCGGCTCTCCATAGATCCACACCTCATCCTTCGAATTCGTCTGGCCCGAGGTCAACACCGTATCAGCTTGATCTGATTCCATCAGCAACTCTAAAGCTCGGCGCTCGTAGATCAAATCAGATTCCAACAACAAAAAATCCTCTTGGACTTGATTCTTCATCGTAGCCAAGGACTCCATACTACCTGACGAAGCGTACTGGTAGTTATGAACGAAATCGATAGGAATCTCACTCACCTGTTCACGCAGTCTGCCTTCCAATATCTGATGCTGAAAACCCGTGACCACGAAGAACTTGGCAATCCCACAGGAACTCAGTAACTGAATGGATCTCTCCAATAACCCAGATCCTTGAATTTCCAAAAGTCCTTTAGGAACTTCACCGATCACACTTCGAAGGCGCATGCCAAGTCCAGCCGCCAAAATGACCGCAGTTTTTGGTTGGTAAATGCTGGGCATAAGATGCAGCGTGAGATGAAATAGGGCTTGCGGAAAAGCTTCGTCAACAACAGGCATTGTCAGAATATCGAGAACATTGCACTGTGAATGCCGTAGAAACAACCAGATTCTAAGAGAAGTTTTAAATTTATGGGGAGCGACAGTTCAAAATAACAGTTAGGACTCAGCTAGGTAAGCCCTTCAAGGGGAGACTTCAAGAATACAAAAAGCCTATAAACATTGTATTGAGCGACCCTCCCAAAGTTCTCCGGCCTTGGATGGAGCGCTACAAGTAGTTTTTCAGACTCAGTTTGTTAATGCCTATTGAAAGGGATGATCAATAATTAACAAGTTCTCACTGAAAAAAAGAGCGCAACGACTCTGGGAGAAACTTTCGATTTTCCTGACCTCATGTGTACTGAATTATTATTTTAGATTGGTTTCTTCCAGAGAATCGGTTGTGTTAGATCACCTCAAAATATTTCAATAATTGTCATAAAACTCCAACTCAGTACCAAATCTCTCCAGGATTGCTTTCTGCTCCTCCATGACTGGGAAAGCACGTATTTTGTTTACTTCAGCTATTTTCTCCAGGCATTCACTGATCTTAGGTACTCACTCATTCATATGCCTTTTGAAATTTTCTTCATTGGCAAATGCTTCGTTATGCACAATTCTTTCACTAACTGAAACTGAACACCAAAAATCACTTCCTACTTTGCTAGCGCTTTAACGAATATCACTGGTGAATCTCTTGTACTCCTCAAATTAGCTATCCTTGATTCGTCCTTGAAAAGGTAGCTAATGTCCTGTATTCGCTAATATAGCCAATTCATAAATCTAAATTTTTTTAGATCCAGCTAGCCACAATAGTACTAGTGAAAGTTTAAACTTTATATTTCTTTGCTCCAGGAAACAATCCAGCAAAATCTGGATTGTTTGTTTCAGAAGGGTCGGGTAGTTCTGCGTTAAGATTATTTTGAATCAAAGAATCGGACATTACTTCTCTACATCTTTGTGCAGCTTCTACACCAGAGAAATCACCACTTGGCAATGTGCCATTCATATCTGTGAAACCATAATCAACGGATAGTTCTGCTGTATGAATTACCTTCCCACTCAATTTTTCCAAGTGATCCTTGCTTGCTCTGTTAAGAAGTGCTGCAACAGCCCGACCAGAAAAAATTGGAGTTTCACCTCCTGGGAAAGCTGTAACTTCTGTTACAGCAGCACCTGGATACAAAGTAATGGCATAGACATTGTGTGGTTTAAGTTCTGCTGCCATGTCTGTCGAAAGGCGATCTAAACCAGCCTTACCTACACCATATCCAACATCGAACAAGTGCTGAACTCCTCCAAAACTGGAAATTTGAACCATTAATCCGAATTTCTGTTCGACCATCATAGGAGCTAGTAAACTGCTCATAACATATGAACTTCGTAGGCCAGTCATAATCGATGCATCAAAAACAGAAATAGGACGCTCCCAAAAAGGTTTTCCACAATATGGTGCAATCGCAGCTAACCCTGCATAAGCACTATTCACAAGAAGATCAATATGGGTTTCTTTTTCTTGAAAAGTCTGCACAAATTTTTTAACTGCTTCATCATCATTCTGATCAAGAGCAAACGGAATTACATTACCGTCTGAACCGGATTGTGACACTTCTTCGGCCAGACCTTGTAGTGCCTCTTTGTCTCTTGCTGTTGCATAAACTTGACAGCCTTCTTCTTTCGCCAGCACCAATGCTGTACCTCAGCCCATACCCCCTTAAGCTCCGGTAACAATACAGACTTTTTTTTCCACTATTTCTCTCCCTAAAGGAATATTTCTGCCGATTGTGGATTGAATGTTTGTTTATCCAAAACACTTTTTTTATTTAATTAGCCACGTTGATCCAAGTTTTCCATCAAAGCCTCAATTCTTTCAGCTAGGCCCATTCCTTCAAAAGAAGCCTGAATACAGCCATTATCTCTTATCCAATTTAATTTCAATTCTGTAAAAACTTCTAGTTTCGGTTCGAACGGAGTGGGATCATCGTAAGCACCAATAGGAACCATTCTCACTCCTTCTATTGCTTCGGCTTCTCCGTAAATGCGAGTTCCACACTCTGGACAAAAGAAGTAGTGAAAGGGCATTCCACTTCCACCAGGTGTAACATATTCTTTTAAATCTCCAGTTACCTCTACTTCAGGAGCACCAAAAAACGTACCAACATTTACAGTACTCATAAGTCTTCTACATCTTTTACAATTACACTGATAAACAAGTAAGGGGTCATACTCCGTTGTGAATCGAACTTTTCCACAATAACACCCACCTTGATGCCTGATCATTTTTCGTCTCCAATACTAATTTAGTAGTTAGGTCCACCTCTTAAAAGATTTTCTTAAAAGCTATGGAATGTGATATCACTACTAATCTCATCAACAAAAGATTTCAGTAGTGAGTAGAGTACTTTGTATTATAGACTGAGCTTTTTTTCTTCGATCAAATATAGCAAAAAATGATGCTATAAAATATTCTAACTGTTCTCACTTCACACGAAAAATGAGCATCGTTTGATCATCCTTAAGGGGTTCAGTTCCACGATAATTTTCGATGGCAATCGATATGTTGTTAGCGACTTTCTGTGGCGAGTGATCACTCCAAATTTGCAAAGATTTTGTTAGTTGATGCTTTCCAAACAGCTTTGGATTCTCCCCTTCATTCATCACGTCGGTAATACCATCAGTGTACATCACAAAGATCTGATCCTGCACCGGTATTTGGCTTGTTTTGAATGCATAATTGAGGGGCACTCGCACACTCCCTACAGACTTTCGGTCACCCTTCAATTCCTCAACTTGTCCATTTCCAGAGATCATTAGCATGCTGTTTCGGGCACTTGCGAAAGAAAGTTCTTTCTGATCACGGTGGTAGATACAGATGCTGCCATCGAAGCCTTCATCTGAAGTTGATTCAGCTTTATTATGCTGATTCAAAATATTTTTGATCAATTGATGCACAGTGGTTAGGTATTGTCCTGCCGTCTTCACTGCTGGATCGTTCATCGCACGGTCAAAGGCAGCGCTTGTAATCGTCGAAAGTAGCGCACCTGGAACCCCGTGTCCTGTGCAGTCTAACACGGCAATCACTACTGCATCTCCAAGATCTTCTAGGATGTAGATATCACCACCAACAATGTTTAGCGGTTTCCAGAAAATACTCACATCCAAATCAGAAGGAATTTTCTTTGGCAGTAAAGCGTTCTGAATACGTGAAGCTGAGCGAATCGACTTGTGGATCTCCTCACGGGCTTCTTCGACAAGTTGTCGCTGACGAGCTACTTCCTTGGTGAGGTTGTTGCTGAGCTTGGCCTTCAGATTGAGACGTGCGATCTGTTTGCTCAGTTGCTGAACCTCGGCCAGAGCTAGAATTTTTTCGGTTACCATTTTGGCAAGCCCACTCAGTAGCTCCATCTGTTCTGAATCTGGACTGGTTTGAGGGGCACTGCTGATGCCGAAGAGCGTTCCGATCGCTAATCCCTCCGGATTAATGAGAGGTACTCCCGCATAGAATCGACGCTGAATCTCCAGGTGGTTTTCAGTACCATCATTGCGTTCGTCTTTCTCCCAATCCTCAATGATCAAACTGTCTGGCAAGCTCATGGTCAAATTGCAGATAGATCCAGCCCTTGGAGTCTCTGTCTTATTCAATCCAGCTTCAGCCAGGAAATGTTGTTTGGTTTCATCAAGAATTGAGATGCCGGCTGCTTCTACACTCAGCAAATTCTTAATCAACTCAGGCACCACCTGAATTTCACTTTTGCGCAGTTTATCCAGATTGCCAAGATTTGAGATCGACTCCAGGCGTTTGATTTCCTGCTGCTTGAGCAGTGCAACCTGATCAAGTTCTGATTCCATAACCCTCCTGAGTATTCTAAATCTTCCAATTCAATTTCAGTTTTCCGTTGAATTTGCAACTAGGTGTCTCGCCTGCCTCAGTAAATCCTGAAGCGCTGCGCTTACCTCTGGGGAAAGTTGGCCGGGGTCAATCTCCAAGTCTACACCTGGAGCATGAAGAGCTAGTGCCCGGGTGTGGTCCTGTTCAATACTCTCTTGGACCACATACGTCTGGATCGGGCGAGCAAAGCCCTTGACCTGGATCACCTCCTTGGGAACACAGTTGAAGTGATCCTGTACCAGCAGCATTGTCTCTTCACTGATCAGTACCTCCCCTAGCTTGGCAGCCGATTCCAGTCTAGAAGCCAGATTGACGTGATTCCCGATCGCCGTGTAATCCAGCCGATTTTCAGAGCCGAAGTTTCCGACCGTGCAGATTCCCGAGTTGATCCCACAACGAATCCGAAAAGGACGAGAAACTCCCATTGTACGCAGTGTTACATTCAAATGATCGGTCTTGCTCTGCATCTCCATTGCCATGGCCACACAGCGGGTCGCATCCTGTTGCGGACCATCCGTCTCAGGATCTCCAAAGAAAGCCATTACAGCATCACCGATGTACTTGTCAATGGTAGCACCATGAGAGATCGCTACCTGGGCCATCTCATTCAAGTAGGCATTGAGAGATCGAGTAAGGATCTCTGGCTCAAGCTGGTCGGTGATCTCTGTGAAGGAGGCAATATCAGAAAAGAAAACAGTCAGAAACTTGCGATCTGCCCCTACCCTGACTTCCGCTTTGCCTGAAAAAATCGATTCGTAGACTTGTGGGGATAGGTACTTTGAAAGCTTGACGGAGAGTGACTCTAGCTTCTCGTTTTGATCACTGAGAGTGGCATTGAGAAGAGATTGCTCATCTGAAAGGCGGCGAATTTCTGCTTCACTGCGATCCGACATCTTGATCAGTCGACGTGTACGCTTGAGCAATTTTGCATAGCCTTTCAGCAGGGCTGAAAAAGCCTCCGGGGCCAAGTCCTCTGTCTGAAGATGCTGCTCTGCCTGCTCGAGGATTTGTTTTTCCGTAGCAAAAAGGTCATTGCTCATATCTTGTCCAGATACTGAAGCAGCAGATGGTTATGCTCAATTAGGCCGAAAACAGAACACCGTCACATCATCTAGCACTGTATTATCACCACGATAAGCTGACAATGTCGCTATTAGATCATCACAAATTTGTTGAGCTGGATCCTCTTTGTGTTCGGTCAAAAACTTTTCTAGCCTTTGCTTGCCATAACACATACGAGTTTCACTACCCATCTGGTCAATGACTCCATCAGAAGCCATTAAAAAGGTGTCTCCAGACGAATAAGGTATTTCGATTTCATCTCGAAAGGGCCGTTTACGGGCTGTATCGTAGCCAATTGATTTTCGGGCTCCAGATATTTCATTCACTCTCTCACTGTTTATATGAAACAGAGACATCTTGGCTCCAACAAAACGCAGCCGCTGCTCATTTGGATTGAAGTGGCAGAGTCCGAAATCAAGACCATCACGATTCTCTTCCTCACTCCTACCCAGTTGCGCGCGAAGGCTTGCATCAAATTGCTTTAGCAAGCTAGAAAGGTCTTTTAGGTCGTTTTCACGCACAATACGGTTCAGAGTAGAAATGGAGACCAGTGACATGAAAGCTCCAGGTACTCCGTGGCCCGTACAGTCGCCAAGCCCCACTAGATAGCCATTTTCCTGAGGTTGAAACCAGTAGAAATCACCCCCGACTACATCACGTGGTTGCCAGACAACCCCAAAATCCTCCAAGTGATCTTGCAGAGTTGTACTGCGAGGTATGAACTCCCGTTGGATGCGGCTGGCGTAGCTGATGCTGGAGACGATATCTGCATGAGCATCAGCCAATTCCTTGGTACGCTCTGTTACTAATTGCTCAAGATTTTCGTTGATCTCTCTCAATTGCTCACGGGCTTCTTCAACTTGTTGCAGATAAAGGGCGTTTTTTAGTGAGACGGCTCCTAAGTTGGCCAACGTTGTGACCAGTGTTTCATCCTGCGGATTGTAAAAATTAATTTTCTTGCTTTCGATCGAAAGCACCCCAAGCAACCGATCCTCTGCCATCATCGGAATAGCCACCTGACTTTCTGCATCTGGTAGTCCTACGATTTGTCCCGCGACAGCTTCGTTACCTGTGTTTTTGCTAATGGCCTGCATGTACTTCCGCTGGGCTCCTAAATTGGCCATGCGCATCAGGCGTTGCTTTTTAGCAACCATCCCAATCACACCCATCCCAACTCTGATTGTCTTACCAAGGTTATCAACTTCATAGCCATGTGTAGCTACAACTTCTAGCAACCCTTCTTCAGGTCGGAGGACCAACAAAATACTGTGCTGAAAATCAAAATACTCTTCCATCAGTTGGAGCATCAACAAAGCGATCGTTTTAACTTCATTTGAGGCGTTCAGAGCTACGGCTACACGCTGGACAATTTCTAGCTCTTTGGTCTTGCGCTCTAGTATCTCTTCAAGATTGTCTTCCATAGAGAATTAAGCCACCTGAACAATGGATTCTACTTTGTAAATATCAGCCCCTAAAAGCTTGAAAATACCTGACATTCCAGTCATTGAGGCAATTGCTTCCAGCTGCATATCCATTTCATCGAAAAGGGATCCCTCTGTCTCGGTACGTTCATAAGAAATAGTCAGATCGTATGTAGATCCATTTTCTGGACTGATAATCATTACTGCAGCTTTTGGGTTCTCAGAAATATTGCGCCTCGTTTTGTTAAAAAATTGATGAGACAGCGCTACATGTTCATCATCAACATACCAAACTTGACTAACCACTGTTGCGTTTGGCTCTCCAGCTGCTGAACAGGTTGTAATGCAGGCGGGAATCAGACCTTGCATAGCAGGCAAGTGTTCTTCTTTGATCATCGTTATATCCTCATCAGGAAATAGGTTTGCCAGCCTCTGGCCCTGGCGTCTGATTGAATATTTGTTCTAATTCAATCGTGATTCCTGTGTCAGCTACACGTCCCCAAATTTTCTTTGGTATATCTGGCGAAAACCCGAGCTCAGTCAAAGTCTGGATGACTTGATCACAGTATTGCTGAGATTCAGAAACATCTGCTTCAGAAAGAGGAGCTACACTTACCACATCGCCTTTAACTTGATAAGCCTCATGACTCGGAAGTGCTGAGTAAAATACAGCTCTCTTGGTAGTTTCACTATCTCTCACAACATTTTCACAGAAGTTTTTTTGGACAAAAATTGTAAGAGTACCCTCCACTAAATCTAACCTAGAACCATGGGCAAAATTCTGTGATGGCAGTAAGTCAGCATTTGCAGATCCTATGTGTTGGATGCCATTTAAAAGGACATCCTGGCAATTTTGTGGAATCTCCATCCATTCCTCCTAAGTAATTTTTAAAGAATAGACTCTCAGTAACATTTTCTTCAACTGGAAACTTCCTTAATCCAAACTTTGAAGACAAAGAGCAGTTCAGTAGATCCAACAAAATCAAATTCGAAGCGATCTGCTTTACGGGCCATTTCAATAAAACCTAAACCTGCTCCTTTGCTACCCTCAGGTGGTCCGTCGCGTAAGCGCTGCTTGTAGGCCCTGCGCAACTCTTTGCTGTCCATCGCTTTCAGTTCTGCCAAGTTCTGTCTGAGGTCCACTACATTTTGTTCATCCATCGGATTGATCGCTTCAACTAGAAACCCATCTTCGGCCCGGCTGATGGCAACTGTACCAGTTCCACCAGTAGCAATTCGCTCCTTGGAGTAGCGAATCACATTCTGGGCTTGCTCAACAAAAATGCCAAAGACCCGCTTGGTGATTTCAGCATCATCCTCCATCTCATTCACCTGCTCACGGACAATGCTAGAGAAGGTCGATAGTACATCCTCAGAAAGGAGCCCGGAATAACAGAAGAAGGTTCTACGCTGTTCTAGCAGTTTGTGGAAATCCTGAGACTCCATGGAAACTCTCTCTTGGGGTTGGTTCAGATTTCAACGAGTTGATATTGAGCATGTTCGAAGTCTTCCTCGAAGTCCTCTCCAGCCTCCTGCATGGAACTATCATCAGCCCGGTAGCACCAATCAATAGAGATCTGCTTCCCTGCTTCGGCGGCTTCTTCCAATTCCTCGAAGAAATCAAAAAGAAATTTTGCAGAGGAGCTGTTGAAGTAATAGAGTTCAATCCGCACCTGAAAGGATTCCACGCTTTCTATCTGATCTCGCAGGGCTTGCATCACAGGCTCTGCAAAGGCTGTAATGTCTTCTGGGTAGCACTCACCCTTTATTTCAATCCCTGTTGAAAAAACCGAGACCGCTGGGGTACGATTCGTTGCGTCTAGCTGCATACGATCACTCCAAATTCTGGATGGTTGTTTTGTTTCGTGCTTCTTGTAGGTAGCCTTGGATGAAGTTGCAAACCCTAGTTGTAAATAAAAGCTCGACAGGTTCAGTTTTTGAGATTTCCAACACTTTCAGGGTCTGGTCGTCACGTTGGTTGGTTCCTGCTCTCCAATATCGGAGGGCTGATCCAATTTCATTGGTCAACACATCCGAAGGGGTTTGCTCGAGATGCTGCAACATGGTTTTGAGGTGATGGTTTCCTAGAGAGAAACCTTCTGCATTGCCCTCATCAGGGATGCCATCATTGAAAAAAACAGGCGGCTTCCTGTACCGAGAATCAGATTGTGTTCATCCCAATGCTTTAGCTTGGAAAGTTGGCCCAAGATTCTGCGCTGAGGTCGAATCTCCTCGAGGACACCACCTTGATGCTGTACCCAAAGCGGTCTTCTAGCACTGGCAACTTTCAGTAATTCTTGCTGGTGATCTAGGCAAACGGAGGACACTCTCCGCACCACGACTGGCAAACTTATCCTTCTCTGCTGCAAAGATTTCTCGGAGGTATTGATCCAATTGTTCCAGCAAGTGAGCCGGTGACATGTGGTTGGATTTACCCCCCATACGTTGCAGGCCAGAGAGCAAAACCATAGTGATGAAGGCTCCTGGCACACCATGCCCCGTACAATCAAAGAGTCCCAACCAGGTGTGGGTTTTACTGTACTTCAACCAGTAACAATCTCCTCCGATCAGTTCTATCGGTTCTAAAAGAATAGAGATTTCCCAGTATCGTTGTTGATTATGTCAAGCAGGAAGCAAAGACTATTGAATTCTTCTAGCCGCCGTGATGCTATCCTGCATCTCTTGTTGCCTTCTTTGCAAACTACCTAACTGATTAATGACCTCTGTCAGTGTCTGCAAATCCGAAAGAACCCCATAAACATGGGTAAAGATGTTTACAGGATTGCAGACTTTGCGAAAAATACCCTGTGGATCTGACAAAAAGGATTGTCAGCTTGCTTGCCATACTGAAACTGCCAAATCTTTTTGAACCTGTATATTGGGAAATCATTTCGAGGTCAGGATCAGCCAGCAAGGGAATTGTTAGGTCATCATTTTTTGCGAACTGAGCATGCTGCTCTACAATATAGGAACTAATTCCAAATAGCACTGCAGTTAGTTTTTCAAACTGTTTCAAACTCTGCAGGAGAGTCTTTATTTGAGTCTTTCAAGCGAAGGCTTCATCAGCAAAGTAACAGGCGAGTAGCAACCATTTTCCATAGAAATCAAGCAATGAATGCTCTTTTTCATACCGATCTGGAAGAAAAAACTCAGGAGCTGATTCATTAATCATGAGGGGTAGTGACTCATTTGTTTACGTTTCAATAACCTCTTTTTTCCTCCTAGCTGCTCCTCCCAAGGCACCCGAGATTGTCTGGCAGATACCAGTTAGAATTTTTTCAACGGTTTCCACTGGTAGTAAACAGTGTGTATAACTTTGCTTAAAGCTTGGAGTTACTTCATCAGCAGCGTCAAAAATTCTGATATTCGTTATCAAATCATCAATTTCAAGAAAATGAGTTAGTGCAAGTACTATTTGCTCCATCAATTCATCATCAGATTTTTCTAATCTCTCAACAACAATACTACTGTTTATTTCAAATATACGAACTGACCCTGGCTCATTAGAGTCTGTTCCACCTTGGATCTTAATTGGAAGAATTTTGTCAAAATTCTGAAAATCTGACAAAGTTTCCTAAGCTACAGATGCATCTGCATCTAAAGGAAACTTTTTTGAGAAAACCGGCATGGAATCCTCTTTTGGAAAAAAGCTAAAGCACACCAATATAGTTGAAAGAGATGTTTAAGATCTACATATAGGTAGCTCTTAAAATATAATCTAGCGTATTCGAAAGTTTTCGATGAAATAAAATTTTGTACAGTCTTATGCTCTCGCGCAGTCTTTTAAACCAAACGAATTTTTGGGGCGATCAGCCTTTAAAGAACTGTAAATCTTCAGTAGAGAGGGGGAGGCCTCGTTTGTACATAAACTTGCGGCTGAACTAACTGATGGCACCTGCATTCCCCGAGAAGAGTTTCAATTGCGAATTCTCCTGAACCACTCATATTCCATCAAATTTTCACGCGCCTCCAGCCTTTATCACAATGCTGGCAAACTATTGCCATGGTAATTGAAAAGGTGAATATCACCAATCAGTTTGGCGGCCTCCTAACTTCTGATGGCATACATCGTTATGAAATCCATCCCTTTCACAATCTCTCCCTCTAAGTAATCAAAACTGATTTCTTTGGGAAGATCTCTTCTCATCTTGGAGTAAATCAAAATACCAATAGTCGTGTTTAGCCACATGTTCTGATCCGGACTCAACTCCATCATATTCCTGCGAGTTATGAGTGAATAGACTTTTCCGTTGACCTCAATTTTTTTGGCTAAACGCCCCCGGTATAGATTTTGGAAATCGAGACTCCAAATGTAGTTAGTAAAAAGCTGGCTTTTTTCAAAGTTTTTGAAATGGAAATGTTCATCTTCATTTCTCCTTAAATTGAAAAGGCATTGTCTTGGTTGAAGTTATGCCCTATTCAAAGAAGCACACCAGAAAAGCCTTTAATGGTTGATAAACGCCAAACTTTTTACAGAAAGACTTTTGTTTCTCTATCATTCAGATGATTGAAGACTGAATTCAAATCGTGCTTCAAAAAATATAGCTAACTAACTATTTTTTCATAAACTGACTATGTCTACCAATCTGGGATCAATCCGACTCTTGGATACCAGACAGTACATTTAAAGAATGATTTCGTAAAACAGCGTGAATAGCTCGTAGTGATAAATCAGACCAAGTCTTAAAAAGAGCTACCTTAGGCCTATTCCATGAAGTTGCAGTTGACTTGAACAGAATCTGACACCCAAGTACAACTTTCAGTGATGACTTTTACGGGACTGCATTCAGTAAGTTGAAGGCTAACGCTACCAAAGTGATCCCAGTTGTCCACATTGAGAGTAGTTTCAACGTAACCGCTCTCATTAATCGTTGCGTTGACCAAAACTGGATCAACCGACTCTCTGAGTTCTTCAGGAGGATCGATCGCCCAGTAGGCACTCAATGCACTAAAATCTTCGTCGGAGACAGTGCCACGGACTTCAATTGTGTTGTCACTCCCTGAGACTAATGAGATCGAGAGGATGATTGGATCAAATTGAACTGACACACCTTCAGGGAATTCGCACAAGACCGTTTGGAGTGAGCTGAAGGCTTGTTCGTTCAAAAGATCAAATTCTGACAATAGATCATCTTCGATAACTCTGTCATTGTTTGGTAGCAGTTCAGATAAGCGGGTAGTCAAATTAGTCATCTGTAAACTAAAGATGGTTTTGGAATCTTCACTCAATTCACGAGAAATCTCAGGATTGTTTAGTGTCTCATATACAGCTTGATCTACCAGTGAGGACAAATCTCCAGAGAAATTCACTCTACTACCCTGAGCAAATTTCTGGGCAAGGATTGAAAGTGCGTTCAATTGTTGTTGGGTAGTCTCAGCGATTGGATTCGAACCACCAGACAATAGCATCCAGAAAGATTCAGCTACCTTTGCAACCCTTAGTAGGTCACTTGAAACTCCGGTTGATGATGCCATGTCTGCACGCCAATCCCCGCTCTCAGCGAAAATATTTTCCAATTCAGGAGCCACTGCAGCCAAGGTGGTCAACGGCGTGATGTGCACTTCTGTTTGGCCACCGTCTGGAACAGTGGCCAGCATTGGAGCTGCTCTGACGTAAGCTGCAGAGGCATTCAGCTTAAACCCTCCTTCTGTAATCAAGATGTAGTTAATATAATCAGGTGATAGAAAGTAACTACCGTCTGGGCCAGAGATAGTTGTATTTTCATCAGCATCTAGCAGTTGATTGAAACTACCGTCAGCATCTATTCGATCCGCCCAAACCTGTGCCCCTGTTACATAATTTTGAGCAAGTTTTCCAAATAGTTGACGTGCTAGTTGGATATTGAGAATTGATGAATTCTTGCCATCAATCCACAGACTATTCCCAGAATCTCGTATTGAGAAAACATCACTTTGGCCAAAATCAATCAGATCTAAGTCGTCTAATTCTCGAAGATATAGTCTCTGCTCAAGCTCAATTTGTTGGTGGTTTACTGCGTAACGGTAGACAAAAATTTTCAGGGGTTCATTGGTTGGGAGACGTAGGGAAACAATATTGTTAGAGGTATTAACTTTGTTCCAACTTAAAGCAGAATTATATTCGGGGCCTTTTTCAGAAAATTCTATTTTTTCAGGAACAGCGATGGCAAACTCGGATCCTCTTCCACCAGTCCCACTTCGTTTTGATGGTGAAGGATTACCTGGTTGAAGCCGCAAATCAAACAGCACCCAGCTAAACTCAGACTCTTTAGGAAGAGGCCCACAAGTGATCAGAAAAGAGCACGGCAAGGTGGCCAGCAATATTAACTTTTGTAACTGTTTATAGAAGCTGTGCACTCCTTTGAAGCGGATCATCTACAGGTTGGCCGGAGTGTTGCGGGCAATTACGATAAATTATTAACTGATCAATTGTTTATGAAGTTGCAGGTTACGGGATTGCTTTCTACATTCCACGAACACACCTCTGTCACATACGCTTCACTATCATCTATGACTCTAACTATTGCAGTTATGCTGGAGTTGTCAAAACCGTCTATATTAGATTTAGATGAGAATGGATTAGTTATGGTGGTCCTAGGGCTACTAGTCCAGAGGTATTGCAAGGATTCCGGTCGTTCGTCGGAAACATCAACTGACATTCGCAACGATCCGTTGATCAATTCTAAAGTTATTTGTTTGATAATTGGATCAAATTCGAAGCCGAGGCCTCCCAAGGTAATCGTAACTTGCTGATCTAGCTCATTTTGGATAGTAGCTTTTATCTTCGCCTGGGATTCTTCAATTGTTGCCACCACCTCACCTTCAATCACTGTTCCAGAAGATGGAATTGCTGTATTGATTGCACTAATCAAGTTTACCATTGAAGTTTGTATACTACTCTTTGCGACACTGCTAAGATTGCGAGACAGCGTTGGATCTTCAAAAATTTTACCCAGTGCCGTCGTGGTTGCGCTTTCAATGAAAGAAGCTGAAGAGAGTTGACTTGGAGAGAGTGTAGCCAACTGATTAGCGAATATAATTATGGAGCGTAATTCTGCTGCACTATTTAAGGCAATTGGCTCGTCTCCCTGTGCTAGGATGCCAGAAAGACTCTCGACAGTTTTGGCTAAGCGCAGTAGCGGTGCGGGAACTCCATCTGGACTGGCAATATCAGTATTCCAATTTCCTAGATCTTGTAGTGCTAGTTTAAGGCTAGGCTCGGTAGCTACCAGTGTTGTAATTGGAGTTATGTTGGAGGTAGTCTGTCCAGTTGTAGGGGCCGGGGCAAGCATGGGAGCAGCTGGCACTTCATTGCCTTGAGAGTCGAGATATGTTCCACCAAGGGTAACTAGCAATCCTTCGCCATCAACGTTTGACAGATTATATGATCCGTTGGCTTCAGAACGCGCATCACGCTCACCAAAATCACGCTCAAAATTTCCAATACCGTCGGATCCTACCTTATCAAACCAGACTTGAGCATTTTTTACATAGCCTTGGGCTAATTTACCTTGAATCGAAGTGCTGGAGTTCGAACTTGATGAGGAGTTTTCAGATGAATTTGTACCTCCACCGCCTGAACCGCCGCCGCAACCCAATGTAAGTGCCGTTGCTAGTGAGCACAGGCTCAAAGCAAATCTTATTTTGGTCTTCAAATACTTTTTTACTATTTATTTAGCGAATATATCAAATTGTTTAAAGTTCTTGATAGTAGCTGATTATATAAAAAACTCCTGTTGTTCCAAAAACTTGAACATAATAATATTCGTCATCTGCCAAGGGTGGGAAGTCAGAGAAATACTTCCAAACAGTGGTATAATTTCCATCCGTTCTAGAGGTAATTCGACTATCTCCACTGGTATACGCAATAATTTCTGAGCTACCACTTTTTCTCAGAGCAAATTGTATATCACCACTCTTCGATGATACTTCTACTGCTACAGATGCTGGGTTTTGTACCAAAAGTTTGAAAGAGTCAGCATCACCGTTGTATAAGTAAGAAGCTCTGTTCTTATCATTGGGCAGATCCAATACAAACTCTTGATTCGCGCCTTCAGCGAATTCCAAATAGTTGTTTCGACAGTTGATGTTTCCATATGTTGGTAGTGTGGTTTCTTCGTCACATTCAACAAGGTAGAAATCAGTTCCACTCGCGCTATCAAACCAAGTTTTACTCAAGTCGGATCCTTTCAAACTGCTTAGCGCTAAACTAGTTGAAACAAAACTAGTATTCTGCAAATTTAAGTTTTCTAGAACGGAATTTTCAATTGTTGTTTCTACAACATCATTTTGTCTGAATTCACCAGTAATAGTAAACCCGTCAAAATCTGATTGGTAAATCAAATTATTATTCATTTTTACATTTCTAAACTGTGTGTCTTCAGCACTGATTTTTGCTGTTATTTCAATCAACTCCATATTATCGCCACTTGTTGTTTCAAACCGCAAATCAGTGTATGGCAAGTTTTGAGTCGTTTCCAAACCATCGTCACTTGTGAAAATTACTCCATCAAGTTTCGAGCGTTTAAAACATGTATTGTTTATTTGTGAATTTATAAATTGAGATCCTTCCAAATTGACATAATTAAAGTTGAAGTCACTCAAGTTAGTTCCAAGGAAATTTGTATTCTTCAATTCCATGTAAGATATGCCTGGATCGTATGTTGGTGTGTTTTCATGGCCGGCAATTCTTGCATACGATGAGGAAGTACTGACTTGTTCTCTTCCTTGAAGATTCGAATAAGCTAAACTAGCTCCATTCAATTTTGGCTCATTTAGTGTCCAAGGATCTTCGTCGGTCGTATTTTCGTCAAAGTACGGGTCGTCTGGAAACCCCTCTAGTCCATAGTCGACACCCCATGTATCGGCAGGAGTAGGGTCACCGGTCAACATACAATGCTCACACTGTCCAGTTTGTTTGAAAGTTTTCCAGTTGGTTGCCATTTCACCAAATTTTGGTTTGTTATTGGCGGGTAATGGGTATTCGGAAGTGTATTCAAAACCTGAAGGGGTGTGTACAAAATTTAACTTTAAATTGGCTTCATATATTTCATTTTTATCCATCCTACCATACAAAGTTTGGACACTTTCAGAACCAGTATTCACCAATCTCAAATATGGTGAAGGAAAACCTAAAGGGGTAGAACCTAAGTATTCAAGATTTGCGAAAATTTCAATATCGTCTGTAACTCCTTGAGTCATTAAAGCATATGACAGGTCGCCTGTGTTCGATGACATATCGTAATATACAGAAATGTCTTGTACAGTTGGCATGAATATAAGTTCACTGATCTGCTCAATTGAATTCCTAACCATTGAAAACCAGATCGTGTTGCTGAGACCCAGATTACCATCGGCATATGTGAAGATTGAGTCTTTCGAAGAAGCTATTGTATTCTTCATATTCAGTACGAATTCGAATCTTATTTCATCGGGTGGGTTCTTCGGGATTTGATACGAGAGTTGCCTGATTCCTGTAATTATGGTGCTTTCATCGAAAACACATTGATTCTCCCACCAATTATCATCTATGCCAGCTGATGGGCAAAGTTTTATGATTAAGTCAGGATCGCTTTCCCACGTATTAGGATTTTGCAGAAAAGTTTCATTTATAGAACTACAATTGCCTGCATTTTCTTCTTCAATATTGCATGTGCCGACTGCTTTGCCCGTTAATCCAACTATATTGCCTTGTGGACCCTTGAATTCAATCGAAAGGGTAATATTGTCATTAGCTGCGTAATTGGTAGGATTGCGATCTATTTTTGAAATGTAAGGTATCATTGTACCGACTGCACTTTCCTTCAAAACAGGGGACATACGAAGTTGCAGGTTATTGTTTCCAGTAGTCAGCTTGTGATACGACCTGGATCCATTGAAAAGATATGCCTTAAAAGTTTCTCGTACTCCGTTATAAGTCCCTGACCAATAATCCCCACTGTTTGAACTCCTGTCGATAATCGGTTCAGCTTGCCTGAAATTGTTACAACCTACAAAATCTGGATCATAAGCTGGATTGTTTTGTGTCGTATTTTCTGCAGTCAGATCCTCAACAAACTGGTAACATTGCATTCCGTCAGTATATGCCATTGCTTCAAAATCATAGCGCGCCCCTGGTATTACATTTTCAATCGCTCCTGTCCACTGCATTGTGGTGGTCGCCGAGCCATAGTTGGAGTCCATCAATTGCAGTTCAACAGATGAATTATCTCCGATGCCATCAGATCTTCGGTACCTGAGAAGAACTCCATCAACATCGGCGTAAGTACCAAGATATCTACCAGTTTTGCTCGATTCTGCAGATGTCAAAGTTATGTAAACTGTCTCACCAACATTTTCGTTGTTGGCTTGTTCTCCATTGTCTGTTCTGTTGTCTAAACAAGATACCAAAACAAAGCCCAAAAAAATGTTTACTACTAATGAGAGTAGCGGCTTTGGCAGATTAATTTTGTTTTTCAGAATATCCATTTTTACCCTAGTTCTTTAAGATAGTTTTACCAAAAAATCATTTTTATTTAAATTTTACTATTTGTCTCAATTTAGCTTTCATACAAGAATACTTAAGCGATTAAAAAGGTCCTTTTATTAAGATAAAATTTATATGCCATGAATTTATAAAATTGACAAACAAAAACCCTGCCGAATCATATCTACCGGTATTGTGCGAAGATTTCCTTGTCAGCTAACAACTCACAACACTTCTCGCAATATATGTTATCCGACCAATCGTCGTTCAATCCGACTTTTTGAAACTAGGCAAAGCATGTAGAGGATGATTCCGTAGAACAGAGTGATCAGCGAAATCGCAAGAGCTGGGAAGAGAGTCTCTTGGCTGAGAATACTCGTCATCTCTCGAAGCGTTAGGATTGCTCCCACAAAGGTCCCCAAAATTCCCCAGATCAAGGAGAGGTTCCCGAGATCTCGCAGACATAGTTTGGTAGGTTCCAATTGATTTTTATCTATGTTCTTGACACTGCCAAGCAGGGCTTTCCAGCTATTACCGTAGCTCTTCCAGCCATGTACAGATACTGAGTAGTAGACAGTGGGCAAGACAACAATGATCAGTGAAGGAATATCTAGGACATACTGGATTTTTTCGGGCATCAGCGCCAAACGCATGAAATCAAACGTACAGGCAATAAAAATAAGTGCAAATCCAAGTAAATGAGCGATTACCATCATCTTTCACCCTTGATTTGAAATAGATGTGATGGCTTTTTATTGCTCCATCACTACAGGGCCCGAGACTGGGTCAGTTACTCCTAGCTCAGGGTTGATCTCATCCAACATATGCCGGACACTATCCAGAAAGCCGATCATAGCAGGACGGGCATTGACCAGGGATTCCTGACTGTCCCACTCGCCAACAGAACAATAGGTGAACTCTCCTGTTTGAATCAGCCTAACCATCTGGTATCCAGAAGGTCTTTCGAATTCAGCAAATTTACTGACGATCACATCTTTAAATTCCGGTTTAACCTGAAACCGGACGACGTTCATATATGTCGACAACGTTTGCTCCTAATTTCTGGGACATCACAGCCCGTTTACATTTTATGTAAAACTAGGCCCCGCCGCACCAAACATTTCTAGCCCCACCGAACAAAGCTAAATATATGATTGAGCAATAGTTTATTTAGAAGGAGCCTGATATCCACTAGAAACATCACGCGCCATCGTACAGGCCTTGACCCAGTCTTCAACGGAGAGCAATTGGATCGTATTGATTCTTGAACATCCACCAGAGGCAGCAACTTGAGCTGCAATTGCTGCTGCTGCAACATCATCTGGAAGTTCACAAATCACAATCGCATCATCTTCCCCAAAAGCCATCAGGAATTGGAGCATCTTGCCTCCAAAGGTATCACAGGCTTTAGCGATCATTCCGGATCGGTCGGTTGGATTCTCGACCATTGCTTTGATAGAAGCCGCCGTATACGTCGCTTTGAACATGTAGAGTGACATCATTCCCCTATTTTTGTTGATTTGAAGAAAACCAATCGACCCTACAGCCGATTGGTTCATTCATTATTTATTCGGTGCCTGGTACGCTGAAAACACCTTGTTAGCGGTTTCTATCGCAGAAGTCATTGACTTAGAGTCAATGATCTCAATCCCTTCTAAGCTCGTGAAAGTTCCTGTAGACATTGTCACCATTTCCACTGCTGCCATACTTTCTGCGCTGCCTTCTGCAATCGCAACAATCTCTGCAGTGCTCACGCTAAAATAGACACTCTGCATATCGACCCCGACTGCCATAAAGAGCTTCTAAGCAGCTGCTTCTTGATCTTGTGGGCTATCGACTATACCTTTGAAAGCTGCGTTGCTATACTTTCCTTAAACAAGATAAAGTGACATTTTTGCATTTCAATTGCTGCATAAATTTTAGTTTTCAAGTTTGTAATATTCGTAATGAACTTGTCCTGGAGAAACTTTACCTCTCTTCAACTTCAAACATAAAATGAACTTTCTGTGGATTGGCAGCCTCAATACCTACGTAAACGTCTTTGATACTAGCTGCGTCTCTGGCGGCTTTGTGTGCGTCAAATACCGCTTTCCACTCGGCAAAGCTTTTAGAGATTTAAAAATTGATCAAGAGTCTCATCACTAACTCTGTAAAGAGGTTTCGTGTTGAGAAAGTTAGGAATTGGCTAAGAATAAAATGTCGTCTAATCAACAAAACTTCCAAAAAAATATGGCATTGTTGAAAAAATAAAAAATAGATGTTTTTACTGAATTTCTATCCTGTCTTTTCGAAACGATACTAAAAAAAATTACGATACATTTATCATCGGGGATTTTTTTACCGACTAAGAGATAGACAGTCAATCAAAAATCTAGATTTCTTTGAATGGACCAATCAAAAAAAATTTCCGTAGTCTTTTTAGGTGGCATCAAGTGGGAGGGTTGTCCGACTGGTTCAATCAATCGGACTGCAAAATAGACTTTTTGGAGGAGCCAAAAATTCCAAAGGTTTCAATTGTTAGGCGAACCCTTAAGATTTGTGACAATCTGTTTCATGGTACTTTGGTAGAATTCAAGGCCTTGCCCCTGTGCGTAGAGAATCGCACCTTTCATAGAAGATAGAATCAGGTTTGCTTGATCCTTGGCTTCACCTATAAAGAAAAATTCCTCGCTGGATTGGCCGTCTTTGAGAATTGAGGCGAGCACTGACAACTCAGTCTCTTCGATCTTGGTCAGCACTTTGTTCATCTCTTCGTTGATGTTCCAGCGATCTGCCTGGAAAGAACTCACAGGACAGATCTTTTTCTCTTCAATCGTTTGGACCCCTAAGTCCAGGAATGCCTGAAGTTTCTGGGGTGGATTCATTCTGGAATTCCTTAATTGATTTTCGATATCTTTAACGGCCTCGAATCGATACTTCAGATAAGCCAATCCCAGTTCCTGCTTTTTTGGGAAGTGGTGATGGATACTAGCCTTGCGGATTCCTAACCGCAAAGACAGGTCATTATAGCTAAAGCTATCATAGCCTTTGGTCTGTATCATTTCTCCAGCCAATGTTAATATTTCCGACTGCCTCTCTCTCATAGTTCTCCGATGCCCTGTTGTGGGCTAATTGTGAGTGAATAAAATTAAAAGGATTTAGCTTGTCCCCACGAACTACCTATTAATAGTTATATCAAAAAGATGAGTATTTGAATATTATTTTTTTTTTAAAATGCAAATTTTTTGTGCACGATTTCAACTTTCTGCCTTATAAATCATCAACATTTTTGAGATATCGGTCCTAACTAGCTCACAGAGGAAACCCAACCAATACTGAAGTGTTGTGCTCCAGTGTATGATAGTGAAAGAAACATAGCCCAAGATTGTCTACTACGAAGAAGATACGAGCCTGCTCACCCAGATCCATCAAATACGTATCTCTTGCTGTAACAAAATAGTTTCTTTTTGCTCAATCTAAAAATGATGTCCATGCAGGTGCATTGCATGAGGCCAAGCTGTATCATTCCGGATTTTCAGAGCTATCCACTCCCGACGTTTGAAGTCCCCAAGTCGACTGATTGACTCCATCATCTATCCATTGAAGGCACAGACTTTCTGATATTATCATGCTGCTTCCTGCAGCAGAATTGTTTCTCCCCAATATGTCACGTCACCGCACGGAGATCGCCCATCACGCCCCCCTGCATTCGAATAGGCACACCGAGCCTGCTGCAACTCAAACTCTGGTATTAGCATCGATGGCAAGTGCAATGTTGGCCTTGGGAGGGTAAATTGAGTGGTAGAATCGAAAACAAAGGAGGTATCGGTCAGAGTTTGGTTCGTGCTGACTTCCTGCAATTTGAAAGCATCAGGTCCGACATCCGCCAGCACATCCATCTGTTGAGTGATCGCCAACTCAAACCCAGGTTTATCAAAGAGAAACGGCTCACACGGGTAAACATCCAGGGCAATCACCGTTCCCCGGACTTCCTTCTAGCTTTGGCCGAAGCACTCCAACATTCGCATTGTATTACTAGTCATGAAGAGTGAGGAAAGAAGCTTCATCAATCTGCTTATTCTAATCCAATCACCATTCATATAGGATCAGCACCAACTCCTGGTCAACTTCAATGCCATCCCTACCCTGAACAATCAGCGGACCATACAATTCTCTGGAGACTTGCTCCCAGTCCATTGTATTGACATGGCACCAATAAGTCCCCGCAGCCTTCAACAGCAGCACCGTGTAGGTGAATGCAACGCAAGAGGGACTGGACTCTGTGTAAAGCAAGCAACTTCTTCAATCGCGTTAGCGTTCCGGATTCAATGCCAGTAAATGGTGCTGGGCTCAGGTAGCTGATTCTGAAAGCTGACTTGTAATAGATCTCCTAGCGGGCTTTCGGAAAAGGATCTCCTATTCGGTCATTGTAGAGCCAGAGACGAGTACCTGGAATCCGAGCCCACCGAGTTCTATAAACTCTCCTTAGCAGTCAGCTCATCTTCATCAATTTGCTATGATTCTTCCACTTTGATTGTGGTGTCTTTGAGGAAAGGATCCGTGGTGAGCAGGCTCGACCACCTTAGAAAATCTCTGCATTTCATCGAATTAACTTTTTGGAACAGGGCTTAGCTGGATAGGAAAAAAAGAGAGGAGAGTCATTGATAATTATCAAACTACCTGCGAGTAATCTTCTGAACTAGAGACCATTCGCCAACACCTTTCCCTCCTCCTCAAAGAGATGAAGATTTGAGTGATCAAAGTTTAGATGCAATAGTTCTCCGGGCTTGACGGGGATCTGACCGGGTTGGCGGACATTGAATGCACCAAGATCCTCAGAACGACAATAGATGTAAGTCTCACCACCGAGTTGCTCGGTCAATTCAACAAAGACTGAAGCATCTGCCTCTTCTACATTCGCTAATTTGACGTGTTCCGGTCGAATTCCAAAAGAACAGTTTTCTCCCTCCACCAAGTTTGATAGGGACTTGATCGTGATTTTGGTTTGCCCAGATTTCAAAATCCATTGTTCCCCTTGTCGTGCCAGTTGAGCTTGAACGATATTCATTCGTGGAGAGCCAATAAAGCCAGCAACAAATAGATTTTTTGGTGTATTGTAAAGTTCCAGTGGAGGGCCGGCTTGTTCAACTCGGCCTTGATTCAGAACCACGATTTGATCAGCAAGCGTCATTGCCTCGGTTTGGTCATGTGTCACATAGATCATGGTTCCACCGATATTAGCATGAAGCGCAGCTAGTTCCTTGCGCATGGTGACGCGTAATTCGGCATCAAGATTGGAGAGAGGTTCATCAAACAGAAAAGCTTTCGGTTCTCGAACAATAGCACGGCCTATCGCAACTCGCTGACGCTGACCTCCTGATAATGCCTTGGGGCGGCGCTTCAGATAATCTGTGATTTGGAGCATCTCTGCAGCTTTGAAAACTCGTTGGTTGATCTCACCTCTGGACATCCGAGAGTTTTCTAAACCAAAGGCCATGTTTTGATATACGGTCATGTGCGGATAAAGAGCGTAGGACTGAAAGACCATAGCCAACCCACGCTCAGAAGCTGCAACGTTGTTGACAACCTCACCTTCGATTTCCACAGCACCAGACGTAACCTCTTCCAATCCAGCAATGATTCGTAGCAGTGTACTTTTTCCACAACCCGAAGGTCCGACAAAAACGACAAACTGACCGCTTTGTACTTGAAGATTGATGCCATGAAGAACTTCCACAGAGTCAAAGGCTTTGTAGACCTTTTTCAGCACAATTTCTGTCATTTCATTCTCATAGGTTCAGCGACTACACATTTTTGCAGCTAAGTTTGGTTCTGCCCGCTGCATTTGCAATGGTGGCAATCCTTGGAGGATCTGTTTTATATCATCCAACATCATCTCTTGAATCCGAGCATAGGAAGCTCGGATTCCACCAGCTAAGTGTGATGAAAAAAGAACATGAGATGTTTTTCGAACAGGATCATCCTTGGAGACCGGTTCCTCTGGGAATACATCAATTGCTGCCCGGAATCGTCCCTGACCTGCTAACTCAATAAATGCTTTAAAATCCACAATCTCTGAACGACTAGCCAAGACCACTGTCGCATCTGTTGGAATAAATTCCAGCAGCGCTTTTCCCAGAAAACCTTCATTTTCTGTAGTGACACCAGCAAGTAGAAAGAGAAACTTTGATTTCGCCAAAATCTCCTCCAGAGAAACAGGGATTAGCCCTTCTTTGCTAAGATATCCACTTGAAAGCCATGGATCATACACGAGAATTTCAGGCTGGAATGGTCTCAGTAGCGGCACCAGAGACTTGCCTAGATTCCCATAGCCCAAGAGCCCCACCTTCGAATCGTAAAGGCTGTAGGCTTTGGCATTGCCCCTGATTCCATAAGCTTCCTGAGCCAGTCGAAAAAGAGGATCTGCGTGTTGAAGTCCTCTTGCCAGAGTAATTGCCTGACCAAGGCAAAACTCTGCCACGGCAGGGGCCATCGCAGGAGCTGCAGAGAGGACGTGAATGCCACGAGCATGTGCTTCCTCGTAATCAATGTTGGGCTCCCAGTTTGCCTTCACGTTGAGAATGGCGCGCAGTTTTGGAGCTTGGTCCAACCTTTCTCTGGGCATTGCCGTCTGACCAATGATCACTTGAACCTCAGGTAAGATTCCTTCTACCAACTCATCTGGTGCCCGCGATCCGAAGTGGATTACTAGGCGCCCAAGATCACTTAATACTCTCTCCGTTGCTTCAGAAAAAACCATTTCCTGATTCCGGGGGTAAGGATCAATGAAAATTAGCGGTCTCTCGCTCATTTCATACCTGAACTAGCTATGCCTGTTGTGATGAATTTTTGTAGGAAGGTAAAGACCACCACGACTGGAATCAAGGTGACAACCGTCATCGCCAGAATGTAGTGCCACTGCACGTCCAACTCTCCTTGAAAGGCGTTCAAGCCCACCTGAAGAGTGTAGACCTCAGAGCGGTTGAGAACGATCAGTGGCCAAAGGAATTCATTCCAACGCCACATTATTGAGAAGATCGCGAGGACCGCTATCGCTGGCATCGCTAGAGGCAGAACAACTCGCCAGTAGACCTGCCACTCCGTGGCTTTATCCATCCGAGAGGCTTCAATAAGGTCCTTGGGAATCGTCAACATGTATTGTCGTAGCAAGAAAACCCCGGTTGGAGTTGCTGCCCCTGGCAAAATCACGGCCCAGAGTGAGTTGACCATTCCTAGCTCTGTCACCACCAAATACACGGGCACCAAAATCACTGTGATCGGAATCATCAGGGTACCAATCACAAACAGCATTACTGCATTGCGACCTTTGAACTCGTAAATCGAGAGACCAAAAGCTGCCATAGAGTTGATCAACAAGGTAATCAGTGTAGCCAGGGTAGTGACAATGACCGAGTTTGTGAGGTAACTCAAAAAGTTAAAGCGTTCCAAGGGATCAAGATAGTTCTCCCAAGCCATGCGGAATTCACGAATAGGTTCTCGCTGCTTAATGGGAATTTTGAACTTAGTACTCGGCTCCGCTGGATCTACCATCTGGCTAATGATCCCGATTCGGCGAATTTGAGCCAGATCTTTAGTAGAACCATCTTCCATGGTGACACGATACATGGGGAGGGGTTTCTCGTAGCCCTCGACTTCTACCACAACTTGGCCCAAAGGAGCCCAGGTTGGGGGAAATTCGAGCAATCCAGCGGGAGTTTTGAACGAAGACAAAACCAACCAAACAACTGGACCAAACATCAAGAAAATCCCCAAGCCCAGGTAACCATAGGTGAACAAATCAGTCCAATGCCATCGCTTGCCACCACGGCGGAAGGTAAGAAACTGCCAGATTCGGACAGGAAGAGAAGTTGAATCAGCCATTGTCTTTCCACCTAGTGGCTGCTAACTGCAACATGGTGAGACCAAACAGAACTACTCCTAAAATGACAGAAGCGGCTGCAGCCAAGCCAAAGTTTTGGATCTGATTTGTAAAGCCAGTGTTATAGATGTATTGAACAATGAATTGAGTGGCTGTGCCTGGGCCACCCCCAGTTAGGACGAAGACCTCATCAAAGGTTTGTACTCCCTTGATCAAGGCTAGCACAATCACAACCAACAGATTGGGCCAAAGTAGAGGAAGAGTAATTCTCCAAAAAATCCGCTCTTGCTTTGTTCCGTCCATCTCAGCTGCTTCGTAAAGATCTGGAGGAATTGCCTGGAGTCCTGCAAGTATGATTAAAGTGTAGAAGCCCATATGAGCCCAGATAGAAATGAAGATCGCCCAGAACATGGCCCACGCTGGACTAACAAAGAAGAGAATCTTGTCAAAACTCAACTCTACAAGCCAGGCATTGAGAATGCCATCACGGAGCAAGATCCATTTCCAGATTAGCGCAACTACAACTGGAGAGAGTAAAACTGGAAAAAAATAAACCGATCGAAAGAACCCCCGTGCCTGGATTTTTTTATTCAGCACCAGAGCCGTGATCAACGAGAACAGCACCAGAAAGGTGAGTTGCAGCGTAATGAAGATTGCTGTGTTAAGGA
Organism: SAR324 cluster bacterium JCVI-SC AAA005; assembly: GCA_000224765.2. GTDB lineage: Bacteria > SAR324 > SAR324 > SAR324 > NAC60-12 > JCVI-SCAAA005. The sequence goes on along the minus strand of AGAU01000326.1, from coordinate 2,652 downwards.
GGCCTTTCCAGAAGCGGTCCTCTCGACAGCTCAAGGGATCAGCATAATTTCCACAGTCCAGCAAAAAAGCATACTGTTCTGTACCTGTGAAAGCACGTTCATCCAGATAAAGGTTGGTTCCACCCGTCAGTGAAAAAGCAAAGTTCACAAACAAAGGAAGAACAACAAAAAGCCCAAAGAAACATAAATTTGGCAACAAGAAAATATAGGGCATTGTTCCCAGCCCCAGCAGATTCTGGATGCGTTTCATCGGCCATTCAAGGAAGCGAAACAACTGGGAAAGTGGCCAGATAATCAGACTTTTTGGATTGAATTGACCAGTCTCCGCATCCTTGAACTGAGAATGTTCAGCAAGTTCTGAATTCATTTTGAAGATTGGAGACTCTTTAGAGGGTAAAGATCCGCCAAACTACATGAGCAGTTGGCGGAATTGATAGTCAAAATGGAGAGTACACGAGTCCGCCCAGTCAGCGAATTCGTGTTTAACTAGCAGAATCAGCTACCTCGCTTCTTCACAGCGAGTTGTTGCTGAATATCTTGTTCCATCCGCTCATAGGCCTGATCCAGAGTCAGTTCACCCATGATGGCTTCATTCAGACGCGAGATCAGTGCGTTGAACATCACGCGGTTGTAAACATAACCCTGCAGGTCAAAAGCCGTTTGAGAAATGCCGGGGACCGCTCCAGCAAAGGTCTCCAGAGCATGTTTCGCGCGAGGATCTTCTGTATCAAAATCAACACCCTTCTCTGCCAACCCTAGATGTCCTGGAATAAACAGAGTTCGACCGTAAAATTCTGCTAAATTTTCTTCCTGAGCTAACCAATCCATTAGCTTAGCCACTTCTTCGGGATGCTTGGTATCTTTCATAGCTACCAAGGCTGCTCCACCGGGCATCCCAGTACAGGCTGCTGGACCACAGGGAGCAGGGACCGCCCACCAATCAAAGGCATCACCAATGTTATTGGCAAACTGAGGAATCTGCCAGGATCCACTCATATACATCACGACCTGAGCGTTTGTGAAATCCTCATTCGCACCCAGATAGGCTGAACCAGAGACAGAGCCCCAGAGTTCCTTAGCCATGATTCCCTGCTGGTGCCAGTCATAGAGGCGTTGGGTCATGCGCTTCAAACCTTCATCAATCAGAGCCGGTTCGCCACTGCCATCAAACATCTTGGCACCCATCGCGATTGCTGGTCCGGAGACACGGTGACCAGAGCGATCCCAGGCCATTGGAATAGGAATTTCCAACTTATCAGCTACTTGCTTGGAAGCCTTGGCCCAATCGTCCCAAGTGGCTCCTTTGCCAGGCATTGGCACTTCTGCTTGCTCAAACAACGTTTTGTTGACATAGGGACCTGTGACCGTCAACTGAGTCATGAATCCAGAAATGGCTGAGGTATCCCCCGGTTGACGCAACCACTTGAGGAAGGGACCAAAGCTTTTCTCCCAGTAACCCGCATCGCTCAAATGTGGGCGGAGATCCATGTAGTATTTTGAGAGACCACCAAGATCGGTGACACGGGCAATATCTGGTCCATCTCCAGCAGCAAGTTGCACTGGCAGACTCTCCATAATCGACTTATATGGCACCACGTCCAAGGTGACTCTAATATCTGAGTTCTGAGCTTCAAAGCGATCCAATAATGATCGCATGACTTCGCCTTCGATACCGTCGTTGTACCAAGTCATTCTCAGTTGTGTCTCAGCGAACAGTGGAGTTGCCCAGACCGCCATTGCGACTGAACCGGCGGTCAAGATTCTTCTGAGTTTTTTTAGCATTCTCAGTTCCTACCTTAGAGTTGGAGATAACAGGTCGCCTGACCTTTGACAGGTTATTCAGCCACCTGATGAGATCGCTAATGATCAACACTTGGCAAAGCTGCAAACATGGTGATCATTTTGCGAAATGTTTGTTGGGAAGCCTTAATTTAACTCACCAACTTTTTTCAAAAATATATCTTTAAATTAAATTTTTGAAGGAAGAACCATCTCCTGTATCAAAAAATGAAATTCTTATTCACAATATTATTGCAGGCTTGATCTGCATTCATCTTAAATCAGGAAACGTTGCCGATTTGAATAAAGATGAGAAGGACTGTCAAACAAAAACGCTTCATTAGGTCTCGTTGCCTTACTCTCCGGTAAGTAGTTCTTAAAATTCACTAAAGTTGACCCTCAGGAAGTCTTAATCACCAATCTCTCTACCCCAATTGAACAGCCTTTTCCTGGGCTTCCAGTGCCAGACGGCAGACTGTGAAGCAGTGCTCATGGGTCATTGTGAATTCTGTACGATCCTTGATATCATTTAGGAATTTTTCAAAGTAAGTGATTGGAACATCACTACAGTCGATCCGTTCATAGCGATCTCGATTGACCAGCATCAGGTGGTCTTGCCCCTCCTGCCCAAGAATGTCAATATACTTCCGTAATTCCAGATAGCCCTCAGTCCCTTGGATAAAGAGTCGGCCGTCTCCCCAGGTGGGCAGCGCATCCGGTGTATACCAGTCCACTCGGATAAAGCCATTGGCAGTCGGACTGCGCAGAACAATTTCTCCATAGTCTTCAAACTCAGGCAAGGTCGGATTGGCGTAGTTTCCTACAGAGCTTGCTGCTATTTCTGCGTCCCTGGACCCCGTTAACCAGAGAAAC
>AGAU01000327.1 GCA_000224765.2 SAR324 cluster bacterium JCVI-SC AAA005 | reverse complement strand
TGCCATCTTTCACTGTGAGAGTAATCCAAACTAGAATTGCCATAGGGACTCCTTATGCAAAGAATACATTTGATGTACGAAAAACTCTTTTTTGCCAGAGTGGAGGCCACTCTTGGCAAGTCAACTTATCAACTCATAGATAGATTTTGTCAAGGATCTAACCCAAAGGCTGATTGCACCAGAAGTCGACCTTGAATCGTTATCCAATCCAATGAATGAACGGGTACAGTCAGAAATGAAGTTGAAAGGTTGGTAGTAGTAACTTTTGGAGGTAATGCGGGGAAGTCGCAATCATTTACGGAATAGAGTTGCAGTTCCACTTTAATGTAGAACTGCAGCGCTGTAGATAAGCTACATGGCCTTCATGATGGAGGCTAATTTTTGAGAATCATCAAGTATATGAAACTCAGATATCTTTTCATTAAAATCATTCTCAATCTGAGACAAACATCAAAAAACTG
>AGAU01000328.1 GCA_000224765.2 SAR324 cluster bacterium JCVI-SC AAA005 | reverse complement strand
CACTCTCACCCCCTCCTTCACAATCGTGAAATGCATAACTGTTTTTATTAGCGTATACTAATTACAGGCCTTTGGTCTAGAATTTTGATTAGATAATTTCATGGCCTTTCTACACAATTAATATTGAAACCAGATAGTAGTATCATGAAAATTTTCCAAAATTTGAGTGATCCTTCTGGACAACGAACTATCATTACTGGAGTTTGCTGAGGTATCGGACCTTGTTCTGCAGAGGTTCTTACCGAGATGGACGCATCTGTTGTGATTGCTGACATCAATTCCAAAATTATTGGCAGCAGGGTCAGATTGTTTACAGAAAAAATGGTATGAAGCGAGATAGTTGGAAATACAAAAGGCGCATGTCGAAAAGCGTCATGTTGAATGAGATGAAAATTCCAGTGCAGTGCAATGAAAAATTTTTTATGTTTTCAACGTTATGGAAGAAACAGACTTTAAAGAGAAACTTTATATATGACCTTGATTTTTGGTG
>AGAU01000329.1 GCA_000224765.2 SAR324 cluster bacterium JCVI-SC AAA005 | reverse complement strand
ACGCTAATAAAAACAGTTATGCATTTCACGATTGTGAAGGAGGGGGTGAGAGTGAAAGGGAGTTCTCTAATTTACGTTGTAAACAGAGTGTTTTCGCGTCAGGGTGATTTCAACCCTTTTGGACCTAAAGATCCTACACCTCGAAAACGGAAAAGTAAGCCACCTCGTTTTGAATTTCTTGGGGCAGTCGGAATAATTCTTGGCATGATGGGAGTTATTGGATTTCTATTATTTCATTTGGTTGGTTTCCAAATTTATTTGATTATTTTA
>AGAU01000330.1 GCA_000224765.2 SAR324 cluster bacterium JCVI-SC AAA005 | reverse complement strand
TGCCGGGGTTACTCGGTGGGAGAGTCGGTCGATGCCAAACTCAAAAACTGGATGGGGGAATTAAATCCATTGCCGAGGTGGTGAAACTGGTAGACACGCTGGATTCAAAATCCAGTGGGGGTGACCCCGTGCCGGTTCGATTCCGGCTCTCGGCACCAGAACTATCCGACCAAAGCGAGAATAGCTCAGCTGGTAGAGCGCAACCTTGCCAAGGTTGAGGTCGCGGGTTCGAACCCCGTTTCTCGCTCCACACTCCCTTACTGTAATATCAACAATTTATCCCCATTATCAGAATAACCCGATCTGACTGCCCCACCCATTGCCCCACCAAGATCTCCAAAAACTTTCCTAGTTTCTATTACAGAATGAATCCTGGCTTAATTACAGAAAATTGGCGTTCAAGAGGATATAGCATTAGTACATTCTAGAATCCAACCAAGCAGGTATAGGCAAACTTTCTTCACAAAACTGATGAATTAGTAGTACTGGCAGAGGGTAAGATAGAAATTGAGATTAAAGGCAAAGCACACTCCCCAGGAATTGGAGAAAGTTTTTATCCCTGCCAATGCTTCTTATACTGGAAGGAATTTTGGATTAAAGAAAAAAATGTTTGGTATTACCGATACAAATATTTATGAAGG
>AGAU01000331.1 GCA_000224765.2 SAR324 cluster bacterium JCVI-SC AAA005 | reverse complement strand
ATGCCTACACGATATTCTTGGTTTTTAATTTCTTTGGGAACTCCAATTATCATTTAAATGCCAAAAATAAAAATGAGTATCAGAAAAATTTAAAGTGAGATTACAAATTATCAATGCTGATTTTAAATCAAAGTGCAACTTGATGCCCTGAAGTAACTTCTTTCAAATAGAGAGGAGTTGGGCGTTCGTTTAGTTGAAAAATCGGAGATTCAGACTCTACAAAAACTTCTTGGTGTAAAAAAGGGTGTTTTTTAATTTCTGGATCAGGAATAGGAACTGCTGATAGAAGTCGCTGGGTGTAAAGATGGCGGGGATCGCGGAGTACGGCATCACGATGCCCATATTCTACGATTTGACCAAGCTGCATCACGGCTACATCGTCTGCCATCTGCTCTATCACAGCCATGTCATGGCTTATGAAAAGATATGCGATCCCGTCATCCTGCTGAAGTTCCTTGAGCAACTCTAAAACTTGAGCTTGAATTGATACATCTAGCGCGGAAACACACTCGTCTGCAATAATCAATTTTGGTGAGAGAGAAAGTGCCCGAGCAATGCAGACACGCTGGCGTTGTCCACCGGAAAATTCATGAGGATAACGCTCAATAGAATCAGCAGAAAGTCCAACCCTTTGAAATAGGTAAGCCACTCGGTCCTTCAATTCTGATCCTCGTGCGATTTTATGAACAACCATCGGTTCAGCCACTTGATCACCAACCTTCATTCTTGAATCTAAGGAGGCTCCTGGATCCTGAAAAATCATTTGAATATTCCTCAAAACCCTCTTCATATTGAGACGAGAGAGTCCAGTTATAGATTCTCCATTAAATTGAATCTGCCCGGAACAAGGTATTAGTCCCATCATCGCCTTCCCGATGGTCGACTTGCCACAACCTGATTCGCCAACTAAAGCTAGAGTCGAACCTCGCCGAATCGAAAGGGAAACGTTCTCCACCGCATGAATTCGAGCTACTGGACGATTAAAGACTCCTCCATGTATGAAAAAATGAACCTTAAGATTTTTGATTTGAAGGATACTTTCCAAGGTATCGGGCAGTGGGTCTTTTGGCTTAGCAAATCCAAGGCGGGGTACTGCCTTCAGCAACTTCTGCGAATAAGGGTGAGTTGGCTTGATGAACAATTGACGAACTGAAGCAGTCTCTACCTCTCGTCCTTCTTTAATAACCATCACATGATCTGCCATCTCAGCGACGACCCCCATGTCATGGGTGATCATCAGCAAACCTGTGCTATGTGATTCCTGCAGGCCTCGCATCAATGCGAGAATTTCTGCCTGTACTGTCACGTCCAAAGCTGTAGTTGGTTCATCGGCAATCAGAATTTCTGGCTCACAAGCTAGAGCCATTGCAATCATCACTCGCTGGCGCATACCCCCAGAGAGTTCGTGAGGATACTGCTGAAGGCGCTGCTCTGGTTCAGTCAATCGCACATCTTTCAACAAAGCTAGTGCCCTATCTGGAGCATCTTGTCGACTACACTGTCTGTGCTCAAGCAAGGTCTCACAGAGCTGCTTTTGGATGGTTCTGATAGGATTTAAGGAGGTCATCGGTTCCTGGAAGATCATTGAGATCCGAGCGGCTCGGACTTTCCGATAGCTGTTTTCGGAAAGATGAGTCAATTCTAGATTACCAAGCTTAATTGACCCTTTGGTGATACGTGCCATAGGTTTTGGCAGCAGTCCCATGATCGCGAGGGCTGCCATCGACTTACCTGAGCCACTTTCACCAGCCAGACAGAGAGTCTCTTCTCGTCCCAGTTCAAATGATAGCCCTTCAAGGACGGTTTTAGGTCCAGTGGCTGTTGCAACTTGAACATGAAGGTCTCGGACTGAAAGGAGTCTTCCTTCAGAATGCTGATTTTGAGAAGAGTTTTGAAAGGAACGTGAAGTCAATCGAAGACCACTCTGGGAAAATAGAAGGAAACAACCCAGTTAGGCATATCTACGATTTCAGAGATCCGTAGATCCCCGCAAACCGAGCACAGTAGATAGGCTTCTACCGGATTCAGCATATGATTGACCGAGAGCAGTTCAATCATGCTGGAGACTGCATCACCAGCACTTTTCATCAAGTCCGGTCCGATTCCTGTTGTTACTTCATAGCCCTTAGAGTCCAAATGCCGAGTGACCGGACCGGGTGTGGTAAAACGCGGATTCGCCAGAGGTGTCTGCTTAATCAGATCCACACGAATGTCTACATCCATTGGACTCTCAATAGCAGTGCCACAGACCTCGCCATCACCCTGAGCTGCATGGGTGTCACCAATAGACAGCAAACCACCCTCTACCTCTACGGGTAGGTACAGGGTGGTTCCACTAGTCAGATCACGAATGTCCATATTCCCACCAACCCGTCGCGGAGGGACTACAGAATGCAGACCGTCCTCTGCAGGTGCAAGTCCGATAGTACCTGCAAAAGGCTTCAGTGGTACCCAAGCAATGTCTGAGTAGAGCGCACGTACCATTTTCTTTGTGTCATACTTCCAAACTTTAAGAAAAGGGTCTTTGAACTGGTCCGCTAGTAGACCAAAACCGGGAATATTTGCTGTCCATCCAAAGCCTGAGGGATCGAAGCCTTCAATCTCAAGCTTGAGAATATCTCCTGGTTCTGCTCCATCTACGTAAATTGGTCCGGTAACTGGATTTACCTTTGCGAAATCAAGATTGGGGACATCAGCAGTTGTACTTTGGGAAGTGAACTGCCCTGCAGAACTGTCTAGGCAATTCAAGTGTAGCCTATCCCCAGGAGCCACCATTACAGCGGGTGAGAGCGAGTTGTCCCACCCAAAGTGATGATTGGCGCCATGAATAGTGTGATCACGATTCTGGCACATGAAAACCTATTTGGCTTGCGTTGAGAAGATGTAGTCGTAGTTGACTGGAATGTGTACTGGATCCACAAAAAGTGTTCCATCCCCGTCGATCTTGTCAGAGCGAAAAGTAAAGCGTTGCTCATTAAATACCGGAACCCACGGAGCATCATCCATAATGTCTACGTAAATCTGTCTCCAGGCAGCTTCTCGCTCAGCTATCTTGGATGGATCCGTCATCGAATCCGCCTCAGCGGCCCTTGCATCAAGTTTCTCATTACAGTACCAAGACCAGTTCCAGCCGCCCTGTACTGCACCGGCACAACCTAAAATAGGACCGTAGAAGTTAGAGGGATCTGGGAAATCCGCAATCCAAGCCATTCCTCCAGACCAGATCATTGGGGCCTGGTCAGGTTCACCACCAGCTGCTATTACATTTGCTTGAGCCAAGTTGCGGATCTCAGCTTTGATCCCAATAGCTGATAGATCTTGCTGAATTGCTTGAGCAATTCTTGGATTCGGGTCAGTGTTGTAAACAAATAATTCAGTGGAAAAGCCATTTGCAAGGCCAGCATCTGACAGCATTATTTTTGCACCCTCGGGATCGAATGGATATCCCTTGTAGTCCTTGGCATAGCCTGGCATCGTGGGTGGCAAGGGCTGGTTGGCCGGGACTGCGCGACCGTTGATAATGCGCACGATACGATCTTTGTTTATTGCCATGTTGACGGCTTTTCGAACCATCACATTATCGAATGGCGCCATTCTGGTGTTCATCGTGATATAACCGGTATGGAGCTGTCCGCCTTCAATCACATTTTTTGACTGGTTGGGATCATTCATAACTTGCATGAATTGTGCGGGTGGAATGCCATCACCCAGTGTGTCTGCCATCCCTTGTTGCAAGCGGAGCAGAGCGACCATAGGCTCCAGGCCAATCTCAAATGTGACATTCTCCAACTTGGGCACTCCAGTTCGATGGTATTCATCAAATGCCTCAAACACAACACGCTGTCCAGGTGTCCACTCCGCCAACTTAAATGCCCCGGACCCAACTGGTTTCCTACCAAAATCTTCCCCTGCCGCATCAACAGCTTCTTTTGGTACTATTGAGGCGAAATTAAGTGCCATCACATGCAGAAAGGTTGCATCAGGACGGGATAGCTTAATTTCTACGGTCTTTTCATCAATCACTTTAACTCCTGAAAGTTCAGATCCTTTCCCTGCATTCCAAGAGTCAAAACCGTCAATCATTCCAAAAAACCCTGCCCCTGGACTCTGGGTTTTTGGATTGGTCACTCGTTCAATAGAATACTTTACATCCGCAGCTGTGATCTCACGGCCGTTGTGGAACTTGATTCCATTTTTCATCTTGAAAACGTGAATCGTCCCGTCAGTCGAAATGGTATTGCTTGCGGAGAGCTCATTACGTAGCTTGGTGGTTCCAGGCTCATATCCCATCAAACCATCAAAGAGGCTCTTGATCATAGACCAGTTTTGCCAGTCGTATCCGATTGCTGGATCCAGCGTTGCTACATCATCTTTGTAAGTGACGGTCATAGAGCCACCTTGAGGTGCCTTCTCGTTAACTTGAGCCAAGGCCACATTACCAAACAGTGCAATGCCAGCTAGACCTGCAAGGAAAATCTTAGTCATAGTTATCCTTCTTGAATTTACTTGATCTTAATCCGGGGATCTATCCACGGTACAATCAAGTCAGCTAATAAATTACCCAGCACAATGGCTATGGCGGAAACAATCGTGACTCCCATGATAACTGGGATATCAATTCGTTGAATGGCTTGCCAAGCGAGTTGACCAATGCCAGGCCAGCCAAAGACACTTTCCACAACGACAATTCCAGACATGAACAAACCGATGTCGATACCAACCATTGCAATGATCGGTAAGATGGCGTTGGGTATTACATGTCCTGTAATGACTTGGCGCTTGGCAATTCCCTTTGCTCTAGCCGTTCGAATAAAGTCTTGATGCAGGACATCAATCATAGAAGAGCGCATCATGCGCGAATACCACCCCGCCCCAAGTAGGCCCAGGGTTAGAGAGGGAAGAATTAAGTGCGCAAAGGTGCCATACCCGCCAATCGGTAACAATTGAAATTGAATTGAGAAAAAATATAACAACAAAATTCCAATCACGAACTGCGGAGCCGAAATCGATACAAAACTAAAAACCATTAGCGTCTGATCTGCTAACTTGTTCCGATTGAGGGCAGCAATAATTCCTATGGTCAGCCCTAGAATCAACTCTGTGACAATTGCGGAAACCATCAATAACAGACTGGCTGGCAAGCGCCCAGCAATCAAAACACTAACTTCAGCACGCTGTAGATAACTCCGCCCCATGTCGCCCTGCACTAAACCCCCAAGATAACGAAAGTACTGAATCATGACTGGGTCATCCAAACCAAGTTGGGCCCGAATGTTGGCAACAGTTTTCGCAGTGGCACTTCGGCCAGCAATTTGACGGGCTGGATCCGCTGGAATCAAGTAAAGCAGGATAAAAGTCACCAGCGAGATTCCCAGCAATATTAACGCACTTTGCAGCAACCGCCGAAGTACATAATTACGCATTAGTGATGACCCTTGAGAGTTGGATCAAGAATGTCTCTTAGAGCATCTCCAACTAGGTTGAAAGCTAGAGCCAGCAATAAAATTGCTGATCCTGGGAAAAAGACCAACCAAGGTGCCGTGTTGAAGTAGGTCTGATTTTCAAAAATGATGTTTCCCCATGAGGGAGTTGGGGGTTGCACGCCAACTCCAAGGAAACTAAGAGTTGCTTCCAGCAAAACAGTTGTTGATATGCCCAGAGTACCGAACACAATGATTGAAGAAAGCAAGTGTGGTAGGAAGTGACGAAAGAGAATGCGAGATGGGCCCGAACCAATAGCTTTTTGTACTTGGATGAACTCTTGCTCAGCCAAAGAGCGGGCTTCGGTATATATGACTCGCGCCATTTGAACCCAATTTACCATTGCAATAACCAGCGCTACAATTAATAAGCTAGGTTTGAAAATAGCAGCCAGCACAATCGCTAGTAGCAAAGCCGGAAAGGCCATCATCAAGTCAGTAAAGCGCATCAGTATCATTCCCAGCCAACCTCCAAAATATCCCGACAAGATTCCTACAAAAGCTCCCATCACTACAGCAATACCATTAGCCAAAACACCGATAACAAGTGAGGTTCTCGCGCCCAAAATCAGTCTGGAAGCCAGATCACGGCCAAGTAGGTCAGTACCCAAAGGAAATTCTTCACTGGGGGGCAGCGGTTCGCCCATTAAGGTCAACCCATCAAAACTCTGTTCGAAAGGATCGTGAGGCATCAACCAGGGGGCAAAAATGGCAGCAATTAGCATCAAAAAAATCAGAATCAGCCCAAAAATTGAGCTGGGCCGGCTGAAAAGTTGCCTTACAACACTTAACACTGGCCCACAAAATGGCTTGTTAAGATTTTTTGAGTTTCAATTGTCTTGGCTTCCAAATTCAAAATTTTCACAAGGCGCCTCTTCTGCATAAACCGATTTGAAAAAAGTTGCTAATCTCACTATTCGATTCTTAACTGATTATTTGAGATGTGCTAGTTTTTCTGACGGTTGAAATCATAGCAAGTTTAATTTGCTTAATAAAATTGCCATCAAGTCGTATCTCACAAAAATATTTCAAATTTTAGTCTAATTTTTAGTCAGATAAAGATTAAAAAAAAATTTTCAAATTCCATCTGATCAAATTTCAAGTAATTTTGATTAAAATTTGATCAACTAAAGTTTAGCTTCAATCATCTTTGACAGAAATTTGTATGTAAAATCTGATCACTGAGAATGCCAGAGGAATCCGTACTTATCAGAGTGGTAAAAAAAACTCAGTGTACTCTGTTAGCCACTTTGCTCGAAAAGTAAACCCCATCAAGATAGCTGTTCTTGACAAGGTGGATTAGGGTCAAATACTAGTCTTTTCTTTTATTATTTTGTCAAACAATTATAGTGGAAATTATGGAAAAACTACTGTCAGTAAAGCATACTGGACGTATTTCACTCATCTTCATGACTGGTTAAGTCTTGTAAATAATTATCGAGATAATTGTAGATTAATTATTCATAATTCAGGTTAGGTTAAATGTAACCTACATTGCTGAATAACTTCCGCTGCCGCCATAAAATAGGGCAGCTAAGGTAAGAGTTAGGAATTACTAGAGCGATTATTCAATCCTCATCACCAAAAACTGACAGAGGCAGTGGAGGAGTCACTCTTGGCTAATGACCATTGTCTGATCATCGATGGTCATAGCTTCCCAGCTTTGCCTCTGCCTTATGAACTAAACCAAACAGCTTTCCGACCAGACTTTTGTATAGGCACGGATGACTTTCATACCCCTGAAGAACTAGTGGCAAGGGTTGAGAAAATATTAGAGAGTTGTGGTTATTCAACTGCCTGGAATCAGCCATTCAGTGGAACCATTGTGCCGATGAAACATTATAACAAAGATCAAAGAGTCCAATCACTGATGATTGAGATCAATCGTTGGCTTTACTTAGGAGAAGATTATTCAGTTGATT
>AGAU01000332.1 GCA_000224765.2 SAR324 cluster bacterium JCVI-SC AAA005 | reverse complement strand
TCGAACAGGACAAATACACTGGTACGCTCTACATAAACATTATTGAATTCTACAGTGGAACTAATTGGAGCAAATCAAGAACTGATTCTAGTGATTTGATATACAAGGGAGAAATCAAGGGTGGAGTACCTCATGGTGCAGGTACGTTGGAATTTAATGATAGATCCAAACATGTTGGTTGGTGGAAAAATGGTAAAAGGGACGGAAAGGGTATCTTCTACTCATCTATAGGACTTGCCTCTCCTGGTGTATGGGTAAATGGAGATCAACAGTT